>DASPYR010000106.1:0-7193 GCA_035636675.1 Rugosimonospora sp. | reverse complement strand
CTCGTGCCTAAAGTGAATGCAGATGGAAATGAGCTCGGCGGGGTTCCTTCCGTACTGCACCAAGCGCCGCTGGGTACGTACCTGGGTTGGAATATCGTCGCGTCGGGATTCTTCAAAGGCCAACTCTGCGGATTTGTCGGCGGCTTCGTGCCGTTTGCCAAGACCAAGGCGGAGCGGGTTGCGTCGGGCGATCCGCGGCCCTCTTTGGAAGAGCGGTATGGCACACACGAAGCCTACGTTGCAGTTGTGCGGTCGGCGGCGGGAAAGGCAGTCCGTGAGGGATTCCTTCTGCAAGAGGATGCAGAAAGACTCATACAGGAAGCCACGGCGAGTAGCATTCTTAACTCCCTCAGCTCCGTGAAATGATCTGGTGAGCGGCGGCGCGACGGCCGAGAATTTGGCGAATCCAGAACGTGGGTCCTGCTTGGCCCTCCGACGCTGCGCAGAAATAGAACACGAGAAGTGCGGCTGCCGATTATTGAGGTTAATGGTGCGGGAGTATTCGATCTCCTTAGCGCGAGGTCCGCGGGGATAAGGGATCGGAAGTTCGCGGACCTGAAGTCTTCCTCGGTCATCCTGTCAACGCACAGCGATTGACACCCTGCGGCGATGGGCGTATATAGTCTCCCACTCGCTGAATCTGGAACCGGCGTCCCCCTCTCCAGAACATCAGCTCTGGCCTTCGTGTGGTCCGTTACACGCTTGCCAAGAAGTCGGCCAAAAATCTAAAGGAGGCACACTAATGAAGTCCAAGGTGACCGGTTGTCTTCTCTTCGGCTTGACTTTTCTTTTGACGCTCACCATCGGCGCGCGCCCCGATGGGCGCGATCAGGATGATCGGGATCGCGACCAGCTGGAAGCCATCGGCGTGATCGGCATACCTGGCAATGCTCTCAAGAGCACCGACATTGCCTGGGTGGACCCGGGAACCGAAAGATTGTATTTCGCGGATCGATCCAACAAAGGCGTGGATGTCATCGACGCCGAAAACGACACATTCGTAGGCCGGGTGCCGGGCTTCGCGGGCCCCTCAAGTGTGACTGTGACCAACGGCAGTGGACCGGGTGGTGTGCTGGTGACACCAAACAGAAAACTCTGGGCCGGTGACGGCAATACCAAGGTTCAGGTGGCGGATGTTGATCCCAATTCTCCCACCTACCTGCAGATCATCAAAACCCCGGCAGTCGACGTGTCAACTGACGCGTGTCGGCCCAACTGCAACCGCGCCGATGAAGTCGGCTACGATCCGAAGCATCACAAGATCCTGGCCGCGATCGACCGACCTAACTCTGCCAAAGACGCGACCGTTGCCATTGAGCCGTATGCGGCCTTGATTGACGCCACTACTTACGGTGTCCAGATCGTGACGATTCCAAACATCACCGCGGGGGGTGGATTGGAGCAGCCGTTGTGGGATGGGGAGCTCGGCCGATTCTTCCTAACAGTGCCAAATGTGAACGACCCCGCTACCGGCAAACCCCTGGGGACGGGGGAAATAGCGGTGATCAACCCGACAACAGGAGTAGTTGAGAAGGCCTACTCAGTCGGCAACTGCAACCCGTCGGGCGAGGTGCTGGCGCCGTATCAACACCTGGTCGTGGAATGCGGCAACGTCAACAGCCTCATCTACCTAAACGCGCTCACCGGCAAAATCATTGCTCAGACGACCCCCAATGTTCCGGCTGACGAACTGTGGTTCAATCCAGGAGACGACCTCGTCTATGCCGCCAACAACGATACGAATGTGCTGAACGTCGTTGATCCGCAAACGCACAAGGTGATTCAAACCCTCTCCGATTTCAGCGGCAGGAACGAAGCGGCCTTTGCCGAAAACAATCACGTCTTTACGCCGGTTCGGGCGGCCGACGGAGACCAGTGCTCCAAGTTTGGCCTCGTAGGCACGGGCTGCGTGGCCGTCTTCGCTCACGTGGAGCGGGAGCCGAGGTAAGATAAAAGATAACGGAAGCTAAAAAGGTCTTTCACACCGGGAGCCCGGATGCGATGCGTCTGGGCTCCCGTTTTTCCGCCCGCTGGCCGCCGAGATTCCGGGCCAGATCAACCAGAATGCGCACGATCGCGCCAGTGCCGCCTTTACCGGCCTACGGCTCGGCGCCATCGAGCCAAGGCGTGCCGGCAATATCCAAGGTGTGCCCAAGCGTGTCGCCGGTCTGCAAGCGTCACGCAACGATATCTCGCGGGGCAGCATGCAGGCGTTATTTCGCGGCCGGCGATGAGACCGTGCGGTCCATGATGTGCTGTTGAAACGATTGGTCCTCGGACAAAGAGCACATCGTTTCGCCCATGGGGAAAGAACTCAGCTTGAAGGTTCTCTTTGAAGTGAAGGAGTGGGTGTAGGCCTTAGGATCTTCGATGGTAAGCTCGAGCTCCAAAGTGTCTTGATTCAAGCGCCGCAAGCGCTCCACGGTGTGCAACTCATCGCTGTGCGGATGGCCCACATTATCGAGCCAGGTTTTGTCATTGAAACCGACCGTATCGATGACGAGAGTGCCGCCTTCGTAATGGCCCACGGAATCGCCAAGCCATGTGGAGTCCAAATCTTTGGGATGTGGACGATCCATCGTAACGATGCGCCATACGTGAAGGTATTCAAACAGCAGGTAAATCTGGGCGGGAGTTTGCAGGATGGTGAACTGCCAGGGATAAGAATACATACGCAGCGTGCCAGGCGGATCGCAATACCTCTGGTGCGGATCATTGGGGTCGAACGTCTGTTTGACTCCAAAGGGAGGCCGAGCGGCCCTGAGCCGTTCGAGTCCCCAAGGCGTCAGCGGAAGCTGCTCGGGCTTGCTGCCCGAGGGGTCGGACGGATCCCAACTCGTCCCGCCCGGCTTCACGGCCCAATTTCCGGATAGATCCGGCACCCGAGAAGAACTCTGGGCGGCGGGCTGCGGCGTGGCTGTTTGTGCGAGCAGGGCCGGGGCGCCGCAAAGCAGGCCCACGGAAACGGCCAAGTTCTTGAGGAAGCTGATCCGGCGATTCCGCATCGTGTAACTCCTTACATGACGCAGGGGTCCTGAAGCGATTCCACTGCGGATTTCACTCGCGAGGCGGCGGTGTGGCGCTCACCACGGGCAGGGGAGTGCCGTTAACCACGAACTTCAGGATGAAAGTGGCGGTTCCGCTGGTCCCGACGGGCGCACCGTTTTTCGCAGGGTGGGTCTCCGCAACCAGTTGGTCGCCCGCCTTGACGGAATTTTTGGTCCAGCCGAAACGCTGCATCAAAAGGGGAGCAGAGAGTTCGAGAGACCAATGCTGGATGTTTGCCGTGGCATCTTTCGCATCCATGTAGATGACGATATGAGGATTAGTCCAATCGACCTTGGTCACGGTTCCCGTGAGGGTGACAATCTTGGCCATGTCGTATCCGGCGGTCCCGTGATGCGCAAATGCCGGATCGGCAATGAGAAGGCTAACCGCGACGGCAGAAACCAGAAGGAGTTTCGTTTGCACCGCGCACCTCTGCCGGAAACTACCCCTTTCTCATCTATAGTGCAAGGGTTTGAATCGACAGATCAGAGAACGCGTTCGTGGTGGCTGTTTGAGCTTTGGAGGCCAATTCAGCGATCCGCGCCACAACGCGTTCACTCCACTTTTTGCAGGCGAACTCGGAATGTGAAGGAAAATGCGGAGATAAGGCGGTGTCAGTTCTCCGACCAAATAGCCGACCAGGAATAGGCAAACTCGCCCTCCGTATTGCCGCTATCGAAGCGAACAGCGTATTGCACGTCTGATCTCAGCAACAGGCGTTCGATGCGTTCCCTAAGCTGCCCGAGCCCAATGTAGCGTGATACGACCTCGGCCGCCCGTTCTCGCTCCCGGTCCATATTAGTCCTTTCCCTATGGCAGCATCGATTGCGCTTTCATCAATTGTGCACGCGCCGGCACCCGCTTTTCAATACGGGCGCTCCATGAGGCGCAAACCGGCCTCCGGTGTAGATTCTGCGCTAGCAACCCTGGCTGCAACCGCGACCATACTCTATTCGCATCCTTACCGAACCAGTCAGGTCCTTTGCCGCCAACGGACGTCGCAAAACGGCTACTCCATTTTCTTGCGCGCGAAGTAGAACTGGGAGGCGGCGAGCAGCACGAACATGAAAACGGCGAAGAGATGGCTATCGGCCAAGCCGCCCATGATCTTGGGACCAAACTGGAACAGGCCGGAGCGGAAGATGTGGTAGCGGAACTCCTGGTCCTCGAGCAGAGCGACGACGATGCCGAGCAAGCCAAAGACACCGCCGCCGGCAATTAAGCCGCTGGCGTAAAGGGGGCCGGGACCAACTTCATGTCCAGCAGCGGCGCCGCGGCTGCGTTCCACGAGCCAGCGCACCACTCCGCCGGCGAAGATGGCCATCGTCGTGGCGATGGACAGATATGCGCCGGTGGCAAAGGGCAAGGAGCGAATGCCGAGCAGTTCCACCGTGAAGACCAGAAACACTCCCAGCAGCACGAGCCGCCAGGGAAGCTGGCGGTTGAGGATGCCGTTGATCACCGTGGCCATCAGCCGGGCCTGAGGCGCGGCGGCTTTGTCGCTGCCGATCCCTTGCACCCACTGAATCTCCACGCGATGAGTATCGGCATCGTAGAGGTACTTGCCGTCGGGCACGACGCCCGAACCGAGCGCGTTGATGAGCGTGTAGGTTTTGCCCTGGTAGACGTAATTTGGGTTTTCCACCTGCACGCCCGAAGGCAGGTGCGCGATGTCGACATTAATTTGCACCGGTTTGTATTCGGCTAAACCGAGGTTCATCAGTTTTAGGGTGCCACCGATCACAAAGACGGAAGCCATGGCGCCGATGATCAGCGCGATCTGCTGCCTCGACGGAGTCGCGCCAACCAGAAAGCCGGTCTTCAAATCTTGCGAAGTGCCGCCCGCATTTGCGGCGGCAACGCAGACTACACCGCCAATCGTGAGGGCCAGCGCGGAATATGATCCCCCGGTCCAGCCGGCCAAAAGGAATATGGCGCAGGTGGCCATCAGCGTAGCGATGGCCATGCCGCTGATGGGATTCGAGGAGGTGCCGATGAGCCCGGTGATGCGCGAAGAGACCGTGGTGAACAAGAATCCAAAGACAAGCACGAAGATGGCGGCGAGGAAATTGGCAAAGAGCCCGGTCTGCGCGCCGGGAATCGGACGAAAAGTAAGAAGGACCCAGATCATCGCCGCGACCGCCGCAGCGCCAAGAACAACGAATTTCATGGGCAAATCGTGTTCGATGCGGTTGGCCACGCGCGCGCGGCCTTCGCGGCCGGCTTTCATTTCCTTTAATCCGGCGGTGAGAGCCGCCCAGATGGTGGGCAGCGTTTTGGCCAGAGTGATCACTCCCGCGGCGGCCACGGCGCCCGCGCCCATCGGTCGGATATAGCTCGACCAGAGTTGGTCGGAGGTCATCTGCGGAATGGGGATGGTGCTCGGATAGAGCGCTTGATTCGGTGAAAGCGAGCCGAAGAAACGAATGGCCGGCATCAGCACCAGCCAGGAAAAAACGCCGCCGGAAAAAAGAATGCCGGCGATGCGCGGGCCGATGATGTAGCCGACGCCGAGATATTCCGGCGTGATGTTCGCGCGGAAGGAGGCGCCGGGAAGCCACGTGGGGTTATAGGTGGGCGTATCGCGCCAGGCTCCGATCGTATTCATCAGCACCGAGTACAAGCCGCCGAGGCCTAATCCCCAGAAAACGCGGCTGGCGAAGGAGCCGCCGCGATCGCCCGCTACGAGCACGTCGGCGCAGGCCGTGCCCTCCGGATAGAGAAGATTGCCGTGTTCTTTGACGATGAGCTGGCGGCGCAGCGGAATCATGAAGAGAACGCCCAGCCATCCGCCAATCAGAGCGAGGAAAAATACACCCCAGTATTCCAAAGGAAAGCCCAGGAAAATCAATGCTGGCAGCGTGAAAATCACGCCGCCGGCAATCGATTCGCCGGCCGAGCCCGTGGTTTGCACGATATTGTTTTCGAGGATGGTGACTTT
The DNA here is from genome assembly GCA_035636675.1 of Rugosimonospora sp. Classification (GTDB taxonomy): domain Bacteria; phylum Acidobacteriota; class Terriglobia; order Acidiferrales; family UBA7541; genus Palsa-189. The sequence goes on along the minus strand of DASPYR010000106.1, from coordinate 1,204 downwards.
GCCGAAGGCACGCAAAATGCTGATGGATAGCACGGCGATGGGGATGGAGGCGGAAACGGTGAGGCCGGCACGCAAGCCCACGTAGACCGTGACGGCGCCGAAAAAAAGGCCGGCGACGATGCCCGCCAGGATGGCGCGCAAGGTGAATTCGGGAACACCGCGCTCCGAATCGATGTAGGGCTGAAATTCTTCAGGAGGCGCCGTAGAGCTCCAAGTCTTTGTCGCCAAGCGTCACCTCAGGAATGGTCAGAGCGGCCGCGCATGCCATCACGGCGGCAGCTGCGCCGCGCATTATCACCTAAAACGTGCATGGGGAGTAGGGAATTGGGGCGAAGAGTTTCGCGCGATGGCAAAGGCCGTGGCGCTACCAGACGTGGTAAAAGCCGTCGCGGCGGGCGATGGTAACCGGCACGCCGAAAAGCTTCTGCAGCCGGTCTTCGGTGAGCAACTCCGTTTTGGGGCCATCGGCAAAAATTCGCCCCGCGCGCAGCATCACGACGCGGTCGATCTCTGGGAGGATGTCAGCAAGGTGATGCGTGATGAGTACGATGCCCACCCCGTGCTGCGCCAGGTGGCGCAACGTCTGGCGCAACTCGCTTTGCGCGGCGAGATCGAGGGCGTTGCTGGGTTCGTCGATGAGCAGCATTTCCGGATTGTGCACGAGCGCGCGCCCGATGAGGACGCGGCGCATTTCGCCCGCGGACATTTCGCCGACCGGCTTTTCGGCAAGGTGGCCTGCCTCGAGCTGATCGAGAACGGCGGCGGCTCGCTGGCGCATGGCTTGGCTGACGTGCATTTCGGGCCAGATGGTGGAGCTGGCGAAAAAGCCGGAGATCACGGCGTCGCGGCCCCGCGTGTGCAGGGTTCGTTCGCTGGGCAGTTCGGCGGCGACCACGCCGAGCCGCTTGCGCAGCTCGAAGACGTCCCAGCGCTCACGGCCAAAAATGCGGGCGCGCATTCCCTCGCGGGCGATGGGATAACACTCGCAGGTCATGGTCTTGATCAGAGTGGATTTGCCGCAGCCATTAGGGCCGAGGATGGCGATGTGTTCGCCGCTGGAGATGCGCAGGGAAATATCGTGCAGCACGACTTTCTCGCCGCGAGCCACGGAGGCGTGTTCCAGGTCCACGAAACTGCCGCGATCTGAGGTCATAACGAAATCACTGAAGTTAACCGAAACCGCGGCGCTTGTCACATGCGATTT
>DASPYR010000105.1:0-20039 GCA_035636675.1 Rugosimonospora sp. | reverse complement strand
GGCATTTTGCATCATTGCACTTGCCTCGTTGGCCTGCGGATGCGCGCGCCGGACGAGTTCGCCCGATGCCGCCCTGAAATCTATTTCCGGCGATCGCATGCTGGCAGACATTCGCACGCTTTCCTCCGACGAGTTCGAAGGGCGCGGTCCGGGATCCAAAGGCGAAGAGCTCACGATTCAGTATTTGCAGGACCAGTTCCGCAGCGCCGGCCTCGAACCCGGCAATCCCGATGGCAGCTACCTGCAAAATGTGCGCCTGGTCGGAATCACGGCGGACCCGCAAATGAAGCTCAGTTTCACCGGCCACGGGCGTTCCCTGGCGCCGAAATTTCAGAACGATTTTGTGGCCTGGACCAAGCGCATGGTGGATACCAGCGCAGTCGATGCCGACATGATCTTTGCCGGGTACGGCGTTCAGGCGCCCGAATTTCAGTGGGATGATTTCAAAGGCGTGGACGTGCGCGGCAAAGTCCTCGTTGTGCTGATCAATGATCCGCCAGTGCCTGATCCGCAGAATCCCAGCCAGCTCGATCCGAAAACCTTTGGCGGAAAGGCGATGACCTATTACGGGCGCTGGACCTACAAGTTCGAGAAGGCCGCTGAATTGGGTGCGGCCGGCTGCCTCATCGTGCACCAGACCGACCGGGCCGGGTACCCCTGGGAGGTCGTGCGCAATAGCTGGAGCGCCGAGCAGTTTGACCTCGAAAGCCCGGATAAAAACATGAGCCGCCTCGCGCTCGAAGGCTGGATTTCACGCGAAACAGCCGACAAACTCTTCCGCATGGCCGGGCTCGATCTCGGCAAACTCAGCGCCGCGGCGGTGAGACGCGACTTCCGCCCCGTTCCGCTGGGCCTGCGCGCCAAGATCAGCATTCACAATCGTCTGCGAACCATCGATTCGCACAACGTCATCGCGCGCCTGACCGGCAGCGATCCGAAGCTAAAAGACAGCTACGTAATCTATACCGCGCATTGGGATCACTTCGGCATCGGCCCGGAAGTGAACGGCGATCGCATTTACCACGGGGCAGTAGACAATGCCTCCGGCACCGCGGCGCTGCTCGAAATCGCGCGGGCTTACCAGCAGCTCAAAACGCCGCCGCGGCGGAGCATTCTATTCCTCTCCGTCACCGCAGAGGAGCAGGGTTTGCTGGGCTCGCGTTACTACGCCGAGCACCCCTTGTATCCTCTCGCGCGTACGGCCATGGACATCAACATGGATACCATGAACGTGCACGGGCGCACACGCGATCTCGTCATGGTCGGCATGGGAAACTCGACGCTCGATGAATTGGTCGCCGACGCCGCTCGCGAACAGGGTCGCACGGTGAAGCCCGACCCGGAACCCGAGCAGGGGCACTTCTACCGCTCCGATCATTTCAGCTTTTCCAAGGAGGGGGTGCCCGCGTTTGACCCGGATTCGGGGATAGATTTCATCGGCAAGCCCGAGGGCTGGGGTCTGCAGGTGCGGCAGAAATACACAGCCGAGAACTACCACAAGCCTTCCGACAAGATTCAGCCCGATTGGGATATGAGCGGCGCCGTTCAGGATGCTCAGCTTTACTTTCTCGTAGGTTATCGCGTGGCAAACAGCGACATGATGCCCGAATGGAAGCCTGGGACAGAATTCAAGGCCAAACGCGACGCCATGCTGCAATCGGCCCAAACGGGAAACTGACCGGCCACCACCCGCAACCAGTCTAGTGCCGTTCCAACTTGATCCGGCGAGAGGTTCGGCCCAAAGAGCCTGCGATTGGCTGTGGGGTGGCCTAGTAGAGAATTTGGTGCAAATAGTTGGAACGGCACTAGACCGGCGCCTCCCGGGCCTGCGGTGCCAGTGTACGTGCTGGAAACAAAACCCCGCTCGTACAATTGACACATACAAGTCTTATTCCTACCGTTGATCGGCGACCCTCGCGTCCTGTGAGGCTCTGTGAATACCGCACTTAGGCCAATTGGGATGGCGCTCCTTGTGGCTCTCTTGAGCCCCCTTTTCGCTCGGGCCGACACGATTTACCTCAAAAACGGCCGCCAGATTCAGGGCACGAATGCCGTCAAGCAGAATGGAAAAGTAACCTTCGAGACAGCGGCGGGTACGATGAGCGTGCCCGAATCGCTCGTCGACCGCATCGTGAGCGGTGATCCTCCGATTGCCCCGCAAACTAACTCGAATTCCGCCGCGGCGGAATTGTCGATGGCCCCGCCCTCTTCGAGCAGCGCCGATTCGGCTTCGCTGTTGCAATCGATCCTCCGAGATGGCGCGTTGGACCAGCAGGCTCTGGCGCAGATCGACGCCAGGGCAGCCACGCGCGCCCCCGATGCCCTGTCACGAGCGGCAGAAGCGGAATCAGCGGCCGGCCATTTTGAATTTGACCAAGGTAATCTTGGCGCGGCTCTGCAGCATGCCGGGCGCGCGCTCGGTTTTGCGCCAGACAAAGTCCCATTGCTCCTCAGCGCGGCCTTTCTGCACTTGAAGCGACGAGAATACCAGTCCGCTCTGGACCTGCTCGAGAAAGCGCGGCGCAGCGACGCGAACTCTCCTGACATTGCCAAACTGGCAGGTTGGGCTGATTACGGGTTGAATCGCCTGCAGGATGCCGTCTCAGAGTGGAAGCGTTCCCAGGAGCGACATCCCGATCCGGATGTGGCGCGCGCATTGGAGAAGGCCCAGCGCGATCTCGACGTCGAAAATAGCTTTCGCGAAAACCGCAGCGCGCATTTCGATTTGCACTATTACGGCCAGGCGGCGCCTGAGTTGGCTCGTGACGTCCTTCGCGTCTTAGAGAGCGATTTTGAGGATATTTCCGCCGCGCTCAATTACACGCCCAAGGAGCCCATTTCCGTCACGCTTTATACCAATCAGCTGTTTCAGGATATTACCCGCGCCCCAAGCTGGGCCGGGGCGCTGAACGATGGCCGTATTCGCGTGCCGGTGCAGGGACTCGAGAAAGTGACGCCCGGGCTCGCGCGTGTCCTCAAGCACGAATTGACGCACAGCTTCATCAATGAAAAAACGCACGGCCACTGCCCCACCTGGTTGCAGGAAGGCACCGCACAGTGGATGGAAGGAACGCGCACCGGCGTCAATGCAACCGCGGAGCTTCTCGGCATGTATGACCGCCATGAAGAACCGTCGCTTTCCGCTCTCGAGCCCTTCTGGACCAATCTGCAACCGGGCTTTGCCCGGATTGCTTATGAGTGGTCGCTTGCCGTCATCGAAACGATCGAAACCACCAGCCCCGGCGATTTGGAACGGCTCCTCGACCGGCTCGACGAGGGCGCTTCTGCCGAGGATGCCGTCCGCGTCACGCTGCACTCGACCTATGCGGACCTCAACGCCTCCACCGCCGACTACCTCCGCAAGATCCACTAGTGCCGTTCCAACTTGATGAGCCTAAGCAAAGGGTGTCCGGCAAAGGCTATCTAGCTGGCCGTGGATAGTCAAAATTAGTTGGAACGGCACTAGGCTTTACGCCAGAGCACCGATCACGATATTGAATTTATAAAGTGACTAGCAGCGCGGCGAGAAGGGCGGCGCGCTGGGGCAGAGCCGCAATAATCACTTGTTCGTCGGGGCTGTGAGGGCCTTCGCCGACGGCGCCCAAGCCATCGAGCGTGGGCACGCCGAGCGCTGCGGTGAAGTTGCCGTCGGAACCGCCTCCGGCGAGGCATTCGCCGACGGAAAATCCCAATTGCTCCGCCAGCTTGCTCGCCTGAGAGAAAAGCGCCGCGCTGGCGCGGCGTTCTAGCGGCGGACGCGAGAATCCGCCCTCCACGGTGACACGCGCGCCCGGCAGAATCGGCCGGAGCGCCTTCAGCTTGCGCTCGATCCGGCGCATGTCCGCGACAGTTTCGGCGCGCAGGTCGATCGTGAGGCGCGCTTCCGCGGGGATGACGTTGCTGCGCGTGCCTCCCTGCGCGATCGTCGGGTTCACGGTGATTCCGCGGCGAGGATTATTCAGGCGCATCAGCCGCGCCGCCTGCAATGCCAGCTCATGCACCGCGTTCACCCCGGCTCCTGGATCGAGTCCGGCATGTGCTGCGCGGCCGGTGATGACGAGCTCGGCTGTTCCGGTGGCCTTGCGCCTTGTTTTGAGTTGCCCGTCTGGTCCGGCTGCAGGTTCAAGCACCAGCACCGCCGCGCTGCGCCGGGCTTCCTGATCGATCACCCCACGCGAGCTTTTGCTCCCGGTCTCTTCGTCCGAAGTCCAAAGAAAGACAATACGCCGGCGCGGCAGCCAGCCCGCATGTGCCAGCGCATCGACCGCGAATAGAGCGTTGACGATTCCGCCCTTCATATCGAAAACGCCGGGACCGAACGCCCGTCCCCGCCTCACCCGAAAGGGCATCTTCTTGATCGTGCCGAGACTGTAGACCGTGTCCAAATGTCCGAGGACTAGAATTTGATCCGCGCAAGCACGAATCCCCACCCGGCGCGCGCGATCTGCGGGCCAGGTTACCCGCAGGAGATTGCCTTCTCCCTTTCGGGGGAGATACTCGATCTTCGCTCCGCGCTTGCGCCATTCCGCCGCGACCATGCGCCCGAAATGGTCCATGGCAGGCTTCGAATCCGTGGGCGATTCGCAGCGCACGAAGCGTTTGAGTAAACGCACCATGGCCTTCTCGCGCCTTCGCAAAAACGCCAGTATTTCCAGCACTTTTTCGGGTGAGCTCACCGAGCGCGTATGCTAGCAGCCGCCCTCTTCCGCGGCAACGCGGTTCCCGAGCCTTCGCCCTTTCGCTTATAATGGCTGGATTGTTTTTGGGCGTGCTGTGCGGAGCCTCTCGCCGCAATTGAGGAGCTGCGATGATTCTGGACACCAACGGCATCCAGAAGATCCTTCCCCATCGCTACCCATTCCTGATGGTCGACGCCATCCTGGAGATGGAGCGATTCAAGCGCATTGTCGGCGTGAAAAACGTCAGCATCAACGAGAGTTTTTTTCAGGGCCATTTTCCCGGCAAACCCATCCTGCCGGGCGTCTTGATCATCGAAGCCATGGCCCAGACCGGGGGTTTGCTGCTCTTGCAGGAAGTTCCAGAGCGCGAGAATAAATTGCTCTACTTCGTCGCCGTCGACGGCGCGCGCTTTCGCCGGCCCGTGGTTCCGGGGGAGCAGTTGCGGCTCGATGTTGCGGTGGTCTCCTGGCGCGGGAATTTTTGCAAACTGCGCGGGACGGCCACCGTCAATGGCGAGCTCGCGGCCGAGGCGACTTTGATGTGTAAGATGGTGGACCGCGATCCGGTGGAAGCGCCCGCGGCCGCCCAGCCGGCTGGCGTGGCAGGACGTCGAGAATGAGCGAAACGGTGCATCGTGCCGCAGCTCCGCTGGAAATTGATCCCCGCGCGGTAATTGCCCCGGGCGCCCGATTAGGCGCCGGAATCCGCATCGGAGCCTACGCCGTGGTCGGCGATGAGGTGGAACTGGGCGAGGAGTGCGTTCTTCACCCTCACGCTGTCGTGAACGGCCCGGCTCGCCTGGGCCGCTCCAACGTGCTGCATCCGTTTTGCAGAATCGGCGGCGATCCGCAAGATCTGAAGTATGCGGGCGAGCGCACGCGCCTGGAGGCCGGCGATCGCAACGTCTTCCGTGAGTGCGTTACGGTGAGCCGCGGAACCATCCAAGGCGGTGGCCTGACTCGCATCGGAAGCGATAATCTGTTCATGGCCTCGGCTCATGTAGCCCACGATTGCGTGGTCGGCAATCACACCATTTTCGCCAATAGCGCCACTCTGGCCGGTCATGTGACCGTCGAGGACTACTCCACGATCGGCGCATTTTCTCCCGTGCATCAGTTCTGCCGCATCGGTCGCCATGCTTATGTAGGCGCCTCGACCGTGATTACGCAAGACGTTCCGCCGTTCTCGCTCGTGGTCACCGAGCGCCACACCCGCTCTTTCGGCGTTAACAGCGTCGGACTGGAACGCCGCGGCTTTACCACGGATCGTATTCGCGCCATTGAGGGCGCCTATCGCCTGCTTCTGAATTCGAAGCTCAACACGAGCCAGGCCCTCGAACAGATGCGGCTTACACTCAATGGCTCCGCCGAAGTCGGCGAACTGATACGCTTCATGGAATCCAGCGAGCGCGGTGTAATCAAGTAGTGGCTTGCGGTTCCGAAGGAAATATGTTCCCGCCGAGCGCAACCCTTCCCGGGAAATGGGGTCTGATTGCGGGAAACGGACGCTTTCCCTTTCTCGTTTTAGAAGCCGCGCGAAGTCAGGGCATCGAAATGTCCGTGATTGCGCTTCGGGAGGAGGCTGCTCCCGAATTGGAGGCCATCGCCAAGCGGCTCCATTGGGTGAGCCTGGGCGAATTGAGTCGCGCTCTCGAACTGCTCCATCAGGAGGGCGTTACCCGGGCGGTAATGGCCGGCCAGGTGAAGCACACCAAGATCTTTAGTTCCATTCGGCCGGACTGGAAGCTGGCGAAACTGATATTTTCTTTGCCGAGGAAGAATACCGATTCCCTGATTGGCGCCGTGGCCCGCGTCCTCGCAGAGGAAGGCATTCAACTCGTCGATTCGACTACCTTTCTGAAACCGCTATTGCCCGACCCCGGCGTTCTCACTCGGCGCGCTCCGGATGCGCGTGAATCGGCCGATATTGCCTACGGCCGCGAAATCGCCCGGCATGTTGCCGGGCTCGATTTGGGCCAGACCGTGGTCATCAGCGACCGCGCTTGCGTGGCCCTCGAAGCCATGGAAGGAACCGACGAGACCATCGAACGCGCAGCGCGGCTCGCGGCGGGCAAGCCCCTGGTCGTCGTAAAGGTCGCCAAGCCCCGCCAGGATATGCGGTTCGATGTACCCGTCGTCGGACTTCGGACCGTCGAAGTGATGAGGCGTTCCCAGGCCACAGCCCTCGCGATAGACGCCTGCCGCACCTTGCTTTTCGATCGCGCCCGTCTTATCGAGGCGGCCGACGAGGCGGGAATCGCCCTGCAAGCTTTTGCGACGGATGCCGAACCCAGTGGCCCGCCGAACCACCTGTCCAGTGATCCGAATGACGCTTCCGGAGCAAAACCCGGATGAACCACCGGCGCGTTCGCGTGGCGGTGGTAGGGGTAGGCGATTTCGGACGTAACCACGCGCGCGTCTATCGTCAGCTCGAAGGGGTGGAGCTCGTTGGCGTCCTGGATTCAGATTCTGAACGCGCCCGGCGCGTCGCCGACGAATTTGGCACCGGGGTGCTCCTCGATCTTGACTCCTTGAGCGGCCGTGTGGACGCCGCCAGCGTCGCCGTGCCCACCAGCGAGCACGCGCGCGTCGGTTGCCGCCTGCTGGCGCAGGGAATTGATGTGTTGATAGAGAAGCCCATTGCCGCTTCGGTTTCCGAGGCCGATCTCCTCAGTGATGCCGCCCGGCAATACGCCCGCATCCTGCAGGTTGGGCACCTGGAGCGGTTTAATCCCGCGCTGGTAGCCGTTTTGCCGATAATGAAAGAGCCGTTATACTTTGAGGTACATCGTCTGGGGGTGTTTAGCCCGCGCAGCCTCGATATTGATGTGGTGTATGACGTCATGATCCACGATCTGGATATCCTGCTCACACTCGCCGATTCGCCGGTGACGTCGATTCATGCCCTCGGGATTCCGGTCATCACGGACAAGGTTGATATCGCCCACGCTCGTCTCGAGTTCGCTTCCGGCGCCGTGGCCAATTTAACGGCCAGCCGCGTGTCTACCGAACGTGTGCGCAAGCTCCGTTTTTTTCAGGAGCACGAATATATTTCGCTGGATTATGCCCGGCAGGATGTGCTGCGCATTCGTGTCCGGCAGCCCGCTCCTCAGCCGCAATTCGATTTCGAGCCGATCCCGACACGCCAGGAGGAGCCCCTGGCAGCCGAGCTGCGCGCGTTCGTGGACGCAGTGCGCCATCGCACGGCCCCGCTGGTCGATGCGCACGCCGGCCGCCGTGCCTTGGAGCTGGCGGACCGCGTTATGGCGGGCATCCTGGAGCACAATCAGCGCGTCCAACTGGGTGCCTTCGCACCCCCTCGAGCAAATTGATGATTCCGAGAAGTCTGGTTCCGCGTGACGTGCGCCCCGCGACCGAGAGAGCGGATGCGGCGCCTCCGCGGCGCCTCACCACTCTGCTCGATGAACGCACCGTCGTCGCCGCGAATCTGCCGCGCGGCGAACTCCAAACGCGCAGCGCCATCCCTGCGCATCTGCCCCTCGACGTGCTCGCCTCGCGTGTGGTCGTTCCCCGCGATACTCCGGCGACGCCTTTCGATCCTGCCATGGTCCATCCCGATTACGCGCCGCTCACCGTACTCGATCAGCGCTTCACCGTGCCGGTGGCTTTGCCGGTCGTGAAACTCGAACCGAAAGGGCCCGTCTCCGCCTACGAACTTCCCGATGTTCTCGATCCCGACGTGCTCACCACGGGCGACGTCAACCTGATGGTGGAGCCCGTGGAAACGCCTCCGCGAAATTGGAACTGGCTGGCCCGCTCGGGATCGGTCGCTTTTCACATCCTGTTCATCAGTTTTCTTTTGCTGCAGAGCAAGCTCTTTCCCTATCGTCCCCCTTCGCAATCGCAAATCGATCTGGCCCGGCAGCAACTCAACTTCATCTATATGCCGCCCGATGTTCGCGGCTTGCCGCCGGCGCCGCCGGCCCCGCGCAGCCCGCAAATGCGCATCGACCCGCGCATATTGCGCCAGATGGCGCCGCCCGTTGTCCCGCAACCTTTGCCTGGACCAAAGGAGCCGGAGCGCGTGGTGCGCGATACGCCCACAGAGCCGGCGCCGGAGCTGCCCGCTGCGCCCAAGCCGCAGACGCAGACGCCTCCTGATTCTCGCGCCGATACTCCGAAACCTCAGGCTCCAAGCCAGGCCCAAAATCGCCTCATTCTTCCGCCCATGAGTTCGCCGGGACGCACGCTCCAGCAATCGGCGCAGCAGTCGCGCCAAAGCGGCGGCAGCGGCATGGAACAGTTCGGCGGGCAAATTCCCGGCGCTCCCAATTACGGCGGCGGTGGCGGCGGCGAGGGTTATCTTGGCGGGGCCGTGCAGATGCTCACGCCCACCGAAGGCGTAGATTTCACGGATTATCTGGCTCGTGTGGTTGACAGTGTCAGGCGCAACTGGTATTCCGTGATGCCCGAATCGGCTCGACTCGGCGATAAAGGCCGCGTGGTTTTGCAATTCCGTATTATGTCCTCTGGGGCCGTGCCTGATTCCCAGCCTCAGCAGATATCCTCCTCCGGCAAGGAGGCCCTCGATCGCGCCGCATATTCATCGATCCGCAGCTCCTCTCCCTTTGAACCCTTGCCTCCGGCCTTCAGCGGCCCGTTTATCGAGTTGCGCTTCATTTTTCTATACAATCTGCCTCTGAGCGCTCAGTGAAGCCGCGCGAAGCTCAAGCCGTGGGTTCGCTTCTTATCGCCGCTCTCTTCTTGTTTTATCTGCTGATTCGTTACTGGAAGCTGATTTGATCGGTTCGATAATTCCCGTGGATTCTTCGGTGATGGCTCCCGAAATGCCTGTGCACCCGTCCACGCTGGCGCTCGTGGCCATTCTCGGGCCCACCGCTTCGGGCAAATCGTCGCTCGCGGTCTCGCTCGCCGAGAAATTGGGCGGGGAGGTCATCGCCTGTGATTCGACGCAGGTTTATCGCGGCTTTGATATAGGCACGGCGAAGCCGTCGGCGGCCGAGCGCCGCGGTGTCCCTCACCACATGATCGATCTGGTTTCGCCCGCGGACGTCTTCACCGCCGGCGAATATCGCACACGGGCTCTCGAAGTGCTCGCGGATTTGCGCCGTCGCCATCGTCTGCCCATCTTTACTGTTGGAACCGGACTTTATTTCCGCGCGCTCATGGAGGGCTTGGCCGATGCGCCCACGCGGTCGGATCGAGTGCGTGCGAGGCTCAATGCAACCAGCGCAAAGCGCGGCGGCCCTCACTTGCACAAGATTCTTCGCCGGCTCGATCCCGCCGCGGCCGGGCGCATCTCGCCAAATGACCGCCAGAAGCTCGTGCGTGCTGTGGAGGTCTGCCTGTTGGCGGGAAGTCCGTTGAGCGAAGTGCATCGAGCTGGTCGTCGAGGCTTGCAAGGTTACGCCCCATTGAAAATCGGCCTCAACCCCACGCGCCAGGCGCTCTATGAGCGCATCCAGAGGCGCGTTCACCTCATGCTCGAGCGTGGCTGGAGCGAGGAAGTGGCGGCGCTGATCGCGGACGGCGCACCGAACGCCGGGAAGGCTTTCGAATTCATCGGCTATCGCGAGCTGCGTGCTCACGCCGAAGCCGGCCAGCCGCTCTCGAGTACGGTTGAGGCCATCGCCCAGGCTACTCGTCGCTACGCAAAACGCCAGCTCACCTGGTTTCGCCGGGAATCAGGCGTCCAATGGTTCGCCGGTTTTGGCGATGAGCCGGAGACACTCGCGGCAGCTCTCGATTATCTTCAGCCTTTGCTAAAAGAATTTCAGAATGCCGTCGGGCAGCCTGGCCCGCGCGACGCGGTATAATGAGCCTGCCTATTTACAGGACGAGCTTGACGCATTCTCCTCTGTCGGCCTCTGCCGCATCCAATTCGCGCACACCTCTTTTACGCGTATGAAGAGTTCGAGGACAACCGACGTTCGGGAACGCGCCGTTTTGGTTGGATTAGGCCTGAAACGCGCGCCTCACATCCCCGGCCGTGCGTCCGACGAAACAGCCCGTGAATCGCTCGAAGAACTTGCCGAATTGGCGCGCAGCGCCGGCGCCGTGGTCGTCGGCAGCGTTCTTCAAATGCGCGATGCCATTGATCCCGCAAGCGTGGTCGGGCGAGGCAAACTGCAGGAGATCCGGGCCGAGGCTCAGGCGCGCCAGGCGCCGCTGATTATCTTCGATCGCGAACTCACTCCTGTGCAGCAGCGCAATCTGGAAAGGGGCGTGGAGCGCCGCGTGATCGATCGCACCCAATTAATCCTGGATATTTTCGCCCGCCACGCGCGCAGCCGCGAAGGACAGTTGCAAGTAGAATTGGCGCAGTTGAACTATCTGCTGCCGAGGCTGGCGGGCGGCGGCCCGGAGCTTTCTCGGCTCGGCGGCGGCATCGGTACGCGCGGTCCCGGCGAACAAAAGCTCGAAACCGACCGGCGCCGTATTCGCGAGCGCGTGGGCCGCATCGGCGCCGCGATTGAGAAGTTGCGCCAGCAGCGTACACTGCGCCGCGCTGCCCGCCAGTCGGTGCCGCTAGGCACGGTCGCTCTGGTCGGTTATACCAACGCGGGGAAATCAACCCTCTTTAACGCGCTCAGCCGCGCCGGCGTCCTGGTCTCCTCGAAGATGTTTGCCACACTCGATCCTACGGTCCGCGCTGTGCGCCTCCCTTCGAATCGCCGCGTTTTATTTTCCGATACGGTCGGCTTTATCCGTGACCTGCCTAAAGGCCTGCTGGCGGCATTCCGCGCGACGCTCGAGGAAGTCCAGCAGGCAGCTTTGATTCTCCACGTCACGGACATATCGAATCCGCATCACGCCGAGCACGATGCCGAGGTAGAAAAGGTTCTGGTTCAACTTGGGGTCGGCGATCGCGCGCGGCTGCACGTCTTTAATAAGATCGATCGCCTGGATACGGATGTTCGAAAAGCCATGTCCGCGGCCAACGGGAATGTCTATGTTTCCGCGCTCGAGACCACGGGCCTGGAGGAGCTGCTTCGCCGCGTCGACGAAATGATGGCTGTTGATCCCCTAAGACGGCTGCGCTTTGCGGTGCCACTTACGGAAGGCCGCAAATTGGCCCTAGTGCATGGCCTGGGGCGAGTGCTGCATAGCGAGCTTCGCGATTCGAAGATGGTGATCGACGCCGAGGTGCCGGAATCGTTGGTCCGGCGCTTGCGCCTGGTGCCCTCGGGGGACCTATAAACGGGCGTCTGCGGCCCTTCGTAGCCCTCATTTCTGCCTGGTTACAGCCGAGGGCTTTCTGGGGGGTTGCTGTACTTCTGTGCAAATCGGGCCCCCATGTTGGACTGCCGATTTTCCCTTGGTGGCCGCTATCTCGGCGTGCCCCGGAAAATATAAGTGCTGCCCTATCTATTACTTACAGTACAACTGGCCCCGCACGGTCGCTCCCTCGAGTTGTCGCATTTCGGTGCATTAACTTTAAAGTAACCGACGATTTCCACACGAAAATCCACAGGTTTTGGCCAGTTTGACTCACCTCGCCTCGTTAACAAAGGCGTAATAGTACGACTTTTCAGGCTTTTTTGGCTGATTGGGGTGTCTCCCGAATCTGTTAACAATCTAAGCACATTTCGGCGTCCGATAATCGGCCACCCAGAAAGGCCTATTCCTGCCCGAGTTCGTTCGACTCGGTTGACCTGGGAGGCCTCCGGCTATGCGGCGATGGACATTGGCGCCGATGGGGATCGTTGACTGTCGCAACGATGCCAGACTATAGTGAAGTGGCATTCAGACTAGGCAGGCGCGTCCGCCGGATGTGCTTGGCCTGCGTGCTTCATGAACCTTCCAAACAGCTTGACCATTCTGCGTATCTTTTTCATACCGCTTTTGGTTGTAGTCCTGCTTACGCGCCAGCCAAACGTAGTCTTCCTGACTGTGCCCATGAACTTTGCGGTTTGGGGTGTCTTGATCTTGTTGCTTGCGGCGGCCACCGATTGGGCCGACGGATTCTACGCCCGCCGCCGCGAACAGGTGACTACGCTGGGCATCCTGCTCGATCCCATTGCAGACAAGCTCTTGATCTCCGCCGCGTTCATCTCGCTGGTGCAGATGCAGCTCGTCGCCGGCTGGATGGTGGTCATCATCATCGGCCGCGAAATAACGGTCCTCGGACTGCGCAACATCGCCTCCGCCGAGGGTTTCACGATTCCGGCCTCCGCGCTGGGTAAGACCAAGATGGTGCTGCAAGTGATAGCCGTTTGCGCCGTAATTCTGGGAGCGAAACATACCGGGGTGCGCCCTCTGGGCACGATTCTCGTCTGGCTGGTGGTGATGAGCGCGGTCGCCTCGGCCTTTCAATACTTTTCCAAATTTTGGAGCCACGTGGACGACCGAGTAAAGCAGAGGCGCCATCTGCGGCTCCTCGAGCGCCGCAGAAAAGCGCAGGATGCCCCCACTCTCTGACTCTCTTCTCTCCGGCGCGGATCGCCGCGCCCTTTTGGCGCGCGCTCGCCAGGCCATTTTAGAAGCGGTCCGGCTGCGTCTTGCCGATCTGCCTCCGGCCGCAGGCCGCTTGGCTGAGCCCGGAGGAGCCTTCGTGACCCTGCTTTGCGATGGAAAGCTGCGCGGCTGCATCGGCCACACGGATTGCGGGACTGCCCTGGCAGAGACTGTCGTGCAATGCGCGACCACGGCTGCCTTGCGGGACCCGCGGTTCAAGCCGCTCCGCGTGGAAGAACTCGCTGGGCTGGAAATCGAAATTTCCGTCGTTTCTGAGCTGCGGCCGATACGGCCGGAAGAGCTTGAACTGGGAGTCCACGGGATCGTCGTTATTCGCGGCGCCAGCCGGGGCTTGCTTCTGCCTCAAGTGGCCGTGGAACGCAATTGGTCCGCGACACAATTTCTGGAGGCAGCCTGCCGGAAAGCCGGGCTCGAACCGTACGGCTGGCGCGATCCAGAAACGAAGCTTTTCGCATTTACCGCGGAAGTGTTTTCTGACGCCAGCTCTTTGACTGCGGAAGAACAGCCGGCCGGGAGGTGATCCAGCGGCACCCGCCTGAGTTGCCGGGCGTTCGGATCATGAGGCGAGAGCCTGCAGAGTTGAAGCGCCTGCCGTCTTCGGTGCCGCCCGGCGCATCCAAAACGGTTATTATTCGAGCTCGACGTAGTCCCCAGGATACATTTGCTTCTTGCTCAGCGTGATCAGCACGGTCGCGGCGTTCTTGCTCACTCGCAGTACCACGCCTTCGCCCAGCACGTCGCGCGGCAGCTCAGCCCCGCTGTAAGAGGACGTCGAGCCGAATCCGAAGATTTGATAGGCGACTCCTGGCGTCTGATATTCGATTTCGCTGCTGTTGCCCTGAAACCGGAAGACCCGGAAGTAGTCGCCCACCTTGACTCCTTGGGCGCTCCCTAGGTTCACGTAAACGATCGTCCCGTCGGCCGCAGCCTCGGCAAAGTATCTCGTGGTGACGATCATAGCTTTGGATTTGCCGCTTGGAGGCGCAAAGATATCGAAACCCTCTTCGGATTTCACCTCGGGAGCCGGCCGCTCCGCGAAACGCTGCACCAAATCTGCACGTTGCACATAACCGCAGGAGGAAACGATTTGGGCGGTCGAAGTCTTGCGCTGTACGTTAACGACTCGGATACGCGCCTCGTCCTCATAGGTCGTACCCATCCCCCTGAGCAGTCGATACTGCGACTGAAACCATTCGATTTTCAGATTGTCGCCCGGGGTGGGACGTATCACTTCGAATTCATCGCCCACCTTCACGCCCTGCGATGCGCCTTTATTGATGAAGACGAGCTGACCGTCGGTGTAAGCGATGTGGAAGTAAGACTCTTCCCCTGAGATGATGTACGTGTCTGTGGGGACCGAATCAGAGGTGACCATTCCGGTGCAATATAGCTGGCTCTCCAGAGGTCTCCTCGGCGCTTCTTGAGCATGTGCGAGAGAAGCCATAACCCCCAGCAAAACAACAACAAAGGAGAATCTCTGCATCATCTTAGTGCTCCTCTTATGATTCGTCCGGGCCTGCCGGTCACAGGATTGTCAGGATCGAAAATAGCAGTTGGTACTAGAACCGGTCAAGCTGCTCTCGCGCCTTGCTTTACACTTTCGATACCGCATGATAGAAGCGCCGGGCGCCGGCGCACCAACAGTCCGGCGTGTCAACGGCTCGAAAGCAATGCGTCCGGAGGCCGAAATCATCCCTAGCACCCCTGCTTCGCGCCGCCTTGGACTTAGCATCGTCGAGTCGGCAATCTCGAAACCAAGCGTTTTCGGAAACGATCGCGTCTGTGCCGTCGTGGCGGCCCGAAGCGCGGCCGACGCAGTCCGTCAGGTCAAGGCTGCCATAAGCGCCTCCGGTAGAGCGCACATTGTCGAACTGCGGCTCGATTTCCTGGCAAATCACGCGGAAATCATGCGCCTGCTGGGTTGGGCCGCCCGCCAACCGAAAATCCCGGTTTTGATCGCCACCTGCCGGCGGCACCGGGCCGGTGGGTTCTTCAG
This sequence comes from Rugosimonospora sp., assembly GCA_035636675.1. Taxonomy (GTDB): domain Bacteria; phylum Acidobacteriota; class Terriglobia; order Acidiferrales; family UBA7541; genus Palsa-189. The sequence goes on along the minus strand of DASPYR010000105.1, from coordinate 4,904 downwards.
AGGCAGCGCGGGCGATGAAATCGCCGTCCTCGAGCGAGCCGTGGCGGCAGGCTGCCGTTGGTGCGATGTCGAAGTCGAAACCGCGCGGCGGGTTGGCGCGCGTCAATTGAAAGGCGCCCTCGCACCGGCAAGGCTGCTGATCTCCACGCATGAGTTTCGGCGCCTGCCACGAAACCTGCCGGCGTTAATGAGACGCCTCGGAGGGTATGGTGGAGAGGCCATAAAGATCGCCGCGGCTTGTCGCTCGCTGGCTGATGTGCGCCGGTTATTGGAACTCGCTCGCGAGCGCCCGGACGTGGTGGTCGTCCCGATGGGCGAGGCGATGCTGGCGGCACGCATCCTGGCCCTTCGCCACGGCAGTGCCCTCGCTTATGCGCCCGTGGCCCAAAGCACCGCGCCTGGTCAAATACCTTTTGACGAAATCGAGCGCGTCTATCGGCTCAGGCGCCGTTTTGGGAGCTCCAGGGCCGGCATCGATCTCCAAACCAGCCTTTACGGAGTAATCGGCGACCCCGTTGGCCACTCCCTTTCGCCGCTGATGCATAACGCCGCCTTCGCCGCCCGCGGCAAAAACGCCATGTACCTCCCTTTTCGCGTGCGCGAGCTGCCTGATTTCATCGCGGCCGTCCAGCCGTTCCAGATCGCCGGGTTCAGTGTCACTCTCCCGCACAAGGAACGCATTCTCCGCTATCTTGATGATTGCGATCCTCTGGCGGCTGAAATCGGTGCGGTGAATACAGTCATCGTGCACGCGGGTAAGTTGTGCGGTTACAATACCGATTTCACCGGCGTCCTGCGGGCGATTGAACGACGCTTGCCGCTCTCCTCGAGTTCTGTATTGCTAATTGGCGCTGGGGGAGCGGCACGCGCCGCAGCCTTTGCGCTGGCGCGCGCAGGGGCCAAGGTGAGCATCTGGGCCCGCCGCCCGAAACCAGCGCGCGCCTTGGCGGATGCCGTTGGTGGCCAGGCGATAAATCGCGGAGAAATCGCGCGCCGGTCATTCGATGCTATCGTGAACTGCACGCCGGTCGGGATGCATCCGGGCGGGGGCTCACCGCTCGAGAGCCATGAGCTGAATTGTCGTCTGGTGATGGACTTGATCTATCGTCCGCTCAAGACGGAGTTGCTGCGCCGCGCAGAGCGTCGCGGAATCGAAACCATTTCGGGAGTGGACATGTTTGTCGCTCAAGGCGTGGCGCAATGGGAGCTATGGATGGGCGAGCGCGCCCCCGAAACCGTCATGCGCCGGGTCGTTCTCGCCGCGTTGCAAAAGGAAGAGAAATCCTTGCGCCGATGATCGAGCCGGACTTTCGGACGTTTTGCCGCCTGGCCCGCGAAGGCAATCTCGTCCCGGTTTACGAAACCTTTACGGCCGACCTCCTGACGCCCGTAGGGGCCTACCTGCGCCTGGCGCGAAACGCGCGCTACGCCTGTCTGCTCGAAAGCGTCGAGGGGGGCGAGAAGATCGCCCGTTATACGTTCGTCGGCGCCAGCCCCGCCGAAGTCTTTCGCTACGTCAACGGCGCCTGCGTGCTGGAATCCGAAAGCCGCGTCTCCTGGGTGCAGTCGAATCCCCTCGATTTCCTGCGCAATCGCATTCAGCGTTACCGCGCGGTTCGCGTACCCGGCCTGCCGCCCTTGGTGGCGGGAGCCATCGGATACTTCGCTTATGACATGGTGCGCCTTTTCGAACGCATTCCAGACCGCTCGACAAATGACCTCGGCACCGACGATGCGGTCATGATGTTCTATCTCGGCTTGGTGGTCTTCGATCATGTCCGCCATCGTGTCTGGGTCGTGCGCAATGTCTTCACCGAAGGCCCCGGCAGCCTGCGCTCGAAATATCGCGCCGCGCTACGCGAAATTTCCGAGACGCGCCGCCAGCTCGAGCTGCCCCTCGATGAGAACCGGCGCAAGCCGAACCGCCGCGCCATGCCGCTGCGCGTCGAATCCAATTTCACGCGCCCGCGCTTTCTCGCGGCTGTCCGCAAGTCGAAAGAGTACGTCCGCGCCGGAGACGTCTTTCAGGTGGTGGTCAGCCAGCGATTCTCCGCGCGCACAGACGCCAACCCGTTCGACATTTATCGGGCTCTTCGCGTCCTCAATCCTTCGCCTTACATGTATTTTCTGAAGCTCGGCGATGCCGCCGTTGTCGGCAGCTCCCCCGAACTGCTGCTCAAGGTACAGGGGCGTGACGCTTCCTACCGGCCCATCGCCGGCACGCGGCCGCGTGGCAAGGACGAAGACGAAGACCAGCGTTTGGCCGCCGAGCTCGCCGCCGATCCCAAGGAACTCGCCGAACACATCATGCTGGTGGACCTTGGCCGCAACGACCTCGGCCGCGTCTCCGAATACGGTTCGGTCCGCGTCGAACGGCTCGAGTTCGTCGAGCGCTACTCCCACGTGATGCATCTGGTCTCCACGCTTCGCAGCCGGCTTCGGCCCGAGGTGGATTGTCTTGACGCCCTCGCCGCCTGTTTCCCGGCGGGAACCGTTTCCGGCGCGCCCAAGGTTCGCGCTATGGAGATCATTGACGAGCTCGAACCCACGCGGCGCGGCATCTACGCCGGGGCCATTCTCTATCTCGACTTCTCCGGCAATCTGGACTCCTGCATCGCCATCCGCACCATGGTGGTGAAGAACGGGCTGGCCTGCGTGCAAGCCGGGGCCGGTCTGGTGGCCGATTCGGTTCCCGAGCGCGAATATCAGGAAACGGTCAATAAGGCGCGCGCTTTGATCGCCGCACTGGAAGTGGCGCATGGCGGCGATCGCATCTTGCCTTCGCCCCGCCCGATCCGCCGCACGCGCCGCCGCATGCGCACTCTCACCGGCGCAAAATAGCCCATGCCTAACCTGTGCTGTCATCCCGAGCGAATACCTCAGCTAAATGGGGTTGTCGGGCGCCAAAAGGCCGTGGCCATCACGGCGCTTTTGGCGCATAACAAAGTAGCGAGGGATCTGCTTTTTGCCTTTTCCTCCAGATGCCGTAAGCTAATCCATTAGCCTGCTTCCGTAGAGGGCGCCCTTCAGAATTCGGGTGATAACTTGGTTTGAGGATGGTTCTGTAGCGGCGCCCTTTAGGGCGGCATCTTTCATTCAATGATCCTGCTGATCGACAACTACGATTCGTTTACCTATAACCTCGCCCAGTTCCTCGGCCAGCTGGGCGAAAATCTCGAAGTTCGCCGCAACGACCAGATCACCCTCGATCAAATCGCCGCGAAAAAGCCGCAGCGCATCGTGATCTCTCCCGGTCCCGGAGAGCCGCAAAACGCCGGCATTTGCATCGACGTCATCCGCCAGTTCACGGGCAAGATTCCCATCCTTGGCGTCTGCCTCGGCCACCAGGCCATTGGTTATGCCTTCGGCGGCAAAGTAGTACGCGCCCCGGCGCTGATGCACGGCAAGACCAGCCGCATCCATCACGATAGCAAGACCATCTTTCGCAAACTGCCGCAGGACTTCGTGGCCACGCGCTATCATTCCCTCATCGTGCAAAAAAAGGGTCTGCCCCGCGAACTCGAAATCTCCGCCGAGACCGACGGGCTCATCATGGGCCTGCGCCACCGCAAGCTGCCCCTCGAAGGCGTGCAGTTCCATCCCGAATCCGTGCTCACCGAAGTGGGCATGCAGCTCCTGCGCAATTTCCTCGCTCTTTAAGTTGCAGGAGTTGTCATTCTGAGCGCAGCGAAGAATCTCTCTTTGTGCCTTCTCTTGTAGAAACCGTGGAGAACTAACCCCGCGAAAATTCGATCAGCGCTTGGAGCTTGGCTAGCGCGAGCCCCGAATCGATCGCTTTAGCCGCCAGCCGCGCGCCTTTCCTGAAGTCCGCCGCGCGTCCCGCCGCCACCAGCGCCGCTGCGGCATTGATGCACACAAAATCGCGCCGCGGCCCGCTCTCGCCCCGGAGAATGCGGCGAATGATCTTCGCATTCGCGGCCGCATCGCCGCCGGCCAGTTCTTCGCGGCGCGCCCGCGCCACCCCGAAATCCTGCGGCTTCACCCGGTACCTCTTCACGGAACGGAGGCGCACCTCCGCTACTTCGGTCTCATCGCTCAGCGAAATTTCGTCGATTCCGTCCACGCCGTGCACCACGAATGCGTGCTGCGTCCCGAGTTCCGCCAGCGCCCGCCCCAGTTTTTCCACCAGGGCCGCCGCGGGCACGCCGATCACTTGCGCGGTGGCCCCCGCCGGATTCGTGAGCGGCCCCAACAAATTGAAAACCGTGCGGCCGCCGGCCTCGCGCCGGGCCGCGGCCGCATGGCGCATCGCGGTGTGCATGCTCGGCGCAAAAAGGAATCCGATGCCGATCTGATCGATGGCGGCGAGAGCCCGCTGCGGCGCGATATCGATCCTTACGTCCAGCGCTTCGAGCACGTCGGCCGACCCGCAGCGCGAACTGAACGACCGGTTGCCATGCTTGGCCACGCGCACGCCCGCGCCGGCAACCACCAGCGCGGCCGCCGTCGACACATTAAATGTGCCCCCGCCATCGCCTCCCGTCCCGCAGGTATCCACCAGCGGCGAGATCTGCGCTTGGGCGCCTCGGTGGTCCACGAGCCGCCGCATGGCTCGCGCGAAGCCCACCAACTCCTCCACAGCCTCGCCTTTGGCGCGCAGTGAAGTCAGCAGGCCGACGATCTGCATCTGCTCCAAATGGCCTTCGAGCAGTTCGCCCATCACCTCTTCCGCCTCGTCGGCGGAAAGATCGCTCCCGGCCTCAACCTTTTGTAACGACTCCGCAATCATGGTCAACGCTCGCTGGTGGCACAGACGCTCTTGTCTGTGCCGTTGCTCCTGAGCAGCCTTGCTCGGGCCGCGGCCTTCAGAGTAAACTGGCCCACTTTGGACGAACTAAAATTCTAGCATCGAGCCACGCGTGCCGCTCTCAAAGACGAGGAAA
>DASPYR010000104.1:0-2990 GCA_035636675.1 Rugosimonospora sp. | reverse complement strand
AGCGGAGACACCTGAAACGCAGGCAATGGGCCAGCGGACCAATCTGGCTGCTGCCACCGCAGTTAGCTACGTGAGGCTGCCGGTGGCGGCGAGCTTGGCGTACCAGTGTCCGGAGTCCTTGATGGTGCGCTTTTGCGTGCGGAAATCCACGTAGGTGAGGCCGAAGCGCTGCGCGTAGCCTTCCGCCCACTCGAAATTGTCCATGAGGCTCCAATGGTGATAGGCGCGGACATTGGCGCCGTGAAGCATGGCGCGTCCGAGGGCGTGCAGATAGCCGCGCAGGAACTGGATGCGGCGGTCATCGGTGACGCGGCCGTGCCCGTCGGGGCAATCGAGGTAGGAGCAGCCGTTCTCGGTGATTTCGAGCGGCGTGGTTTTGTATTCGCGAGAGATGCGGAAGACGAGATCGTGGAACCCATCGGGCCAGACTTCCCAGGCGAAATCGGTGAGCGGGCCTTCGTGAGCGTCGAAATTGTGGACTCCGGTGGCATCTTCGCCGGCGCCGGGAGGAATGGCGGAGACCAGCCGTCGGCGGTAATAGTTGATGCCGAGAAAATCGAGCGGAGCCCTGCAAAGCTCCAGGTCGCCAGACTTGACGCCAATGAGTTCAAGCGGATTGTCGCCGGGGAATGCCTTGGGATATTCGCCGCGGAGGCCGGGATGGATGAACCAAACGTTGCCAAGCGCGTGGGCGCGGTCGGCGGCCCGACGATCGGCGTCGCTTAAAGTGGCGGGCTGGCAGTTGGCCATGCTAAAGGCAGTGCCGACCTGGAGCTTGGAGTTGATGGCTTTGATGACGCGGAAAGCCTGGCCCTGAGCAATGTTGACGACGTGCGTGGCGCGCATGCAATCGGCACAAATTCTTGCGCGCGGGGGCATGAGCGCCCCTGGCGTAGCGGGAGGAAGGACAGTAAAAGAAGCGGCGGCTCCAAGAACGGTGGAGAGAAATTCACGGCGATTGAAATTTTTCCATCTGCCCATAGACTTCCCCCTCGACTACGGCGTTTGCGAATTGGCTGAGAGTGTTTCATGCCGGCGACCAAATACTATGTCAAGAAGCATGAGAGTTGCACCGATGGTGATGGCGGAATCGGCGATGTTGAAGGCGGGCCACGGATTGAAGGTTTGCCAAGGAAGGAAGCGTAGATAGAGTTGAATGAAATCGGTGACGGCGCCGTGGAGGATGCGGTCGGTGACGTTGCCGGTGGCGCCGCCGAGGAGCAGGGCGAGGCCGGCGGCGTTCAGGGCGCTGATGCCGCGGCCGGCGACGAGCAGCCAGGTGATGATTGCGATGATGACGAGGGAGCTGATTACGAGGATTACGCGCAAGGCGGGAGAAGACAGACCGGCGAGGAAACTGAAGGCAATACCGGGGTTGCGCGAGTCGACGAGATAGAAAAAATTGTGAATGACGGCGTCCGGAAAGCGACCAGCGGGGCGGGATTCGATCCAAGCCTTTGTGGCACGGTCGAGAAAGACGACGGCGAGAGTAAGCCAGAGAAAGCGGAGGCGGGAGGAGAAAGTCATGAAGAAAAGGAAGTAAAGAAGGTAAAGGAAAAAAAGGAAGCAGAGGAGCCAGAGCAACTCGAGCTCATGAAGCGACCCCTGCAATTGCGGATTCGAGTTCGACGAGGGCTTCGGAGCAACGCTCGCAGATGGTGGGGTAGCGGGAATTTTCGCCGACGTGGGTCGAGTAGTTCCAGCAGCGCTCGCATTTTGCGCCGTCGGCACGGTCGATCTTGATCGTCAGGCCCGGCAATGTTTCGGCCGGAATGGATGCAGCAACGGCAGAGGGATGAACTTCGACTTGGGAAACGATGAAGAGCGCCGGGAGAAGGGGCTTTTTTTCTTCGAGCAGCTTCTGCAAGCCCGCGGCTTCCGGGCCAGCGTGCAGATGGACTTTCGCTTCGAGGCCGCCTCCGATGATCTTTGCGGCGCGGGCTTGTTCGAGGGCCACGAGCACCGCAGAGCGCACCTGCGCCAGCCGCTCCCACTTTTCCGCCGCGTCTTTGGCGATTCCGCAGGCGAGCGCTTCGACTTCCGGGAAGAGCGACATGTGAACGCTTTCTGGTTCGCCGTGCGATTTCGACAGATACTTCCAGATTTCCTCGGAGGTGAAAACGAGAATGGGGGCAGCGAGACGGACGAGCGCGCCAGAAATTTTCCAAACGGCCGTTTGCGCGGAGCGGCGGGATTTATTTCCGGGCGCCTTGGTGTAGAGGCGATCCTTCAACACATCAAAATAGAAAGCGCTGAGGTCCACGACGCAGAAATCATGGATAGCGTGGTAGACGCGGTGGAATTCGTAATTGGCATACCATTCACGGCACTTTTTGACCAGCTCGGCGGCGCGATCGAGCATCCAGCGATCGATTTCCTCGAGTTGATCGTTCGAAAGCGCATCGCGTGAGGGATCGAAATCGCCGAGGTTGCCAAGGGCGAAGCGAAACGTGTTGCGAATTTTGCGATAGGCTTCGCTGAGCTGCGTCATCACGCGCTCGCTCATTTTCACGTCGGCCTGGTATTCCACGGACGCGACCCACAGGCGCAGCAAATCGGCGCCCCACTTTTCGCAAATTTCGATGGGATAGAGAGCGTTGCCCAGCGATTTGGACATCGGGCGGCCCTGCTCGTCGAGCGTCCAGCCATGGGTGACGACGCCTCGGTAGGGCGAAGCGTCGCGCACGCCGGTGGCAACAAGCAACGAACTTTGAAACCAGCCACGATATTGATCGGGACCTTCGAGATAAACATCCGCGGGCCACTCGGCGCCCTTCAGCACGGAAAGATTCGAAGAGCCTGAATCAAACCAGACGTCGAGAATGTCGTTTTCCTTGCGCCATTTTGTTGCGCCGCAGGAGCAAGTTGTGCCGGCGGGGAGCAATTCTTCCGGGGTGTGCTGGTACCAGGCGTCGGCGCCTTCCTTTTCGAACCATTTCACGACATTGCGCAGCGCTTTGAAATCTTCGAGGCGCTTGCCGCAACCCTCG
>DASPYR010000103.1:0-2427 GCA_035636675.1 Rugosimonospora sp. | reverse complement strand
AGCGGAGACACCTGAAACGCAGGCAATGGGCCAGCGGACCAATCTGGCTGCTGCCACCGCAGTTAGCTACGTGAGGCTGCCGGTGGCGGCGAGCTTGGCGTACCAGTGTCCGGAGTCCTTGATGGTGCGCTTTTGCGTGCGAAAATCCACGTAGGTGAGGCCGAAGCGCTGCGCGTAGCCTTCGGCCCACTCGAAATTGTCCATGAGGCTCCAATGGTGATAGGCGCGGACATTTGCGCCGTGAAGCATGGCGCGTCCGAGGGCGTGCAGATAGCCGCGCAGGAACTGGATGCGGCGGTCATCGGTGACGCGGCCGTGCTCGTCGGGGCAATCGAGGAGGCAAGACGGAAAAAGAAGCAGCGGCACCCAGGGCCGTGGAGAGAAATTCACGGCGATTGAAATTTTTCCATCTGCTCACAGAGTTCCCCCTCGACTACGGCGTTTGCGAATTGGCTGAGAGTGTTTCATGCCGGCGACCAAATAGTATGTCAAGAAGCATGAGAGTTGCGCCGATGGTGATGGCGGAATCGGCGATATTAAAGGCGGGCCACGGATTGAAGGTTTGCCAAGGAAGGAAGTGTAGATAGAGTTCAATGAAATCGGTGACGGCGCCGTGCAGGATGCGGTCGGTGACGTTGCCAGTGGCTCCGCCAAGGAGAAGGGCAAGGCCGGCGGCGTTCAGGGCGCTGATGCCGCGGCCGGCGACGAGCAGCCAGGTGATGATTGCGATGATGACGAGGGAGCCGACGATGAGGATTGCGCGCAGAGCGGGAGAGGAGAGGCCAGCGAGGAAACTGAAGGCGATGCCGGGGTTGCGCGAGTCGACGAGATAGAAAAAATTGCGAATGACGGGCTCCGGGAAATGATCAGCGGGGCGGGATTCGATCCAAGCCTTTGTGGCGCGGTCGAGAAAGACGACGGCGAGAGTAAGCCAGAGAAAGCGGAGGCGGGAGGAGAGAGTCATGAAGAAAAGGAAGTGAAGGAGACAAAGGAAAAAAAAGAAGCAAAGGGGCCAGAGCAACTCGAGCTCATGAAGCAACCCCTGCAATTGCGGATTCGAGTTCGACGAGGGCTTCGGAGCAACGCTCGCAGACGGTGGGATAGCGGGAATTCTCGCCGACGTGGGTCGAGTAGTTCCAGCAGCGCTCGCATTTCGCGCCGTCGGCACGGTCGATCTTGATCGTCAGGCCCGGCAACGTTTCGGCCGGAATGGATGCAGCGACGGCAGAGGGATGAACTTCGACTTGGGAAACGATGAAGAGCGCCGGGAGAAGGGACTTTTTTTCTTCGAGCAGCTTCTGCAAGCCCGCGGCTTCCGGGCCGGCGTGCAGATGGACTTTCGCCTCGAGGCCGCCGCCGATGATCTTTGCGGCGCGCGCTTGTTCGAGGGCCACGAGCACCGCAGAGCGCACCTGCGCCAGCCGCTCCCACTTTTCCGCCGCGTCTTTGGCGATTCCGCAAGCGAGCACTTCGGCTTCTGGGAACAGCGACATGTGGACGCTTTCTGGTTCGCCGTGCGATTTCGACAGATACTTCCAGATTTCCTCGGAGGTGAAAACGAGAATTGGGGCAGCGAGACGGACGAGCGCGCTGGAGATTTTCCAAACGGCCGTTTGCGCGGAGCGGCGGGATTTATTTCCGGGCGCTTTGGTGTAGAGGCGATCCTTCAACACGTCAAAATAGAGAGCGCTGAGGTCCACGACGCAGAAATCATGGATAGCGTGATAGACGCGGTGGAATTCGTAATTCGCATACCATTCGCGGCACTTTTTGACCAGCTCGACGGTGCGATCGAGCATCCAACGATCGATTTCCTCGAGTTGGTCATTCGAAAGCGCATCGCGTGAGGGATCGAAATCGCCGAGGTTGCCGAGGGCGAAGCGAAACGTGTTGCGAATTTTGCGATAGGCTTCGCTGAGCTGCGTCATCACGCGCTCGCTCATTTTCACGTCGGCCTGGTATTCCACCGAAGCGACCCACAGACGCAGCAAATCGGCGCCCCACTTTTCGCAGATTTCGATGGGATAGATGGCGTTACCCAGCGATTTGGACATCGGGCGGCCCTGCTCGTCGAGAGTCCAGCCGTGGGTGACCACGCCGCGGTAAGGGGAAGCGTCGCGAATGCCAGTTGCCACCAAAAGTGAACTGTGGAACCAGCCGCGATACTGATCCGGGCCTTCAAGATAAACGTCCGCGGGCCACTCGGCGCCCTTCAACACGGAAAGATTCGAAGAGCCTGAATCAAACCAGACGTCGAGAATGTCGTTTTCCTTGCGCCATTTTGTCGCGCCGCAGGAGCAAGTTGTGCCGGCGGGGAGCAATTCTTCCGGGGTGTGCTGGTACCAGGCGTCGGCGCCTTCCTTTTCGAACCATTTCACGACATTGCGCAGCGCTTTGAAATCTTCGAGGCGCTTGCCGCAACCCTCG
>DASPYR010000102.1:0-3439 GCA_035636675.1 Rugosimonospora sp. | reverse complement strand
CAGACGGGCTCGAGAGGCTGGGTACAGTAATCTCGAGTGGGCATTACGCGATCCTGACCTCGCCTGCTTGCGCGATGATCCCGAATTCCAGCTCCTAGTTGGTAAGGTCGCCTCGAACTAGCCGCGGATTGTCTTTTCTGTGCGCAGAAAAAACACGAAACAAATTCTTTGATGACAAGTCGCCAAACCCAGATGTGGACATCCCTGGCACCTGGGTAATTGTTCCCAAGTAACGGGCAAACCTGAAGTTGTCGGAGCGGAGTCCAACTTCCTGCTGGCCGACCACTTGCCCAGAATGCAGTGAAAGACGGGTTGGCACCGCGAGAAGTGCGCTTCTGCGGCCCGGACTTGTTTCGCTGTGCTTCTTGAGCGTCACTGCAGCAGGTTAGTGAGTAGGACCACGTCGGCGTCCCTACGGCTGACAGCGGCGTAGACGTACACAGAGTCTGAAGACCAGGAAACGCGGCGAGCGATCACGGTAGGGGAACCGAAGTTGGTGATTTGGCGGAGTGGTCCACCTTTGGTGGGCAGCAGATAAAGGTTAGTTGTGGATCCGTCCACAAGCGTTAGCACTAGCCACTTTCCGTCGGGAGAGACCACTGGCTGAAAGAGAATGGATATGGGCGTGCGCCACGCGGGAAAGCGGGCTAATAGCTGTGATGGCCCGTTCTCCGGTGTGGCAGCGTGGATCTCCAACCCCCATCCCCTGCCGACCCGGCTGATCTGGCGCACGAAGTACAAGGTGCGGCCGTCCGGGGCAGGTGCGGAGCCAAGCGCGTCATCGGTGCGCACGACGACGGCATCGCCGCCGTCCACCGGTAGCTTGATGATCTTAGAAGCTTGCCCTTCACTCGCCAGGGGCGAAATATAGAGCCACTTCCCGTCCGGCGACCACGCCGCCCAGCCACCATCGTTGGTCAGGCGACGGCGGTTGCTGCCATCAGGACTGACCAGCCACTGGTCGCCATTCAGAGTATCAGGGCGACGGGTGAAGAAGGTGATATTGCGGCCGTCGGGTGACCATACGGGCACGCCGACGGCAACATCGGAATCCTGCTCAAAGGTGATCTGCCGCATTTCGTCCGCTCCACCCAGTTTCATTACCCAGAGATTTCCATGGCCGCCGCTGTCAGAGAGGTAGGCAAGTTCGCGGTCCCCGGGACTAAGAGACGGCGTCTGCACATGCGCAGTTTGGTGTGTCACCGGGACGGCACGTCGAACGTTTTCGATAGCTGAGCCGGCCACGGGGAACTTCCAGATGTTGAATTCGGTGCGGACGCGGCTGGCAAAAAGACGCCCCTTGCTGTCAACGTCGGGATCGATGTAGCTGGCCTCGCCGAAGGTGAGTTGGCGCACCCCGCTGCCGTCCAGCTTCACCGACCACAGGTTCATTGTCGGCAGGTAGAGAACGGTAGTACCGCGCGAAGAGCTATACACGATCCCGGAACCATCCGAGAGCCAAGAATAGCCGCGTAGGATCTTATAGTCGCGCGTAATGCGCTGTGGATCCCCTCCCGAGGCGGATACCGCGAATACATCGTAGTCAAAGATGCGGCCTCGTTGATAGGCGACTAGCCGGTCATCGGGCGACCAGCGAGTGCAGCAATACCCGTAGTCCGGGGGAAGGCGGGCGAGCCGGCGCAGGTTGCTGCTGTCGCGGTCCGTAACTACTAATTCCACTTGGCCCTCGCTCAAGCGGAAGTACGCTAGGCGCTTACCATCATGACTGAAGTCGCCACCTGAGATGCTGGGAGCTAGGCGGCGGGGTGTGCCGCCGAGGGCGGGGATCTCGAAAATCGTCCCCTGTTCGTCGGGATTCGGCGACGGCGAAAAGTAGATCAGCGATGCCGAGTCTGGTGCCCAGCGTGGGAAAAAGTGGGGGGAGTCATCCCGCGTGATCTGCAGCGGCGGCCCACCGGCCAACAGTCGCACCCAGACCTGCGGCGTGCCATCACCAGAGGAAAACGCCACTGCCTTGCCGTCTGGTGATATGGCGGGAGATTCTTCCATGCCCACGAAATCGGTTAACTGCTGAAAGACGACGGGCGCACGTGCAGCCGGTGCCACACGCCTCGTGGCGAAGTAACCCGCAAGTACGCCGGCAATTATCGTCGCGGCAATCACAGGTACGCGCTTATGCCACCGCCCGACACCTACTGCCGGAAGTGCCGCGGTAATCCCGGATGCAGTCGTCGCCCCCTCAAGGTCAAAAATTACGTCACGCATCGATTGGAAGCGTTCTTCGGGGCTCTTTTCCAGACAGTGAGCGACAATGCGCTGGAGCGCGGGGGCCACGTTGCGGTTGGTTTCGGCCAGCTCGGGCGGCTCGCCGTGCAGGATGGCACTCATTGTATCGGCTGCGGTTTCGCCGTGGAACGCACGCTTGCCCGAGATCATCTCGTACAGCACGACTCCGAATGCGAACAGATCGCTGCGCGCATCTGCCGGGTTGCCGCGCACCTGCTCGGGCGACATGTAACCCACGGTGCCTACGACTGTGCCCGCATCGCTCTGGATGGTGCGTGTTTCGGAGTCACCAAAAGTGGGCGCGGCTTGCGTGAGCTTTGCCAGACCGAAATCGAGCAGCTTTACTCGGCCATCGCGGGTGATGAAGATGTTCTCCGGTTTCAGGTCGCGATGCACGATACCTTTGTCTTGCGCGGCGGCGAGCCCACGGGCGATCTGGAGCGCATAATCAATAGCTTTGCGGAGAGACAACGGGCCCGAGCGCAACCGTTCGCGCAGCGATTCGCCTTCCAGCAGTTCGCTGACGATGTAAGGCGAGCCGTCTTGCGTGCCGATGTCGTACACGGCGAGGATGTTGGGATGGTTGAGGGCGGCGGCGGCACGCGCTTCCTGCTCAAAGCGATGTAGCCGTTCCCGGTCGCTCGATAACGACGCGGGCAAAATTTTTACGGCAACTTCGCGATGGAGACGGGGATCGCGGGCGCGATAGACCTCCCCCATGCCACCGGCGCCAATGGCGCCTGACACTTCGTACGGGCCCAGTTTCGTTCCGCTAGTGAGGACCATCCTTGAATGGCTCATTCTAATCGCACATCGAGAGCAGTGGTTAGCGATGTTCGGATCATGCGTATCGCCAATGGATGTGGTCCGCCTGGTCACTTTGGCGATTGTGCCCGATTAACGGGCTACTCGGAAGAAATCTTGCTACTGTACGAAGAGGACGTCCTCGGTCTTGGCCTTAGCTGAAGAAGACTCAAACTGATAACTGGCCAAGGCCCTCGCCCTCAGTGTTTACAACGGCGATTGCGCTTGTGATCAATTGTGACTGTTCACTTAGAATCCGGCCCTAATCCCAATTTCATCGAGGTGGGCGTTCAGATCAGCCGGGTCGCGGTAAACGCGATAGGCGCCCGCATTCATCAACTCATCCTGGCCGAATCCTCCGGAAAGCAAGCCCACCCCCAATGCGCGA
>DASPYR010000101.1:0-3690 GCA_035636675.1 Rugosimonospora sp. | reverse complement strand
ATACGCCAGGCAAAATCGCTCGGTTTTTCTTTGCAGGAGATTCGCGGCATTCTCCGCACGCGCCAGCAAGGCGATTGCCCGTGCGCCGAAGTAATTAGCATCGCCCGACGGCATCTGCGTGAGCTTGAGCGTCAAATTCGGCATCTATCGAAGTTTCGCCAGGAACTCAGCCGAGCGGTGCGCAAGTGGAAGCGTTCACGGAAAAAGCGGATCTCTGCGGACGCCATCTGCGTGCTAATCGAGCGCACCCTTGCCCCTGACTCGCTCTCAAAGAGCGCTTGACTCTCCACTCGGCTTTAGGGATTAGCCTCTTATTCGGGGAGCCGTGAGACCGTCAAAGCTTGTTGAGAAAGGAGGCCACAAATGAAGAAGGTTTACGCGCTCGTTGCAGTACTGGTTGCGACTCTGGCAGCCACGGCAGGAACCGTATTTGCTTCGGTTACTGGAACCGGCCGCTGCCCATTCTGTCTCTTCAAATAATCGACGGCAAGACCCGTGCGGAAGCCGCTTCGCGCGGGTCTTGCTCCTGTATCTACCCGATTCCCTTCCGTTGAACCTGACACATTGGATAGACAGCTTACGAACAACCACCGCAGTGAAGTCGAGAAGAGCGCATGGTTTCCCAGCCTTCCTTTAGGATGAACGGAACGAGAATCAATGCCGCGATTGGATCTGTCCAGGATTTGTGGAGGATGGAATTGGCAGCTAATCCTGCGAGCGCGATCCACGATAAATAACCGCAAACCGATGACTGCGCAGCGTCGGCATTTAGGGCGGCACTTGAGAGCTGCGCGGCCAACTTCCGCTTTTGGCTTGCCAGCCAGGGCATGCCCAATGCCGATGCCGTCAGCAGAACGATGCCCAATAGACTGGGCCGAGGCTCCTCGTAACCCAGGATTGCCAGGGTCGAAACAACGAGAACGAATCCGGCAACTACGAAGAGCAGAACGCCCGCGATGCGGCTCGCGATCTTTTCAGCCGGCATCGATTCGGATTCCGATTTTGAATGGAATCGCCAGAAAACAACCGCCGCGGAAAGCAATTCAACGGCGCTATCTCCGCCAAAGCCGAGGAGCGCCGGGCTCTTTGCCCGCCAGGCGGCCCCGAGGGCAATCACGGCCTCAGCAAGCATCCATATGATCGTAAGAAGCTGTATGCGTCGAGCGCGGCGTATAAGATCGCACGCGGAGATAGCGGCGGTTGCCATCCACCTCGATTTTACTCTTCTCAAAGCAGCGCTGCCGGGTGCTGTTTATGAGGAGCAACCGGAAGCGCAGCGAAATCATAAATGCACAAGTTTAGATACGAAGGGCTCTTGACTCCAACCTCCTTTCCGAAGGATTCCAGCAAACGGAACCACGCTACTCAAAACATGAACCCGGCTTCAACCACGCCTCGAGTTTGGTTAGCCTTCAGACCACCCAGTCCGAATGCGAAGCCCGGGGTAAAATTACGCGCGTGAACCACGGACACGTCGCCGCGCAGGAAAAACCCTCCTTTCTGATACGCGGGCGTCGCCGTAAACGCGAACGCGCTGCTCCCAGGCCCATAGATCAAGTTCAGGGCTGCCGGATCCGTGACGGGAAGGCCGCTGCTGCTGGTTATATATTCCGGACGGGCGGCCAGCGATAGTCCATGCTTGAAATTGTAGTTGAGCAGCACTGCGCCGCCTGTCGTGGACCCACTGCCTCCGATTCCGATTGCCGGGGCCGCCCCCACGTGCGTGTACTGAAAATACGGAGTGATCATCCAGCTCTCATGGCTATACGTGTAGATCACGTTATAGATCGACTCGTTGTTAAGCGCCGTGGGTGTCACGAAGGGATTGTTGGTGGGTGCAGTATGCGCGACATTTCCGCCAGCCACAAATGAGAGCGTATTCGACGAATTAAACGCGTAAGCCGCCGATCCCCACAGCCAGTTATAAACATTGGAGTAGAAGCCATCGTTCCAGGTGAACGCTAAAGTGAGCTTCTTGAACGTGTCGCCGACCTCCACGCCGCGGTTAACAGCGTTCTCCTGATTCCACAAGATGCCGCGCTCGACGTTCATGTTTTCGAAGCTGAAGGTGTACTCACCCCCAATCAGAGTGGGCAGCGCGCCCACTTCTGCGAAGAAATTGCCTTTGACCAGCTTGACGTAGCCCTGAGGGAACGGCCCGTAAAAGTCCCCTACAGCGGTCGGTAGTCCTGACGATAGGGCCTCGACTGACCTAATGTAGGGCACCCCCAAATCCGGTAGTGAGTAAGCGCCAGCTTGCAGGTAGAACTGGAACCATCCGCTCGTCTTTTGCAAAAAAATCTGCGCGTTACTGACATCCCACTCGGTCGGCTTGTCAAATCCCGGTGTGTAATTCGATTGCACCAGACCAATGCCGCTCAAAATACCCGTAATGGCCACAGTTCCAAACGGCCCCGCGTTAAACGTGTGCGGCGGCGCTGCCGTTGACAGCGGCGCCGTCATGGAAGGAGTCGGCAGCGGTTGCGGCGTGGAAGGTGCTGCCGCCGGTGCCTGCGCCGGCGCGCCTCCAGCGGGAGCCTGCGCAAATGCCTGCTGCTGCCCCGCTACAGTCAGGCTTACGACCACCATCAATATGTATATAAGAAGACCACCCCATTGCTTCTTCAAGGTAATGCTCCTTTCAAAGCTTTTGCTTTTTCTACAGCAATGAAGCTCCATCGCTTCGGCGGAGAATTTACGCGGCGCTTCGAAAAAACACCAACGCAATTTTTCGATAGAACTCATCCAAAAGTCTTTGCGTATTGTTTATGCCGCGACCCGCTGAAAGATTGATTGGACTCATGCAAAAAACCAGCAGGCCGCCGTTTCTTCGCGTATCATTTCGAGTGCGCGGAGCATCTCACGCGCCGGGCCCACATGACAGAACCGAAAACGGAACCGAGTACGGCATCGAAAAGCGCATCGACCACGGAGTCCAAAACCAGTTCGACGCGAATTCCCGCGGCCAATGGCGCAGCCATTCGCACCGAACAGCTCACCCGCCATTACCACCTGGGCGCTTCTGTCATTCGAGCCGTGGACGGCATCACACTCGATGTGCGCGCGGGCGAATTCCTCGCCTTTCTGGGCGCCTCCGGGTCCGGCAAATCGTCCTTACTCAACTTGCTCGCCGGCCTCGATCACCCCACTTCAGGCGCCGTCTTCGTCCTCGGCCGCGAGCTCGGCCGCATGACTTCCCTCGAGCTGTCGCGGCACCGCAACCAAACCATCGGCATCGTCTTTCAATCCTTCAATCTCCTTCCGCGCATGACCGTCATGGAAAATGTGGAACTGCCCCTGCGCCTCGCGGAAGTGCCTCGCGCGTCTCGTCCCGCGCGCGTGAAAGAAGCGCTCGAGCGTGTCGGCCTCGGCGAACGCCTGGCGCATCGTCCCGGGGAGCTCTCCGGCGGCGAACAGCAGCGCGTGGCCATCGCGCGTGCCATGGTCAATCGTCCGCGCATTCTGCTCGCGGACGAGCCCACCGGAAATCTCGATAGCAATACCGGCGAAGACATTTTGCGTCTGATCTCCGGCATCAATCGGCCGCCTCTTATAACGTCCGACGGCGTAGAGCCCACCACCGTGCTCATGGTCACTCACGAGCGCGCCCTCGCCGAGCATTACGCGGGACGCATCGTCACTCTCGCCGACGGGCGCATCGAACGAATCGAGCAACGCTGAGATATAAAT
>DASPYR010000100.1:0-5830 GCA_035636675.1 Rugosimonospora sp. | reverse complement strand
CGACGATCCAAAATCGTAATCAGGCCCCAGTGGCTGGGGACAGTTTTCGGAAATCCCATCCGGATTGTTCGTGCCGCCGCCTCCGCATCCCGAGAGCCAGGAATCATTCTCGGTGTCTTGCACCGACCATAAAACTTTGCCTGTACCCATATCGAGGGCCATCACGGCGTCAGTGTTCTTCGGTGTTGGTTCCGTATAGGCGTCGCCGGTACCGATGTAAAGCGCATTGTGACGGGGGTCCACTGTCGGCGCCGCCCACACTGCGCCCCCCGCGGGAGCATAATGCTGCACACCCTTGGCGCTCTTTTTCGTCGGTTTCGGCCGATCCGGAATGATGTACGTTTTCCAGATCTGCTTGCCGGTACTTGTATCAAGAGCGGTCACGCTGCCGCGAAACGTGCAGCACGGATAGGTCATGCTCAGTCCGGCAGCACGCTCCTCGGCCGAGGCCGTCGGCACGTATAGCCGCCCCTCATATAGTGTCGGGGCTCCGGTGATCTGCGCGACCGGGTGCTCATCAACCTTCACTTTCCACAGCAGCTTCCCGTTCTCGGCATCGAGGCTGTAAGCGTTGGCTTTCTGATCTCCGAAGTACACGGCGTACTTGGCCGGGCTGGTGCCCTTTACCGCAGAAACGGTCGGCGCCACGCGCATGGCCCCGTCCGCCTGAAACGACCAGTAGACGCAGCCGCTAGCTGCATCTAGCGAATAGACCGTGCCTGCATCGGAGCCGACAAAAACGCGCCCTCCTGCGATGGTGGGCTGGCTGTGTGCCTCCTCCGCCAAAGGCAAGCCGAATGCCCACTTCAGCTTCAAGTTGGACACTTGCGCTGCGCTCAAGCCCGCCGCGCTGGCGGGCTGAAAACGAGCATTGGTCGTGGGATCGACTCCCCATCCGTTCCACATCGGCCCGGCAGCGATATCCCCCATCGGCGGATCGCTCGTGCACTGGTTCGGCATCTTCTTGGCATCGGCGATTTCAGCCACTCCGATCTTCCGCCCGCCCAGATACTCCGCCGCCGTTTTCTTATCGTCGTCCGACAAACCCTGCATCTGCGCATGAGGCGCCTTGGAAAGCGCTGCGTACACCGCCTCCGGCGTCATCTTCCGCAGCAGCGAAGCGTCCGGCGCCTTCTGGTTCTGGGCGCTCTGGTGACAAGTTGCGCATTTCGTCTCAAATACCCGCAGTCCGGCCGTCGACTGCCCAAGCGCCTTATCAGCCGTCGCCGTAAGCATTACGAGCGATGCGACTGTGATCGGCACGAATGTCAGGCTTTTCATGAAGGCATGCTCCTGTCTTAAGCTTTTTGAGTGATGTGACAAAAATATGCCTACAGTTCCCAGGCGTCAAGATTAACTCTCACCGCGCCCAGGCAACTACGTCTAAGTTGTGGTAATTTGCGATTGTAGGCTTTTGCGGGCCCGTAGCTCAGCTGGTTAGAGCAGCGGACTCATAATCCGTTGGTCCTAGGTTCAAATCCTAGCGGGCCCACCACTCTCTCGTAAGGACTTAAGAGACAATCGTCCTTACAGTGTTTGCGATTGGTCACGGGACTTTTCACGGGACTCGAAAGCGGCTGCGCGAGAAAACTTACACGGTCTGGGCGCGAATTGATTCCGAACGGGCGCGAGGTCGTCCCCACGATTTTCATTCACCCACCGCGATTGGTCGCCCTCGTTAGCTTGCCACCCGTTGCCACTTTCTTAGGAGCCGACTTATCGGGATCTATTGTGAAACCTCACCGCCAACAGTTTTTGAGAGCGGGTCAAATATTTAGTGTTGCCCTTTGCTGTGCCACCACTCACGAGATCCAGCTCCGTAGTATCCTGGATTCCTGCGGAATTCCGGCCCCGATGATATCCAACGACGTAACAAGGAGCAGCGATGATCAGAGACATTGACGCGCTCGTCAGTTCCTACGAACGCGGAACGTTGACCAGACGGCAGTTGTTGCACGCGCTTGCCATCGTGGCGACAACGCCGTTGGCAGTCAAGGCGCAGACGACGTCTGGCAGTCTGATGAAGGGTCGGAACCTGCACCATGTGAACGTGCGGGTTTCCGATATTGCACGTTCGGAGGCGTTTTATCGAAACCTGTTTGGCTTCTCCCCAACGCGACGGGTCCAAGGGCCGGACAACCATGGATTTGATCTGCCAGGCGGCGGGTTGATCATCTTGCAGAAAAGCAACCAACCCGGGCGCATCGACCACTTCTGCATCGGCGTTGAGGATTTCGACGCCGAACGGCTGAGGACCACGGTCAAGAGCGCGGGCATCGAAGGCGTGCAGGGCAAGGCCAGCGACAACTTCTCCGTGAGCGATCCTGATGGCCTCCGAGTGCAGGTCTCGGCGTTTGACTGGCGAGGCTAGTGCGAGTGGCGAAATCACCGATTGGCGCGAGAGCGATTGTGCCCACGCCAGTGAGTCAGATATGCAGGAAGACCCTATCGGCCCGATGAAAAGGCACGCGGGTCAGCCAGTTTCCGGAAAGTCGACTTGGACTTACCGGGACTTGGCCAGGCGTGGATCGAACGCGCCCTTCAACCGTATAACTCGCGGCGTTGCGCCTCGGACGGGCCTGCGGTCAACGCCGCGTCTCGGTCGCTTGCGGCCGGAGGAGGTCTTTGAGACCTAACTGGTTTACGTCCGTGATGATCTTCGCATACGCGCGGGTGGAGGCCGCCAATCCGGTTGGCGGAACAACCTCGGCGGTTTCGCGATCGGAATGCCAATACAGGTTCCCTTCGATCAACTGGAGGGATGGAGCAAGTTGGTAGTAGGGGCCCATCTCGCCCCCAGCCGAAGGCTCCGGCTCGGCATAGGTGGCGACTCCGAATGCGTCGTAAGCCTTGACGACGATCTGTTCCAGCCGCGGGCTGCCGCCCACGTACCATCGCAGCGGTACGGTCGTGTTGGTCCTTCGAATCACTCCTCCCCTATACACAAGCTGCTCGGCGGAGGTGTGCTCGCAGTTAATGATCAACGCCGTCTTGGCGAACATCTCTTTGTGATCGGCGAGCCAGTGGCCCGTCATGCCGCTGTTGTCGTGGTGCCCGCTGGTCCCTAGAAAGTGAATGGTGCGGCGGCGCTGTTCTCTGGGGATTTTGGCGAAGTACTCCGCCAGCCCCAGCATGGTTGCCACACCCGAGGCATTATCAGTGGCGCCTTCGAACCATCCGTCGCGGTGAGCGACCACAAAAATGGTTTCGTCGCTGGTTCCCGGCAGAGAGCCCCACACCGTCGCGGTCTTCAAATTGGGCACCGTCTTCACGTCCAGGCGGACTTTGACGCGCGGCGGCTGGCCGCCCCGCGACTGACCGATCAGATCGCGGATCGCGACTCCGTCCTGCAGACCCAGCGAGAAGGTAGGAACCGTGCTGCCAACCGGGTAGAACTGGGTTCGCAAATTGCCGGGTAACCCCACGATCACGAAAATGGCGGCGGCACCGCGATCACCGATGCGCTTGATGGCATAGTCGGAAATCGGAGCCTGGCGCGATGTATAGTCCGCGCTGTAGAAGAAGACGGCCTTCCCGCGGAGGTCGCGCCCAGCGAGATCACCCTCGCTTGCCAGGGCCACATCCACCGCCTCCAGGTCGAGGCCGCTGGGGGGCGTGCCGGGGCTGGTGGAGGTGGGTTGCGCCGTTTCAAGCGTGACGGTTTTTCCGCCTGCGGATGCGGCGACCGACCACGATGCGGGCACCCACTGCGGCGGCAGATCCAGCGATTGTTCGCGCACGTCCGAGAGGCCGATCTTGCGGAACTTGTCCAGCAGCCACTGGGCGTTCTCTGCGTCTGCTTCAGTTCCGGTGATGCGTCCCCAGAATTGAGGATGGCCGTGATCCCGGTAGCGGCGCGAAATCGCGGTCAGGTCCTCGACGTATTCCTTGAGATGCTTGCCGTCAATCGACAGGTAGGCCTGCTCGGCTGGCAGCAAGCGCCAGCGCAGATAGGAGTCTTCCAGCACATAAAGGGGCTTGGCCGGCTCCTGAGCGGAAGCAACCGAGGTCACCCAGACAAGTGAAAGCGCAAGAAACACCATCCTTTTCACCACGTCGAGCCTCCCGTGTCCAATTCTCTGAATGGATTTCCGATTCGGACTTCAGTCTCGCGCATCCTACGCTCCCCCGGCGCTAGACACAATGACTCTGTCGGCCAGAGCCAGGCCAGCAACCGAATCAGCGGGGTTCTGGCCGCCAAGTCCCGAGAAACGGCATTATCGGAAGCTGGCTTTTCGCGGCCCGGGCCACTCTCTGTTTCCGGTCCAAGCCTTTCACAAACTCACGCGCAGCTTTAGATTCGACATGAACAAAAATGGACTCGAAAGAACAACCAGGTCTGTCAACAAGACAACGGCGGCGCCAGCAGGGACACCCACACAAAGCCTCTGACTGAGGAGTCCGCAGGGCCGAATCGTTTCTCCAGCCCTCGGCTGTGATGCAGACTCTCTCACTCGCCTGGTACAAAACTCGGTCTGGTCACGTCCATGGCCCGCAAACGGAGGGCCGGCCGTCAGTCGTGGTGCTTGACCTCCCGATCGGCCACGATCTTGTCGCGATAGGCCCGGCTTCGCCGCATGTCCTTCCTTGCAGTGCGAACCCTCGCCTTCGTAATTTCCAGCGAGCTGACCGTAAACATCGACGGCAGTTGCTCGAGCTTCGCGCTTTTGCACGAGGGGCACACCGGTAGGTCCGAGGCGCGCACCAGCGCTTCGAACTCGCTGCCGCAGGATCGACATCGAAAATCAAACAGTGGCATGACCTGCGCCTCCTCAATTTTTGAAGTGCCAGAGGCGGCCACTCCGCCGGGCGTCAGCCTCGACGGAATTGACCGCCTCCAGCAAACATACGAGCAGAAAGTCGCATGAAGAGCGGAAGGCGTCAATGGCGAACGAGCTACTATTCTTATTGTACTCGGGGTAGCCACTGAGACGTTCAAGCTGCTTAGTGACGCTCAGTCGCCGGTTACGCGACACGTCCTTCTGGTCGAAGATACCACTGCCAAAGGCGCACTCGAGCAATCCCTTATCACTATCTCAATCGCAGCATTTATCGGGATGCAAAACTCTCACTCGCTGCAATGCAGGGCTCCGGCTCGAGCAGGGCTATAACGACAATCTGCTCTAATTTCCACCCTTGAGATTGATTTCTGCCGTCTCTCCCTTCACTTCCACGGTTGTTCCGAAGGGCCGTGAGGAGTCGGCCAGGCGCTCGAGGATGTAACGTGCTTGATCGCCGGTAGCCGGCTTGGGTAAGCCGCGCGTGTCTAGGAAAAGGTTATTCGTGTGCCCGTCGTGAACGTCGGGCTGGCCCTCGCCAATTTTGTTCAGGAAGATCGGCCGGAATGTAATTGATTGGAGATTCTTCCCCTGGTATTCGAGATACGCGACCACGCTTTCCCAGATGATCGGCTCGTCAAGCCCGCTTGTAGGCGGCAGGTTAAAGATGAAGTTACCCATATCGTAAAAAATGGGCCGACGGTGATAAATCTCGACACCCTGGACGAGAGGTGCGCCATGCATCACGACAATATCGGCGCCTGCATCAACTTCTTCGTGCGTCCATTTCTCAATCCAAGGCGCCGGCACCAGGCGCTCCGGCAGCTCTTCTGACATGATCGTCCCAAAAGGCTTATCGTAGATGTGATTGTGTTGATAGACGATGACAAGGTCGGCCTGCTGATGAGCGCTCCGAATGCTCTGGAGAATGCGTTGCGCATCCTCCTCGTTTCGCTTAAGCGGAATCCCATAACGATCTGAGGGCAAGCCGACGATGTTTCCCTTACTCCCTTGATCGACGCGGAGTTCATTCACGCCCGGCCGCGTTGGGG
>DASPYR010000099.1:0-10692 GCA_035636675.1 Rugosimonospora sp. | reverse complement strand
CGGCACCTTTCTCTGGGAACTGGTGGCCGGCCGCGTGGAAGCGGGAGAATCGCGGCCCGCGGCGGCACGGCGCGAACTCATCGAGGAAACCGGCTACACCGCGCGCCGCGTGCATCAAATTCTGGAGCTCTTCCCTTCTCCAGGATTTGTCACCGAGCGCATGTGGGTGTTCGCCGCCACGGGATTGCAGCGCGGCCTGGCGCAGCCGGAAGAGGACGAGCGCATCCGTTGCAGAAAATTTTCTCTCGGCGCTCTGGAAAAGATGATCCGCCGGGGATCTCTGCACGACGCAAAATCCGTCGCAGCGATTCTCTTTCATTCTCGCTATCTCCACCCTGGGCGCACGCGACTTTCTTAACCGCGCGAGTGCTCGCGCTCCCGAGGCGCGCGCTGGGGACCCCGGCTTCGCTCAGGATGATAAATTCCGGCGTTGCGGTGTTGATATTAAGAGTCGCCAGCATCGCGGCGTAAGTTGAGCGCGCGGAAGGACGCGATAGTTGCTTGCAACGCGCTCACGGGTAGTCTAGGATTCAAGAAAATCAGGCTGGGAGGTGACTGACTGAAAACACAATCCGCGAAGATGAGCGTGCCAGAGTTCATCAAGCACCACTACCGGCACTTCAATGCCGCCGTCCTCGTCGATGCCGCCGAAGCTTATCGCCGCCACTTGGAGCAGGGAGGAAAAATGCTGCTGGCCATGGCCGGCGCGATGAGCACCGCGGAACTCGGATTGTCGCTTGCAGAGATGATCCGCCAGGAAAAAGTGCACGCCATTTGCACCACGGGCGCCAACCTGGAAGAGGACATTTTCAATCTCGTCGCGCACCATCACTACCGCCGGGTTCCCAACTACCGCAATCTGACCGATGACGAAGAGCTGGCGCTGCGCGAGCGCGGCCTGAATCGCGTGACCGATACGTGCATTCCCGAAGAAGAAGCCATGCGGCGCATCGAGCGCCAAGTGCTGAAGTACTGGCAGGAGGCCGATCGCGAAGGCCGGCGCCACTTTCCCTACGAATACATGTATCAGCTCATCCGCAACTGCAATATCCGGGAGTTCTACGAGATCGATCCGAAAGACTCCTGGGTCTATGCCGCCTGTCAGAAAAATCTGCCCATCTTCACCCCGGGCTGGGAGGATTCCACGCTGGGAAATATTTTTGTGGCCAACGTGGTGCGCGGGGACGTGGGCAATATTCACGTCGTGAAATTGGGTCTGGAACAGATGGCCGCGTTGATCGAGTGGTACCGGCAGAACAGCAAAGATCAATCCATCGGATTTTTCCAGATCGGCGGCGGCATCGCGGGCGATTTCCCCATCTGCGTGGTGCCGCTGATCATGCAGGATTTGCGCGAGAAATGCCGCCTGTGGGGCTATTTCTGCCAAATTTCAGACAGCACCACTTCCTACGGCTCCTATAGCGGCGCCGTGCCCAACGAAAAAATCACCTGGGGCAAGCTGGACCGCAATACGCCGCGATTCGTCATCGAGTCGGACGCCTCGATTGTGGCGCCGCTGGTTTTCGCCTACGTCCTCGGCGAATAGAGGCGGAGGCTTCCATGGAAAATCGGGAGGTCGCGCGCGTTTTGCGCGAGACCGCGCAACTGCTGGAGATCGACGGCGCCATCATCGGGCGCTACCGCAGTTATGAGAAAGCCGCCGAACTGATCGCCAGCCTGGCCGAATCGATCGAAGTCATGGCCCGCGATCCGGAAAAGCTCGAGGAACTTCCGGGCATCGGCGAACGCATGGCCGAGCACATCCGCGAAATTCTCTCCACCGGGGACTACGCGCTGCGCAAAAAGCTGCTGAAGAAATACCCGCTGACCATGCTCGAATTGCTTACGCTGCAATCGCTGGGCCCCAAGAAGGCGCTGATCCTTTGGCGCGAATTCAAATGCTGCACCGTCGAGCAACTGGAGGAGCTGGCCCGGGAAGGCAAGCTGCGCGATCTCGCCGGCTTCGGCGAAAAAACCGAACAGAATATCCTCAAAGCCATCGAGGTTTACAAAAAGATTTCCGGCCGGTTCCTCATTCCCGTCGCCGAGCACGAGACCGCCAAACTCATCGCCTATATCCAGCGCTACGGCAAACCGATCGCCTCGATTACGCCGGCGGGTTCGCTGCGGCGCTGGAAAGAAACGATCGGCGATCTCGACCTCCTGCTGACCCTCGCGCCGGAAACGCAGCCCAAGGAACTGGAAGCCATCAAGGAACATATCCTCGGCTATGGCGAGCTCGAACAAGTGCTCGCTCGCGGCGAAAACAAAGTGAGTTTCCGAGTTGCCAAAGGATTGCAGGTGGATGTGCGGCTGTTGCAGCCCGAAAATTACGGCGCGGCGCTGATTTATTTCACCGGCTCAAAAGAGCACAACGTGTCACTGCGCGGCCGCGCCATCAAGATGGGTTACACGCTGAACGAATACGCCCTGGCCACGCTGAAAGAGGAGCGCCGCGCCGCCGGCGCCAGCGAGGAAGAGGTCTACGCGAAACTCAAGCTCGACTTCATTCCGCCCGAGCTGCGCGAAAATTGCGGCGAGATCGAAGCCGCCGAACAACATCGCTTGCCCCAGCTCATCGAGCAAAGCGATCTCCACGGCGATTTGCAGATGCACACCACCGCCAGCGACGGCCGGCATTCCATCGAGGAGATGGCGCGGGCCGCGCGCAAGATGGGGTACGAGTATGTCGCCATCACCGATCACAGCAAAGCCGTGACCGTCGCCAATGGCATGGACGAAGCGCGCACGCGCGGGCACATGCGGAAAATTCGCGCTGCCAAGGTGGATGGCATTCGCGTCCTCGCGGGTATCGAGGTCGATATCCTCAAAGACGGCCAGCTCGATCTGGCCGACGAAGTGCTCGCCGAACTCGACCTCGTCGTCGCGTCGATTCACTCCTTCATGAATCTCGACCGCGCCACCATCACCGAGCGCATGCTGGCCGCCATCGAGAATCCCTACGTACACATCATCGGGCATCCCACCGGGCGCATCCTGCTGCGGCGCGACGCCATGGCCTACGACATGGAGCGCATCCTGGATGCCGCCCGCCGCCGCGGAGTGGCCATGGAGTGCAACGCCGCGCCCGATCGCCTCGATTTGAAAGACGCCTACCTGCGCATGGCTAAAGATCGCGGAGTGCGCGTGGTGATTTCTACCGACGCGCATTCGATCAAACATCTCGAATTGATGCGCTACGGCGTGCAAACGGCCCGCCGCGGCTGGATCGAGAAAAAAGATGTGCTGAACGCGCTGCCGCTGGAGCAAATGCTGGCGGCGCTTCGTCCCAGGCCCAGCGGCGCCGCCTCGAAAAAAGCCGTGGCCGCGCCCCACTCCTGAACTGAGTGGCACAGCCACTCCTGGCTGTGCTCTCTTCAGTATCAGCTCGGCTCACGCACCTACATCAGCCCCGTGTGTACATAATCCAGTGGCACAGCCACTCTTGGCTGTGCTCAGCGGTGCTAACGTAGTGCCTCTGTGCGGAAAGCGCTGGACCAGGGCCAATCTTTTTGCACTTTGACGAGCCCTGCCGCAACGGGATTTTGCTCGATGTACGCCTGAATCCTTCTGAATTCGTTTGTTGTTCGTACCCAGTGATCAAACGACTCATCCTGCCAAAAGTGACTACCCGTGCGCCTAAGAAGTCTGTTGCATTCCCTGGCGCTCGTGCCTTTGAGAGAGTTCGTCAGTCGCCCAACCGGACACAATGGCGTAATCAAGAGATGAACATGGTTTGCCATCACCACAAACGCATGCAGGCGATAATGCCGCGGCTCGCCAGCTCCTCGTTCGATCATTATGGTGACACATTCCGCCACGGCCATCTCCTTCAGCCAAACAGGACCGCTAACGGCGCGATCGAGGACACCATCCATTTTTCGAAAGTGCTGGCCGAACGTTTTGCCGTCAGTTAATTCGGTGGCCAGCGGGGAAAACGGTGATGGCAAAGAGCCATAGAGTCGCCAAGTGAGAAAGACTGATGCGCCGGGCGGGTGCCAGTGCGGCAGATTGCGTTCGTAGTACGTCATGATGGAGAGTTCTCTAGAACGGCCACTTCTCGCTTCGCAACCGCAAAGAGCTCAGCCGCGCAAAAGTTATCTATGCACAGCCAAGAGTGGCTGTGCCACACAGAAGAAAGCCGACACCGCGCCGCGCACCTAAAAAAAGAAGTACGGTCCTTACCGCAAGCAACTGGAGATTTCCCAAGGGTTCCGTTGGTCAGCAGCAATGCTGCCACGCCGATTTCTAATCTTCTAAAAACCTTCCGACAATACAGACGCACGCCGCGAGGTTGTCGTTCCTGATCTCGCCGATGGCCGCTTTTATACACCGGTGGCCCTTCCGAGTGAAGCACATTGGTTCCGGCCGCGAAATAAAAAGTGCCGATCGTTGCAATTCTGGCGCGGTTTCCGCATCATATTCAGCTTTGCCCGCACGCTAGGGACGTGCAAGACCGATCGGATAAAAGCAGATCCCTCGGGCCGACTTTGTTTTAACCGCCAAAGGGGACCTTTGGCTGGGGCGGCCCTCGGGATGACAGCCACTTGATCAGGCCAAGGGGGAAACGAATTCATGCGCCGGCCCACGACCATTGCACCGCCACAAGGAAAAGTCGGCGTGCTCACTTGTGGCATGGGCGCGGTGGCCACCACCTTCATGGCCGGCGTGGATCTGATTCGCTCGAATGACGCGCAGCCCGTGGGATCGGTTACGCAACTGGGCACGATCCGCCTGGGCAAGCGCACCGAGCATCGTTCGCCGCTGATCAAGGAATTCGTCCCGCTCGCGGCGCTCGACGATCTGGCCTTTGGCGGCTGGGACCTCTTCCCCGATTCCGCCTACGATGCCGCGGTCAATGCCGCCGTGCTCTCGCCCGAAGACCTCGTGCAGGCCAAAAAATTTCTTTCCACCATTCGGCCCATGAAAGCCGCCTTCAATCGCGATTACGTCAAGCGCCTGGACGGACCGCACATAAAAAAAGCTAAAAACAAATACGAGCTGGCGCTGCAGATCAAAGAAGACATCGCGCGCTTCCGGAAGCAGTGCAGAGCCGCGCGCCTGGTGGTGATCTGGTGCGGATCCACGGAAATTTTCCTCACGCCGCACGAAGTGCACTCCACGCCGGCCAAGTTCGAGGCGGCCATGAAGAAAAATCATCCCGCCATCGCGCCTTCGATGCTTTACGCCTGGGCGGCCATCACTTCGGGCGTGCCCTTCGCCAATGGCGCGCCGAACCTCACCGTGGATATACCCGCGATGCAGCAGCTCGCGCGCGAACACAACGTGCCCATCTGCGGCAAAGATTTCAAGACCGGCCAGACGCTGCTCAAAACCATCCTCGCGCCGGGCTTCAAAGCGCGCATGCTGGGCCTGAACGGCTGGTTCTCCACCAATATCCTGGGCAATCGCGACGGCGAAGTTCTCGACGATCCCGACTCCTTCAAAACCAAGGAAGAATCGAAGCTCGGCGTTCTCGAATATATTCTCCAGCCCAAGCTTTATCCCAAGCTCTACGGCAATATCTGCCACAAAGTCCGCATCAACTATTACCCGCCGCGCGGCGACAACAAAGAAGGCTGGGACAATATCGACATTTTCGGCTGGCTCAACTACCCCATGCAGATCAAGGTGGATTTCCTCTGCCGTGATTCCATACTCGCCGCGCCCATCGTGCTCGATCTGGTGCTCTTCCTCGATCTGGCGCAGCGCGCCGGCATGCACGGCATTCAGGAATGGCTGAGTTTCTATTTCAAATCGCCCATGTGCGCGCCGCAGCTCTATCCCGAGCACGACTTATTCATCCAGCTCATGAAACTGAAAAACACCTTGCGCTGGATGATGGGCGAAGAGTTAATCACGCACCTCGGCTCCGAATACTACGATTGACGGCCCGGACGGGTCGTCAATCTCGCACAACGGGCGCGGCAGTGGCTCCTAACTCAGAAGCCCAGGCCAAAGTGCGTGGCGAAGGTAAACGGATTGGTGCCGGGCCCGCCAGGCGGACGATTGAACTTAAATGGCAGGTCCACTTCAACGAAGTATCGTTTGAATATGCCTTTCGGCTCTTTGAAGTCCCAGCTCTTATTCACGAGGGGGATGAATCCAAACTGAGAAGAATTGACGTCGAACGCCATCCGCATCCCTATCGCAAAGCCGTGAGATAAGCCCCAAACAACTCCTGGATCAATGGTGAGGCTAACGGTTTGTGGGTTGCCTGCGATCGACGGAACCATCTCCAAGTCCAACGCCAAGTGGCCTTGTCCCTTGAAGGTCACACCGATGGGGAAGCCCATCTGAAACCGGTCCGCGATGGTTGTTGTTTGACCCCCTGCGTGCGTAACCCACGGAATGACAAAACCAACGTGACCGCCAACGGTGACCTGCGCGTTAGCCGTTGCTGCCGCGCCGACAACCGACATAACCGCTAGTGTGCCAATGATGAACCCGCGTGCCCAAATTGTTTGTCGCATTCGCAGAACTCCTGGTTTAACTGGTTTGACTCCGCCATCCATTGACATCATGCCTGAAATTGCTTCCGCCGGGCCCCGCCACAGTATCGTAAAACTGCCACTGAGCCTAGCGGGATCGCATTTCCTTCTCAGTTATCGCCGGGATTCACTGGGATTCACGACTCTAAAGGCCAGCGCGGCTGCGGCCCCCGCAGCAAAGTCAGCTACCAGGTAGATCCAGAGGTTCGTCCAGGCCGACAATCCCATCATCGAAACCCCTACCGCGACCGCCGGGTTGAATACTCCGCCGGAGATATTCCCTACCGCGAAAGCTCCGGTCATCACCGTGAAACCGATGGCCAGCCCATAAAATGAATTGCCTGAGGTGCCCTTGGCCGTGGCCACATTCAGCACCACAAAAACCAGCGCAAACGTAAACAAGAACTCCGCCAGCAGCGCCGGCAGCGCGGCCAGGCTCATCGGCGCGACTGCTGCTCCCGCCTTCAAGTATTTCACCGCCAAGGCCGCCAGCGCCGCACCCGCAATCTGAGAAATCATGTACCCCGCGACGTCTTTGGTCTCGCACTTCCCCCTCAGCCACACTCCCAACGTTACCGCCGGGTTGTAGTGCGCGCCCGAGATGTGTCCTCCTGCGAAGACCATGATCATCAGCGCCGACCCGATAGCCAAAGGTGCCAGCGCACCCGCTCCGTTTCCCACTACCGTGCAGCCTATGGTGAATACCAGGAAGAACGTGCCCACCAGTTCCATGATGTACTTGTTCATGCCAATTCCTCCTCATTCCCACTGTTACGGGGTGCCGTTACTGACTCGGCTGCGCAAGATACCACGGAACCGATAGATTGTTCTTCACCGGAGGACGGGATGACGATCTCCGGTTTCTGAAGTCCGGTGGACTCCACCGGAGTCCGAAAACCGGACCGAGTCGGATCGTCATCGAAAACGTTGATTCGTCTGATTGAAAAGTTTGATTTTACTTGCGCACCGCGTGCCGGTATTTTGTCGCCGGGCTTAAGGCGCGAGAATCTGACGTTTTCGCGCTGAATTGTCGGCAGGAGCATTAGGAAATCATGAGGAAGCGGCGAAATCGGCGGCCAAACAGCGCAGGGGCCCGGGGACGGCTAGTGCCGTTCCAACTATTTTGTCCAAATGGGGGCGCGATGAGCTGCGCGTAGGTTTTGTTAAGCGACCAGACGGGAGATTCTGAAGAGAACGTTACTGGCTGAAATTCGTAGCAACAAGTGCCGTTCCAACTTGTTTGAGCCAACTTGTTTGAGCACTAGTTGGAACGGCACAAGTTGGAACGGCACTAGTTCTTGACGGGTCAGTTGCACATGGGCTATCGTCTGCGGTCCTTACCCAGGCGTTGAGCTTATCTCATACACCCATCCCTTACTGAGGAGGCAGCCTCATGGCCAAGAATGCAGCGGAGGTAATGAAAGCGGCCAAGGACGCAGGAGTCAAAATTGTCGATCTGAAGTTTGTGGACCTGCCGGGCGTCTGGCAGCATTTTTCGCTGCCAGTGGAAGACTTGAACGAGGACCTGTTTGACGAGGGAATCGGCTTCGATGGCTCCAGCATTCGCGGATTTCAATTGATTCATGAAAGCGACATGCTGCTGGTCGCAGATCCGGAAACTGCCTATGTTGATCCGATCCTCGGGATTCCTACCCTCAGTCTGACCTGCAACGTGCTCGACCCCATTACTCGCCAGCGTTATAGCCGCGATCCCCGCTATATCGCCCAGAAGGCCGAAAGTTATCTGAAGAGCACAGGAGTCGCGGATGTCAGCTACTGGGGACCGGAGCTGGAATTCTATATTTTTGACGACGTCCGCTACGATCAAAATGCTCACTGCGGCTATTACTATATTGATTCCGAAGAGGGCGTCTGGAACACCGGCCAGGGCGGCGCTCCCAACCTGGGCTACAAGCTGCGGCACAAGGAAGGCTATTTCCCCGTGCCTCCGGCGGATGCCTTCCAGGATTTACGCTCCGAGATCATTCTCAAGCTCAAGGAAGTGGGCGTCCATGCCGAGGTGCATCATCACGAGGTGGGCACGGCCGGGCAAGCCGAGATCGACATGCGCTACACCTCGCTCACCAGGATGGGCGATCAGGTCATGTTCTACAAATACGTGATTCGCAATGTCTGCAAGAAGCACGGCAAGACCGCCACCTTCATGCCCAAACCCATCTTCGGTGACAACGGCTCCGGCATGCACACTCACCAAAGCCTCTGGAAGGGACAAACGAACGTCTTTTGGGATGAGAAGGGCTACGCCCAAATCAGTCAGACCGCCAAATACTATATCGGCGGCCTCCTGAAGCACGCCTCGGCGCTGTTAGGTCTTTGCGCCCCGACGACCAACTCCTACCGGCGGCTGGTGCCCGGCTTCGAGGCTCCTGTGAACCTGGTCTATTCCCAGCGGAACCGATCTGCCGCGGTGCGCATCCCGGTATATTCGAAAAGCTCAAAATCCAAGCGCATCGAATTCCGCTGCCCCGATCCCGCCGCCAACCCCTACCTGTGTTTCGCGGCCCAGTTGATGGCCGGTCTGGATGGCATCAAGAACAAAATCGATCCGGGTCAGCCGATTGATAAGGACCTCTACGAGCTCGAGCCGGAGGAGGCCGCCAAGGTGAAGAGCACCCCGGGCTCGCTCGGCGAGGTGCTGGATGCCCTGGAGAAGGATCACCAGTGGCTGCTGGCGGGCGACGTCTTCACGCCAGACGTGATTGAGACTTGGCTGACCTACAAGCGCGAGCGCGAGCTGGCCCCGGTAAACCTGCGTCCAGTCCCGTACGAATTTTTCCTGTATTTCGATCTCTGAGGGAGAGTTAGGGCACCTGGAGCAGTAACAAATTCATATCAAGTGTAAGGAGAATGGATGGACCCGAAATCAGTTTTAGAATTCGCTTCCAAGAACAACGCAAAAATCCTGGACCTGCGCTTTACCGACCTGCCCGGCCTGTGGCAGCACGTCAGCTATCCCATTGGTGAACTGGAAGAGAGTTCCTTCAAGGAAGGCTTCGGTTTTGATGGCAGCTCCATCCGCGGCTGGCAATCGATTCACGAATCCGACATGCTGCTGGTGCCGGATCCCAAAACGGCGTTTATGGACCCCTTCCGCGATACGCCCACTCTGGTGATGATTTGCAGCGTGGTCGATCCCATCACCAAGGAGCCCTATGGGCGCGATCCCCGGCACGTCGCGCAACTCGCCGAAGCCTATCTGCACAAGAGTGGCATTGCGGAAAAGGCTTACTTCGGCGCGGAAGCGGAGTTTTTCATCTTCGATAGCATCCGCTTCGATTCGGATACCCAGCACAGCTTCTACTTCATCGACTCCGACGAAGGCCGCTGGAATACCGGCCGCGACGGCAATAATCTCGGCTATCGCCCCCGCTTCAAGGAAGGCTACTTCCCTGCTCCGCCGCTGGACCACTTCCAGGATTTGCGCACGGAGATGGTCACGCGGATGCAAGAGACCGGCATGGATGTGGAGTGCCATCACCATGAAGTGGCCACGGCAGGCCAGGCCGAAATCGATCTGCGTTACGACACTCTGGTCAACGCCGCCGATAAAATGATGAAGTACAAGTTCATCATCAAGAGCGTCGCCCAGCAGTACGGCAAAAGCGTCACGTTCATGCCCAAGCCCCTGTTTGGCGACAATGGCTCCGGCATGCACACCCACCAATCGCTCTGGAACGACAGCAAGCCGCTCTTCGCCGGCGATAAGTACGCCGGCCTTTCGCAGACCGCCCTGTGGTACGCCGGCGGGCTGCTCAAGCACGGGCGCAGCATCTCCGCCTTCTCCGCGCCGACGACGAATTCTTACAAACGCCTGGTGCCCGGCTACGAAGCTCCCGTGAACCTGGCCTACTCCAGCCGGAATCGCTCCGCCGCTGTGCGCATCCCCATGTATTCCCCGAATCCCAAGACCAAGCGCCTGGAGTTCCGTCCGCCCGATCCTTCTTGTAACGTCTATCTCACTTTCGCGGCCATGCTCATGGCCGGCCTCGATGGCATCGAAAATAAGATCGATCCCGGCAAGCCGCTCGACAAAGACATTTTCGAGCTCTCCAAAGAGGAAATGAAGAGCGTGCCCACCATGCCCGGCTCGCTCGACGAAGCCCTCAAGGCCCTCGACGATGACAATAAGTACCTGACCAAGGGCGGCGTCTTCACCCAGGAGCTCATCGATCTCTGGATC
>DASPYR010000098.1:0-7333 GCA_035636675.1 Rugosimonospora sp. | reverse complement strand
GTCGCCCGCGATAACGGCAAGCCCGTGCGCATCGGCGTCAATGGCGGGTCGCTCAATCAAGAGCTGGTCATGCGCAAAATGCAGGAGAATACCGACCGCAATCTCGGCCTCAGCTCCGAAGAGATCATCAACGAGTGCATGGTGCTTTCCGCCGTTGAATCCACCGACCTCGCTTTGCAGTGCGGCCTGCGCGAAGATCAGATCATCATCTCCTGTAAAGTTTCGCGCCCGCTGCATCTGATTACGGTCTACCGCGCGCTCGCCCAGCGCACGCGCCAGCCTTTGCATCTGGGGCTCACCGAGGCGGGCATGGGCATGAAGGGCGCCATCTGGTCTTCCACAGCGATGGGCATTGTGC
Organism: Rugosimonospora sp.; assembly: GCA_035636675.1. Classification (GTDB taxonomy): domain Bacteria; phylum Acidobacteriota; class Terriglobia; order Acidiferrales; family UBA7541; genus Palsa-189. The sequence continues at coordinate 6,975 of DASPYR010000098.1, read as the reverse complement.
TTAACGAAGGCATCGGAGATACGATTCGCATCTCGCTCACGCCGCGCGTGGGCGGCGACCGTCGCGAAGAAGTCTATGCCTCCTGCGAATTGCTGCAGGCGCTCGGCCTGCGCGCTTTCGCGCCCAGCGTGACTGCTTGCCCCGGCTGCGGCCGCACCACCAGCACCACTTTTCAGCAGCTCGCCGAAAGAATTCAGGGCTACGTGCGCGACAAAATGCCGGAATGGAAGCAGCAATATGAGGGCGTCGAATCCATGACGCTTGCCGTGATGGGCTGTATCGTGAACGGGCCGGGCGAGTCCCGCGCGGCCAATATTGGCATCAGCCTCCCGGGCACCGGCGAAGCTCCCAGTTGCCCGGTGTATATCGATGGCCAGCACTTCACCACGCTGCGTGGCACTTACGACGATCTCGCCGCCCAATTCCAGGCTCTCGTTGACGATTACATAGCCAATAAATACACGCGGCGCGAAGCAGCGCCCGCGGGCGCAAGGGCTTCCTGAGCGGAAAAGAAATGAAAATCACACGCGAGGATGTTTTGCGGGTCGCCGAACTGGCGCATCTCGAGCTGAGCGAAGCGGAAATCGAGATGTTTTCGCGACAGCTCGACTCGATTTTGACCTACGCTGAGAAACTCAATGAGCTCGATACGAGCAAGGTCGAGCCCATGGCGCAGGTCGCGCCTCCCGCCGCTTCCGGCCAAGCCGCCGCAGGCACGCCGCTGCGTGAAGACAAGCTCGCTCCATGCGACGTCGCCGGGGAAGTGCTCGCCGGCGCGCCCGATGCGAGCCCGCCGTATTTTCGCGTGCCTCGCGTTATCGAACGCTAACGAACGATCTCCCGCTATCCGAATGCAGCCTGAAACTCTCAGCAGGAGTCTTGCCTTATTTTTGCCGTTTGCCTCAGCGCCCGCCGCGCTGTTTGATTCGCCTGATGACAGCCTCGGCTCGCGCGATCACGGGCCGATCCACCATTTTCCCGTCTACCGCGACTGCCGCGCCCTGCGCCGCTTCGGCCGCCGTCATAATGCGCCGTGCCCATCTCTCTTCTTCTGCAGTCGGCTCAAAACATTCATTCACCGGGCTCACTTGCCGGGGATGGATGCAGAGTTTCGCGCCGAACCCGAGGCGCCTGGCACGCAAGGTATCGCTGCGCACGCGTTCCGCATCGTCAATGGCCGTCGTAACTCCGTCCACCGGCGGCTCGAGGCCCGCAATGCGCGAGACCAAAACAAGCTGCGAGCGAAAATACAGCAGTTCCTCTTCCTCGCCCTGGATGCCCAAATCGATTTGAAAATCGATGGAGCCAAAAACAAAGCGCTGCACTCTGGGACCTTGCGCGAGCGCATGCGCATTCCAGAACCCGCGGGCGGTCTCGATCAGCGGCAAAATTGGCGTAGCGGCGCCGGAATGCTCGGCAAGTAGGCGAATGTCCTCAATTCTCTGCGCCTTGGGCAGAAGCACTCCCGCCACGCCCGGCGTTTTGCAGAGGGCGAGGTCTTCGCGAAACCATGAGCTCTCCGCGCCGTTGACGCGAATCAGCACAGGGTGTTCCGGTGAAAGCCATGCGGCCAGGGCAGCGCGCGCCGATGTCTTATCCTTTGGCGGAACGGCATCCTCAAGATCGACGATAACCGCATCGGCTCCGGCAGCAATCGCCTTCGCGTAACGATCCGGCCGATTGCCGGGCACGAAGAGATAGGAACGCGGCGCGAGCGATTCCATATGGTTTCTAAAATGATCGTGGCAAACCGAGCACATGCTCGGCCACGTAGGAAAGAATGAGATTCGTCGAGATGGGCGCGACCTGGTACAAGCGCGTTTCGCGGAACTTGCGTTCCACATCGTACTCGGCTGCGAAGCCGAATCCGCCGTGGAACTGCAAACAGGCATTAGCGGCTTCCCAGGAAGCCTCTGCGGCCAAAAGCAGCGCCATATTGGCTTCGGCGCCGCAGCGCTTCTGCGCGTCGAACAGTGCGCACGCTTTGAAGCGCAGCAAGTTCGCGGCTTCGATTTTGATAAACGCTTTCGCGATGGGAAACTGCACGCCCTGGTTCTGCCCGATCGGGCGGCCGAACACGACGCGTTCTTTCGCATATCTGGTGACTTTGTCGATAAACCAGTAGCCATCCCCGATGCACTCGGCGGCGATCAGCGCGCGTTCCGCATTGAGTCCATCGAGGATGTATTTGAATCCTTTTCCTTCTTCTCCAATCAGGCTTTCCAGGGGAAGCTCGAGATTATCGAAAAATAGTTCGTTGGTTTCGTGGTTGACCATATTGGGAATCGGACGAACTCTGAGGCCCCTGCCGATTGCCTGGCGAAGATCCACGAGAAAAAGCGACATTCCCTCAGTCTTCCGTCCGGCGTCTGAAAGCGGCGTGGTGCGCGCCAGCAAGATCATCAGATCGGAATGCTGCACGCGCGAGGTCCACACTTTCTGGCCGTTCACGATGTAGCCGCCGTCACTTTTCGCTGCTGTGGTGGTGATTTTCGAGGTATCGGTGCCGGCCGCCGGCTCGGTGATGGCCATGGATTGCAGGCGCAATTCTCCGCTGGCAATTTTTGGCAGACAGGCCCGTTTCTGTTCCTCCGAACCGTGACGCAGCAGCGTAGCCATGTTGTACATCTGTCCGTGGCAGGCTCCAGAATTGCCGCCGGCGCGATTGATCTCCTCCAAGATCACGGAAGCTTCCGTTAACCCGAGTCCGGAGCCGCCATATTCCTCGGGAATGAGGGCGGCCAGCCATCCTGCCTTGGTCAGCGCCTCCACGAATTCTTCGGGATACGAACGCTGTTCATCGATGCGCCGGAAATATTCGGCCGGAAATTCCTGGCACAGCTCACGCACGGATTTGCGCAGGTCCTGATATTGATCCGAAGCATTCAGCACAAAATCGTCTCCGCGCACGCGTTGCGTTTGCTCATCCCAATCCGGCCGTGGCCTCCATGGCCAGCGATCCTTCCGAGTCCGTGGCCCACAATTGCACAGCCTTTCCGTCTGAGGCGGCTTTACCGCACACGGAGAATGGCGCTATATCGAACAACGGCCGAACGGCCCGGAAGGATAGCGATGTGATGCTCGCATCGGCAAGGTTGCGCCGTAACAGATCGAGCAGGAGAGTGGCGATCAAGGGCCCGTGCACGACCAATCCCGGATAACCCTCGCCTTCGGTGGCATAGCGGCGATCGTAGTGAATGCGGTGACCGTTGAAGGTGAGGGCCGAATAGCGAAACAGTAGCGTCGCGTCCGGAAGAATTTCCCGCGTCCATGCCGCACTGGATGGCGGCGTCTGAGGCGCCGGCGCAGAATCGGTAGGTTTGGGGCTGTCACGGTAAACGATATCGTGCTCCTCAATCACGGCGACTCCCTGACGGTCGCTGATTTCATGCCGCACCACCACGAAGACCAGCGGACCGCTACGTCCTAGTTTATGATTCACGTCGATAATGCGGGAAAGTCGCGAGATCGTTTCTCCCACGCGCAGCGGGCGGTGAAACTGCACGCGATCACCTGCGAACATCCGGCGCGGCAGCGGCACGGGAGGGAGAAAGCCGCCGCGTTTGGCGTGGCCGTCCGGACCCAATTCGGACTGGCGAGGAATTGGCAGAAAATAGAGCCAGTGCCAGAGCGGCGGCAGCGGATCTCCAGCTCGCGGGAACGGATCATCTCGATCGAGCGTTGCCGATAGGGCCGCGATTGGCGCCGAGGTGACCTCGTCGGATCGTGATTCCGCTTTTCCGCGCCATTCGCGCAGGTAGTCCAAATTCACATTCATCTTGTAGAGAGAATCCTCGGACCGACTTCATCGCGGCAACGCACGTTACCTTTCATAACCGCCGCGTTCCAGAAAGCTAAGCTCAAATTTGAGTGCGTCCAGCAACACCTGCTGATCCATCTCCTGATGAATGGCCATGTATGCCTCCCATTTTTGCAAGTCCATTTCGATGGCCTCGCCTGGGAAGCGCTGTAACGGCCGTCACGCCTCTCGGTGATGAGCATCTCCTGTGTTATCAATGGCGTACAGTCTCGCGCTCAGCGGGGCCCTTCGGGCGAGGCTTTAGGCGCGACGGGATTATCCGCCTTGCCACTTGCTTGCTTGGCACCAATGTGGTCCGCCAGTTCGGCGCCGGTGAAGCTGTTGGTGTAGCTTTCGTCAATTTCCGGCAGCATGCCCGCGTTCCATTCGTACCATTCGGTCACGAGTTTCGCGTAAACGTCCTTGCGGCGCTCCTTGAGGTTGGCGCGCTCCATCGGGTCATCAACGACGTTAAACAAAAAGGTGTTCTCGAGGATCTTCAGATATTTGTAATCCCCGTCACGCGCGGACCGCTGCGCATTGGCCTTGTAGCGCCAGAAGAGTTTACGCGGAACGGGCGCGGCGTTCTGCGTCAGCATCGGCAGCAGGTCCATTCCGTCGGAAGGAAATGCCGGATCGAGCGCCGTTCCTGCTGCCGCAACGAGCGTCGGCAGCCAGTCCATGGTGATGGCCACCTGATCGGTCGTGCGGCCTTGCGGAATACGGGCCGGCCAACAGATCACCGCAGGAATGCGCAAACCGCCTTCCAACAGCTCCGTCTTCCTGCCGGTGAAGGGCCAGGTATCGGCGAAGCGCTCGCCGCCATTGTCGCTCGTGAAAATGACGATGGTATTTTCGGTCAACGCATGGGCGTCCAATGCTTCGAGCACGCGTCCGATTTGCAAATCCATTTCTCCAATCATGCGCTGGTAGGTTTTCTGCGTGCCCCCATCGAAGTCATTCAAATCCTCATAGCGCAGGCGATTCGATTCCGCCTGGTCGCCCGGCGCCTCCCAGGGCCAGTGTGGCGCGTTGAAGTGCAGGCTGATCAGGAAGGGCTGGCCCGATTGGGCGTAGCCATTCACCACGTCCACGGCGCGGCTGCCGAGCAGATCGGTCAAGTAGCCCATCTGGTCGATTGCGACATCGTCGTCCCATAAGTCGTCCCGATGGTCCGTTCCGCTGTGCATGTAATAGTCGAGGGCGCCGCCACGGAAACCGTAAAAATGATCGTAGCCGCTTTTCAATGGGCCGAACTTGGGCAGAACCCCCAGGTGCCACTTTCCGATGAGCGTTGTGCCGTAACCGGCTCTCTTCAACAAGGACGGCAGGGTAGGGTGTTCCGGCGGCAAGCCGACGTTGGGGTTGCCAGCCAACGGCTCCTCCAGCCCCACTCGCAACCGGTATTGATACCGGCCGGTGATCAAGGCTGTGCGCGTGGCGGTACACACCGCCGAGTTCGCGTAGGCTTGCAAGAAGCGCACCCCGGTCGCGGCGATCCGATCGATGTTTGGCGTCTTGAGGTCAGGACGTCCATAACAAGAGACGTCGGCGTAGCCGAGATCATCGGCCAGGATGAAAACGACGTTAGGAGGCTTGGAGGCCGTTTGCCCAAATATATTTTGAGCGCCTGAGGCGAGCGCCAGTGTTCCCATGGCCGCATTGCGGAGCAGAGCGCGACGCGTGATCGCGTGACGATCCGGGGTGGAATTCTCTTGAGCCATTGCGATCTGCTCAGGCGGCACAGAGCTGCCTTGTTGTTCCCAAAACGGGGCCGCCGGCAAGCAGCGAGTATACAACTGCGAGCTGAATTTGGAGGAACAACAGATTCAGCCCGAGAGAACCTCTGAAGCGTTTTATCGGCGATTCTTCTGGTCCAGATCAGATAACTTGGGCCCGGCAACCCGCGCCATCGGTGCGCCAATTGTTCCGCCGCGAACCGGTCCTTCGGGCGTCGGAATCCCCTCGGGCATCTCGAGCCGCTTTTTCCCGAATACGCGGGTCGACCACTGCTTGGCCTGTTCCAGATAGATGTAGACCACGGGGTTCAGGAAGAGCGTAACGGCCTGCGAGAATATCAGCCCGCCGACCACGGATATTCCAAGTGATCGCCGCGATTCGGCTCCGGCGCCAAATCCCAGGGCGATCGGCAGTGTACCCATCAAAGCCGCCATGGTGGTCATCATGATGGGACGGAACCGCACCAGACATCCCTGATAAATGGCTTCGGCGGCGTCCTTATTCTCGCTGCGCTGCGCCGCCAGCGCGAAATCGATCATCATGATGGCGTTTTTCTTCACAATGCCGATCAGCATGACCACGCCGACGAAACCGTAGAGGTTCAGCTCCATATCCAGCAGCGGCGAAACCCAGCCCTTCTGGGCCGCGAGATGGAAGAGTTCGAGCGTGAGGAGGGCCCCAAAGCCCGCCGAGGGCAATCCGGAGAGAATCGTGATCGGATGGATGAAGCTTTCATACAAAATTCCCAGCACGATATAAATCACGAGAATTGCCATGATCAGCAACACTCCCAATCCGCTCAACGAGGACTGGAAAGCCTGTGCGGTGCCCTGGAAACTCGTGCCCACCGTCGCTGGCAGCGAACGCCGGGCCAGATCGTTGATTTCATTCACGGCGTCGCCGATCGAAGTTCCCGGCTTGAGGTTGAAGGACATGGTCACAGCAGGCAGCTGGCCCAGGTGGTTCACCGAAAGGGGGCCATAAGTGCTGGTGAGTTTCGCGACAGCGCTCAGGGGCACTAATTGACCGCCCTTGGAGCGCACGTATAGCGAAGATAGAGCATTGGCGTCCCTCTGGTATTGCGGTTGCAGTTCGAGGATGACGCGGTACTGATTGTTGGGCGCGAAGATGGTGGAAACCTGGCGAAAGCCGTAAGCCGAGTACAAGGCCTCCTCCACTTGATTCGCCGTTACTCCCAGCGCTGAAGACTTGTCGCGGTCAATCACGACATTGATCTGGGGATTCTTGATTTGCAGATCGCTGGTGACGTCCTCCAGTCCCGGAACTTGCTGCATCTTGCCAAGAAAGTCCTGCGAGGCGGCGAACAGTTCGGAAGTGCTCGCTCCCTGCAACGTGAATTGATAGAGGGCCTTGCTTTGTATTCCGCCAATGCGGATGGGGGGATCATTCCGCAGGAAGACCGTCATTCCCGGCAC
>DASPYR010000097.1:0-3177 GCA_035636675.1 Rugosimonospora sp. | reverse complement strand
GCTGCTTGCTAGAAGGCGCGCCGCCTGGGCCGGTAGGTCGTCAGCGGACGTGGCCTTAGCCTGAGCTGCGGGCTCAGGGGCGGCGGCACGTTGTGAAGCGGTTCGCCGCAATTGCTGCAATGCTCCTCCGGTGCGGCATCGGCGCGTAACCAATGTCCGCGGGCTTGGCATTCCGGATTGATGCACTGCACGGTCCATCCTGGCAAATAGCGCACGCTGCCTCCGTTTTTGCGCTCGAATCGAGCGCCTCGAACAATGGGAGCGATTCTCCGGCCAGGTCATTGTGGTGTCAAGCCCAAAGCTACTACCTATTGCGGTGCAGTTCCTAAGCTGTGGAAATCCGATTGGAGGCCAGAGGCGAGTTCCCGTTGGATTGATCCGAATTGATATGAAGTGGGGGGATTCCGTATTCCGGCTATAAGAGTAAGGCGAGAGCCTGCCCTCTCCTCCCTAAACCTTCCCGCACGCGAACTCGGGATAACTCCAAACGCTATGATATAAGTTTTATGTTCGTCCGGCCCGCGAACGCGAGCCAGGTCGCTAGGAGGATGCAATTCATGAGCAAGCTTTTCATTCTGATGCTATTCGGATCTCTTCTCGCAATTCCTGCTGCAGCTCAGACGGGTCAGCAATCCGGCGCGGGTTCCGCCAATCCGTTGTCCACCTGGCTGCGCAATGCCTATATGGGCAATCGCAACACGATTGTGAGATCGGCGGAGAAAATGCCGGAAGAAAATTACGGCATGCGCCCCGGGACGCAACTGGAAGTTCGTACCTTCGGCCAGCAAGTCGGGCATGTCGCCAATTACAATTTTCTGTGGTGTTCGCAGGCCAAGGGCGAAAAGAATCCCAATGCCGGAAATAGCCTCGAAAAGCTGAATACCAAGGCTGAGTTCCTGAAGGCTTTGAACGACGCCTTCGCATATTGCGAAGGTGTCTACGCTTCGCTGACCGATGCGTCGGGCTTGGAGATGGTCGATATTACCCAGGAAAGCGGCCGGCAAACTCGCAACTTGCGCATGGCTCTGCTGATCCTGAATTTTGCTCATAACAATGAGATCTACGGGAATATGGTCACCTACATGCGCATGAAAGATATCGTTCCGGCCTCTTCTGAGCCGCGGCCCCAGCAGCAACAGCCGCGCTGACACCGTGGCTGCATTTTGGAAAATTCGATTGGTCGGCATATTCGCCACTGCTCTTGTGTTGCTGACACTGCGCTCGGCCGCCTTTGCCACCCCGTTCGGCTCAGGGGCCACATCGTCGGCTGCTCGGTTCCAATCCGCCAGCCAAAACACCGAGACCTCGCCTGCAGAACAGCCGCAGCCGAGGGCCTACACGCTTCCCCCTGACAAAGAGGCTCGAGCCATCGCCTACGCTCACGCACGCCACGAGCTCTATTTCCTCGACTTTCTTTTCACCACGGTGGGACTGGCACTTCTGGTTCAACTGGCCGTAGCTCCCAGGCTACGCGACTGGGCCGAGCACATCTTGCGTCATCGGTTTCTTCGGGCTGTCATTTTCGCCGGGCCATTCTTTATTCTCCTTGGGCTTTTGAGCCTGCCCGCCGCCGCCGCGGGCCATTGGCTGCAGCGCCACTATGGGCAATCGGTTCAGGGCTGGGGCTCCTGGTTTTGGGACGCACTCAAAGGTGGCGCCATCGCATTGGTCCTGGCGATATTTCTCATGTGGCTTTTTTATGGACTCGTGCGCCGCAGCCCGCGCCGCTGGTGGTTGTACGCCTGGCTCGGGTCCTTGCCACTTTTGGTTTTTCTGATCTTTGTCGAGCCGGTCGTGCTCGAGCCACTCTTCTTCCGGTTTACGCCTCTGGCGGCCAGCGATCCACAGCTCGCCGCCGAACTCGAGCGAGTGGTCCAGCACGGCGGCCAGCAGATTCCCGAAACGCGCATGTATCTGATGAATGCCAGCTCCAAGCTCAACGCGCTGAACGCCTATGTGAGCGGCATCGGTGCGTCTGAGCGCGTCGTGGTGTGGGATACGACCATCGCGCAGATGACGACGCCGGAAATTCTTTTTGTTTTTGGCCACGAGATGGGTCATTACGTGCTCCATCATATTCGCAACGGAATCCTTTTCACCGCGGGCCTTCTGCTCATTTTTCTCTTCGGCGGCTTTCACGCGCTGCACTGGGCGCTCGCGCGATTCGGCGCGGCATGGAAAATTCGGGCCGCGGATGACTGGGCCTCCCTGCCGGTGCTGATCTTTGCGATCCTGATTTTCAATTTCATTTTCACGCCCATCGATAACGCTTATAGCCGCCATCTGGAGCATCAGGCCGATCAGTACGGCCTCGAAGTGGCACATGGAATCGTGCCCAATTCGTCCCAGGTGGCCGCGCAAAGTTTTCAGATTCTGGGTGAGATCGATCTGGCCGAGCCCTCGCCTTCCACCGCGGTGAAAATCTGGTTCTACGATCACCCGCCGCTCGACGAACGGATTCTTTTCGCGCAGACCTACGATCCCTGGGATAAAGGTGAATCGCCGGAATTTGTGAAATAGCTTTGGCGCGGCGCACAAACCATGATTCGCTTCACCAACGAGTGCGAAATTCCGGGGCGCTTCGGCCGCGTGCTCGATTGGCTGCTGACGCGGCATGCGCTCGCGCGCAGAAATCGCGACTATCTCGATCGGTTGGCGCTTCTCGCGGAGCGGCGGCCATGACGAAGCGAGCTGTAATCGTTTCAGAGGCGTTTTTGCCGACTCTGGTTCTCAGTGAACTCCGGCACCGATCGGCCCCTGGGCGTTGATCTCATGAACGGCTCCGAACTTCCACATTCCGACGACAATGCGCCGAAGACTTCGCGTTCCGAATCGCGGCCACTGTTCCTGGAATCGATTTTTTTGGGGCCGCACGGAGTGCGCGCGGGCTGGCGCGCCGCGCTCTATGTCGCGCTGTTTCTTCTTTTCCTTTCCACTGCCGGAATGGCGGGTGGGCTGCTGCACTTTGCAGCACTTGCGCCCGGGGGAACGATCACTCCGCTCGTGCTGGCTACGCAGGAGGGCCTGGCGGCGATCTGCGCGATTGCCGCCGCCCTGATCCTCGGCCGCCTGGAGCGGCGCCGCTTCGGCGAGTACGGCATGCCGCTGACGCTGGCATTGGGGAAGAATTTCTGGCTGGGCGCGCTCTGGGGACTCGCGACGATCAGCGCGCTTATG
>DASPYR010000096.1:0-13545 GCA_035636675.1 Rugosimonospora sp. | reverse complement strand
CGTCAACGGCGCCGAGCCGACGTAATTGGTCCTGTGAGGCGAGAGCGGCCAATTCGGCGTCGATGCGGCGGCTGAGTTCGCTAACTCGGATTTTGCTCATGAGTCGATCCGCGCAGGCCGAGGTCCCGCAAAAGGCGGTCGTCTTCGTCGCGTCCGGGATTCGGCGTAGTGAGCAACTTTTCGCCCACGAAGATGGAATTCGCGCCGGCAAGGAAGCACAAGCTCACGGCCTCGCGGCTCAGGGAATTGCGTCCGGCGCTCAAGCGCACCATGGCTGCCGGCATGAGCAGGCGCGCCGTAGCGATCGTGCGCGCGAGGACGAGAGCGTCTAGGGGCTCCGCATCGGCGAGAGGCGTGCCGTGCACTCGAACAAGCATGTTGATGGGCACGCTTTCGGGATGAGGCTCCAGATTCGCCAATTGATGCAACAGGCCGACGCGATCCTCCTCGGACTCGCCCATACCGATAATGCCGCCGCAACAAACCGTAATCCCGGCGCGCCGGACCGCTTGAATCGTGCGCAGGCGGTCTTCGTAGCGCCGCGTGCTGATGATGCGGCCGTAAAACTCGGGCGAAGTGTCGAGGTTATGGTTGTAAGCGGTGAGACCCGCGGCGGCCAGGCGGCGCGCCTGATCTTCGGTCAACATTCCCAGCGTGCAGCAGACTTCGAGGTTCAGCGAGGCCACGGCGCGCACCATTTCCAAAACCTTATCGAAGTCGCGGCCGTCGCGAACTTCGCGCCACGCCGCGCCCATGCAGAAGCGGCTGGCGCCGTCGTCGCGCGCTTTTTTTGCGGCTCGGCAGACTTCCTCGACGTCCATCAAAGGCTGATTCTGAACTCCCGCTTCATAGTGGGCGCTTTGCGGGCAATAGCCGCAGTCCTCCGGACAGCCGCCGGTTTTTATGGAGAGTAAGCGGCAAAGCTGGACGCGAGCAGGATCGTGGAATTTCCGATGGACTTGCTGGGCGGCGAAAATGAGCTCGAGGAGGGGACGGCGATAAATCTCGCGGACGGAGTCGCGGGTCCAGTCGTAGCGTAGCGTGGCGGCGCCGTCGCTGAATTGATCGATCGAGTTTGAAGTAGACGCTGACACTGGCTCCGGCTCCTGCGAGCCAAAAATTGTACCTGATAACCACCCCAATACACGCAAAGACTTCTTTACCGCGCGAGCGCAACTTCTCTACGCCGCGAAGCTCATCCTGTAGGTGACGTTCGCGGCGGGGATTGGTGCCTCGCGCTCAAAAGCGTGCGTTGGGGACGCGGCGAGCGTCGCAGCGGGCAGGGCATGACATTTTTTCGAAATTACCGTCACCGGGGCACGTGTTTGGGTGTAGCATCGCGCTGCTCACAGGGAGCTAAGAGGCGGTCTCGCCAAACCGTCGGGGGTCTCGGTTAGATTTATTTTTCGAAAGGAGGTTCCAGACATGAAGCGCTCCGTAGTGTTGTTTTCCTTGTTGGTGCTCGGCGTCGTGATGGGCGCGGGGACGCTGAGGGTCCAAGCGCAGTTCGGCAATAGCCCGGAGGCGCAGGCCGCCAGGGAGAAGCAACTTGCCCTTGAAAAAGCCACTCCGAAGTTACAGATTACGGAGGAACATCTCACGCTCACCATTCCCGGCCACACCGTCGGTGAAACCGAAGGAGTTGCCAAGAATTCAAAAGGCCACCTGTTTGTGTACTCGCGCACGGGCACGGGCGGTAGTGCGCGTGGTGGGACGGCCGCGGAACTGTTCGAGTTCGACCAAAACCTGAAGTTTGTAAAGCTGTGGGGTCCGGATAACTACGCCGCTTCCTTCGCGCACGCGGTCCGCGTCGATAAGTACGACAACGTGTGGATGGTTGACGAAGGTTCCGGGATGATCATCAAGTTCGACCCTAACGGCAACGTCAAAATGACCCTCGGCCGAAAGCCGGAGGCAATCGACTATCTCGAGCGCTTCGTCGAACGCGATGAGAAGATCACGGACCGCTATCCGGTCGGAACCATGGGCACATTCAACCGGGAAACGGACATCGCTTGGGATGCGCAGGACAATATGTACGTGAGCGACGGCTACGGCAACTCGCGCGTCGTCAAGATTGCAAAAGACGGCACTTGGGTGAAGGCGGTGGGAACACACGGCAACGGCCAAGACCAGTTCAGCACGCCGCATAGCATCGCCGTGGATGCGCAGGCGGGCCTCGTTTACGTGGCCGACCGCGGCAACCTGCGCATCCAGGTCTATGACACCGATCTGAACTTCAAAAAAACCATCACCGGCGTAGCCATGCCTTGGAGCATCCAGGTCACCCCCAAGTATATTTACAGCGGCGACGGGACGGGCAAAATCTACCAGCTCGATCACAATGGAAAACTCCTCGGCTGGGCGCAGACCGGCTTGGGCATGGGGCAGACCGGCTGCATAATCCATTCGCTCCACGCCGAGGGCGACAATGTCCTGTACAGGGGTTCCTGCTCTGAATGGGACGTCGAGAAGATCGCTATTAGAGGCTCAGATTAAGAAAAGGGATCTCGAAAAGTAGGCTCATATTAGGAAGGGGCTCGAACCTATCGTTCGAGCCCCCGCCTCATCCGAAGCTCCTGTTAACCAATCTGTCCTTTCAGATATTCCCAAGAAAAGTAAGAGAGGGACGAAGCTTCCTGCTAACACGGCCACAGTGCGGAAACGAAAGGGCCGGCGAGAGCCGGCCCCTTTTGTTCTAAATTCCCTTGCGTCGCAGACCGACCGAACGTCGGCGGGCGGCCGCAGTTTCCTACATCAGTTCGGTAACGAGACCTTGGAAGACGCTCTTATCCAAGCGCATATTCTGGCGTACGACGGGACCCTTGCGAAGCACGAGGTCGCTCGACTCGTAGGTGGGCTGTTCGCTCTTATAGAACAGGCCAATGGGGATGCGGTCACCCCACTCATGGGAGCGCTCGGTGGCGGTGCCCACGTTTCCTGAATCGTATCCCTTTTCGTCTTCGAGCTTGTAAACACGCTTCTTGAAATAGGGGTAGGTATTCACCTTGTTGTAGGTGACGCAGGGGCTGAAGACGTCGATCAGCGCAAATCCCTTATGCTGAATGCCCGCGGAGATCAAATCGGCCATGTGATTTGGTTCACCTGAAAACGCGCGAGCAACGAAGGTGGCGCCGGACACCAAGGCCAGGGCGATCGGATTGATAGGAAACTCCACATTTCCGTTGGGCGTGGACTTTGTGCGCTGGTCTTTCATCGTGGTGGGCGAAGCCTGGCCGGTGGTGAGGCCGTAAATCTGGTTATCCATGACGATGTAGGTGAGATCGAGATTGCGGCGCATAGCATGGATGAAGTGACCGATGCCGATTCCGTAGCCATCTCCATCGCCGCCGGTGATAACCACCTTGAGATCCGTGTTGGCCAGCTTGATGCCTGTGGCTACCGCGACAGCGCGCCCGTGCAAGGAGTGGACGCCGTAAGCATGCACATATCCGGGCAGGTTGGAGGAACAGCCGATGCCGGAAACAATCACCAGATCTTTCGGCGAGACGCCAGCCTTTGTGGCGCCCATCTTGACGCTTTTGAGAACGCCGAAGTCACCGCAACCGGGACACCAATCCGGATCGACTACGCCCTCAAAATTCTCAATTGGAAGCTCTACAATCGTTGCCATTCTTCCCCCTTGATCCCCTAACTTCTGGTATCCCTAGCCGGCCGGCTGCCAGGAATGGGTCGAGCCCGTCTGAACACCTACGCGCAGCTCTCCACTCTTCGCGCCTGTTTCACGATTTACGATCTCGATATTCCACACCGGCTCTCCGTAGCCGTTTCCCTCGGCTTTGGAGATCTGGCCCGGACGAACCTCGTCGCCCAAATAGACGCGCACATAATGGTAGGCAATTTCGCGGGCCTCGGACTGGCTTACGTCGAGCGAGTGCGGCTGGCCTTTGAGGATGGCGCGAACCTGAGCGGCGATGGCGCCGGGCTCAAGCGGCTCGCCATCGTATTTCAAAATCTTGTCGGTGACGGCGTGGCTGGTCTCAGCGCGCAGGTGCCGCGCAAATTGCCCCGTGGAGTTCATTTCCACGCAGATGGTGCGCTTGCAGTTCTCGAGAATGTCAATGGCTTCCTTGCTGTGGAACGGAAGCAGATACTTGAAATGGAGCTGATTGGCGCGGATTCCAGAGGCATTCAGTTGTTCGACCGCTTCACGAATCACGCCTGCGGTGGATCCCCAGCCGATCAAGGTTACTTCGGCATCGGCAGGCCCCTCGATGCGTGGCGCCGGGAGGTCCTTCAGAGCGAGGGCCAGCTTCTTCATACGCTTTTCCGCGATCTTCCGGCGAACCGCCGCGTTACAGAAAACGTCGCTGATCAATACGCCTCGTTCGTCGTGTTCGTCGGTGGCGGCAACGTACATGGCATTGGCGGTGCCCGGAAGCGCGCGAGGAGAAATGCCGGAAGGCGTAAATTCGTATCGCTTGTAATGCCCGTTCTTGCCGTTCACTTCCTTGAGCAAGGCACCGCGATCAATGGGTACGTCGGCCTTGAAGCGCTCCGGCTCGACCGTTTCGGGATGTTCGGAGAGCAAAAGGTCCGAGATGATAATGACCGGGCACTGGTATTTCTCCGCGAGATTAAAGGCTTCCACGGCAGTATCGAAGCAGTCGGCGGTGTCCCGGGGGGCCATGATGATGCGCGGAAAATCGCCCTGGGAAGCGCCATAAACCTGGTTGAGATCGGCCTGCTCTTGTTTGGTGGGAATGCCGGTGGAAGGGCCGCCGCGCTGGACTTCGATGAAGACCACGGGCGCTTCGATCATACCGGCCATGCCGATGGCTTCGGTCATGAGGGCGAAGCCGCCTCCGGAAGTGGCGCACATGGCGCGAGCACCGGCAAAACCGGCGCCGATGGCCACATTGGCGACAGCGAGCTCGTCTTCCATCTGCTTGACGACGACGCCGCAGCGTTCGGAATGTTCCGCCATCCAGGTGAGGATGCCCGATGCGGGCGTCATGGGATATGCGGAGTAGAACCTGCAGCCAGCGGCGACGGCGCCGATGGAGAATGCTTCGTTGCCGGTGACATAAGGACGGCGTTCGCCGGAAAACTTCCATTGATAGCCAAGCGGGACAAAATGTTCCTTGGCGTACTCATAACCGGCCTTCAGAATGCCTACGTTCTGGTCGATTACGGCTTGGCCTTTGTGGCCGAAGGTGTCGGCGAGGACGCTGGAAGCAACTTCAAAGTTGAGGCCAAAAAGGAAGATCAGCGCGCCGACCGCCACTGTGTTCTGCATAACCGGCGCCACGGGAGCAAAGGGCTTGATCAATTGAGCTACGGGAAGAGGCGCGGTGAGGACATTGTCCCGGATGGGAATGTTCACGCGGAGCTTATCGGCATTGAATAAGATGGCCCCACCCGATTCCACTTCCGGGGCGTGACGCTCGATGGAATCCTGATTGAGGGCGATGAGGGCATTCAGATGGTCGCCCTGAGAATAGGCTCTTTCCTCACGCAACCGCAGACGCAGCCAGATATGGCCGCCGCGGATGACAGACTGATAGCTATTGAATCCATAGGCATATAGCCCCGAGCGCGCCGCAGTCTTGGCCAGGGTCTCGCTGGACTTGTCGATACCGTCTCCGGCCGCTCCGCCGATTCCAATGGTTACGTCGTTCATGTGCCCGATCCCCCAAAATCAGGGTTTTCCCTGCAACCCAAGTTCAGACTTGCTCCGCGCAGAAAGGGATTTTACAACGCAATAAATGGCGACTCTCAACCCCGACATTACGCAAACTGCTGGACTGCGGCGAATCTTTTGTAACCACTCGATTAGACAACCCTTTGTGGTGGGTGTCAAGGAATTCCCCGTATTTTCGAGGGAAAAGAGTTTCCCTTTGCGTCGAGTCTTCACAAGCTTTGCAGAGGGTCCCGCCGGGAATGTCAATTCGTTTTGTTAGGCGGTCAAACGAGAGAGTTCCACGGGAGCTTCGCAAAGCTCCACGCGCTTTCTCCCCGAGGCAAAGAGCCACCAGTTGCGGCCGGATTCGATCAAGATTACGGCCACGAGAACGGCAAAGATAAATGTGACCAGGGCATCCAGGCGATCGTTGAAGATCAATTGCTGCGTCTGCAGCACTTGCCCGGCCGGAATGGCTCCCGCGGCGATCTGATCGGCCAGATAGCGCGCATGGGCCAGGAAGCCCAGAGCCGGGATGGGACTCCAAATCTTCTGGAAACTGGCGGTCATGGTGGCACAGACGTCCCAGACGAGTGGGGCGAGGGTAATCAGGGCGTAACGGCTCTTTTCCATTTTGATCAGGACGGTGGTGCAGACGCACAGGGCGATGGCGGCGAGAAGCTGATTGGAAATTCCGAACAAGGGCCATAGGCTATTGATTCCGCCCAAGGGATCCAGCACGCCCTGGAACAGAAAGTATCCCCAGAACGCGACGATCAACGCGCTTGTCAAAAGAATGCCAGGATACCAACTCGTCTTGCCCAGTGGCTTCCAGAACTGCCCGAGCAAATCCTGCAGCATAAAGCGCCCGACGCGAGTGCCGGCGTCGAGAATGGTGAGAATGAAAAGAGCCTCGAACATGATGGCGAAGTGATACCAAATGCCCATCACCGCGGAGCCGCCAAGTGAGCCGGAAAAGATATGGGCCATGCCGACCGCCAGCGATGGCGCGCCGCCGGTACGGTTGAAGAGAGTCACCTCGCCGACTCTGGACGCCAGGTCGGCCATATCCTGAGCCGTGACCGGGAAGCCCCAACCCGAAATGGTAGCCACCGCCTGCTGCGGCAGGGTGCCGACTACACCCGCGGGGCTATTCACGGCAAAGTAAATGCCCGGCTTGAGAACGCAGGCGGCGACCATGGCCATCACGGCCACGAAGCTTTCCATGAGCATGCTGCCGTAACCAACCAGCCGAGCCTGGCTTTCCTTACTGAGCATTTTCGGAGTTGTGCCCGAGGAGATGAGCGAGTGAAACCCGGATAGGGCGCCGCAAGCGATGGTGATGAAACAGAAGGGGAAGATCTTACCGGCAAAGATGGGGCCCGTGCCGTCCACGAATCGCGTGAATGCCGGCATCAGCATGGGCGGGCGGACCGCCAGGATTCCCACGGCCAGCGCGAGGATCGTGCCGAGCTTCACGAAGGTACTGAGGGCGCCACGCGGGGCGAGCAGCAGCCAGACGGGTGTGACCGAAGCAGCAAAGCCGTAAATCACGAGCATCCAGGCGAGGCCGATGGCGCTATAGGTGAAATGAGGCGCAAGGCTTGGCGATTCGCCGATGTAGCGTCCGCCCAGCACCGCAGCCATAACCAAGATAAATCCGAAGATCGACGCTTCGGTGGCTCGGCCTGGCCGGAGAAACCGCATGTAGATTCCCATCAAGAATGCTATGGGAACGGTCATCGCGATGGTGAAGAAGCCCCAGGGGCTTCCCTTTAGCGCATTTACGACCACCAAGCCAACCACCGCGATGATGATGGTAATGATGGAAAGCACGCCGACAAGCGCCGCAAAACCGGCTATGCCGCTGATCTCTTCTTTGGCCATCTGGCCGATAGATTTCCCGTCGCGCCGAACCGAGCAGAACAGGACCACGAAATCTTGCACCGCGCCGCCTAGCACGGCCCCGATGACGATCCACAAAGTTCCCGGGAGGTATCCGAATTGCGCGGCTAGGATGGGACCGACTAGAGGGCCGGGGCCCGCAATGGCCGAGAAATGATGGCCGAAGACAACCCATTTGTTCGTAGGAACGAAGTCGCGGCCATCTTCGAGGCGCTCGGCCGGAGTGGCGCGCGAGTCATCCAGTTTTAAAACGCGATAAGCGAGAAAGCGGCTGTAGAAGCGATAACCAAGGGCATAAATACAGGCGGCGGCCGCTACCAGCCACACAGCATTGATCGGCTCGCCCCGGGTTCTAGCGATAATGCCCAGGGAAATCGCGCCGAGGGCGGCGATCCCGAACCACAGAAGCTTCTTGATTGAACTCATCTCAATCTGGCGCAGCCTATTTTAGCGCCGAGCGCCTGCAGAGAGCCTTATCTGTTCCGACACATTGAACGCAGCCTACAAGCTCAGGATAAATTGCCGCCTGTCACTCACCGTGCAGCGGAGGTGCGGCTGGTCTCCACCTTTTCCGGGTGCAGGGTGAGCTTTTGGATGCGCCAATTGGTGATCTCACCCACATAGACCTCGTTTTCTTTGCGGCAATCGATTTCGTGCACGGTGCCGAATTCCTTCAGTTGTTTGCCGCCCGCGCCAAACTTGCCCAGAACCGTGCCGTCGAGTTCCATCCTGTAGATGGTGGCGTTCTCAAAATCGCCGGTATTGGAATCGGAGCTGTAGAGATATTGGTGCGGCCCGGAGGTAATGCACAAGGCCCACGGCGTGCCAACATTGGTGTACTGAGCCTTGGGATTGCCATCCGTATCGAATACCTGAATGCGCTTATTGCCCCGATCGGCCACATAAACATTCTGCTTGGCGTCCACTACGATCGAGTGCGGAGTGCTGAATTGGCCCGGCGCTGCCCCCCTGGTGCCCCAAGACTTGATGAACGCGCCGTTCTTGTCGAACTTAGCGACCCTGGAATTCCTGGAGCCATCCGCTACGAAGATATCTCCGGCAGCATCCCAGGCCACGTCGGAGGGCCCATTGAAATTGTCTCCGGGAACTCCTGCGCCACTGCCAGGAGCGGGCGGGCCCTCCAGGCGCACTGGATTATCGACCGCTTCAGGCTTTCTGCCCATGGTCATGACTACACGGCCTTCCGGATCAAATTTGATGACCATATTGGAGCCTTCGTCCACGACCCAAATGTTGTCCTGAGGGTCGACGCGCACGGCATGCGCCTGGACGAACCCATAGAGTCCCTGTCCGATTTCGCGGAGATATCTCCCATTCTGATCGAATTCAAAAAGGCGCGAGGCGGAACGCACAAACACGCGGTTCGTTCCCGTGGTCAAGTTCACCGAGCCCGTGCGGGTGTAGACGAAAATGTGCCCCTTGGAATTGGTGGACACACCCAGCACCTCTCCCAAATAGATGTCCTCCGGCATTTTCAGAAGATTGGGCGCGGAGTCGTAGGGGATTTCAGGAATTACCGATTGCGCGAAAAGCGGCTTGACAAACAGCAAGGCCGCGGCCAGCAGAAAGAGCTGCAAAAAACGTCTCATGGAAACCTCCGAAAGGAGCGATTTCGATTGGTTTGTCATATGCGCAGGCCTCACCGGGAGGAAGTCTGAACCTGCGGATGCAGCAGGAGTTTCTGCACGCGCCAGCCCGTAATCTCGGCCGTGAGCAGATCGTTTTCGTTGCGGCAATCCATGGCGTGGACGGTGGTGAATTCTTTTAATTGCTTGCCGCCCTTGCCGAACTTACCGAGCACCCTCCCGTCCAACTCCATCTTGTAGATTTCGCCGCTCACAACATTGAAAAGCGAATTGTTGTTGTCGGGATTGGAATTGGAACTGTAGAGATACTGGTGGGGGCCGGGCGTGATACAGACGGCCCAGGGTGCGCCTACATTGTCGTAAATCGCCTTCACCATGAGGTCGTTGCTCAAGACCTGGATCCGCCGATTGCCTCGATCCGCGACGTAGACATCGCCGTTCGCGTCAGTCTGAATGGAATGAGGAGTGTTGAACTGGCCGGGGCCGGTCCCTTTGGTGCCGATCGCCTTGATGAACCGGCCGTTCTTGTCATATTTCACGACGCGCGAGTTCGTGTAGCCGTCGGAGACAAAAATGTTCCCGGCGGCATCCCAGGCGACATCCGTGGGCCTGCCGAACCGATACGGGTCGGGAGGTGGTGGGGTGGTGCCTGGCGCCGGAGTTGCTCGCAAGCCTCCGCCGAATTCCAGCCGTCTGCCCATGGTCATGGCCACGCGGCCGTCAGGGCTGAACTTGATGACCATGTCCGTGCCTTCGTCGACGACCCAAATGTTGTCCTGAGGATCGACGCGAACGGCGTGCGCCATCTGAAATCCGTATAGACCCTTGCCAATCTCGCGAACCAACGTTCCCTTGGGATCGAATTCAAACAGCCGCGAGGCTTCACCGCTTCGGGTATAGACAAAAACGTGTCCCTTCGAGTTCGTGGCCACGCCGATGCCTTCGCCGAGGTACAAACCCGTCGGGAGCTTTAGAAAATTGGGCACCGAGTCATAAGGGATCTCCGGCGCAGCTGCGAAGGCCTTTGCTGGTGGCGGCACATTCTGTTGCGCCTGGGTTATCCCGGCCAAAAGCAAAACAAGCACGCCCAATCCAAATCCACGCTTCATCTTAAGCCTCCTTTCAATCCGCTCTCTCCAAGAGAGTACACGCCCGTCGTTTCGGCGATCTTCGGTTCTGCCTCCGAAATTTGGGCTGTCACAGTGTCCCAAGGTTGCAGAAATCATACGCCTATTGGCCCACCTTTCAACTGCTGACTGAGGGGGTCGGCCACGCCCCTCGTAGGGTAATGGCCTGATGCGGAGAGTAAAACGCGCAAAACGTTTTGAAGGCTCCAGCCTCGGTCGGCTCGCTCACCTCGGCATATAATTGACGTCGTGAGGGGAAGGCCAAATTTTCCCAAGCTCCTGCTGAACGCACTGCATTGCCGGTGTCCCAATTGCCGGCGCGGCCGAATTTTCCGCGGCTGGCCAAATCGCGTGCTGCCGAGATGTCCTGATTGCGGCCTCTCCTATTTCCGCGAACCCGGCTACTACCTCGGAGGCATGATCATCACGTACATCCTCACGGCCTTTATCTTATTGGCCGCATATCTCCTGTCTTTACTCTTGCCTGTAGCGAGCATTTTTTCGGAAAATCTAAAGTTCGTATTTTGGACCGGTCTGGCTGTCTTCCTCACCCTCGTGCTGATGCGCCCCGCCTATAGCCTATGGCTGTCACTCGATTTCTGGATCGATCCATGGCAGCCGGGCGAGCCAAAATAACCAACCGCGGCCGGCTAGCAGCCCAATTCCGAGCGCACGTCCGCGATAGGCTTGCCCTTCCAGAACTTCTCCCAATTTTCCGTGGAACTGAAGGAGCGGCTGTGCATCCGGTCGATATACAAATTGCCGTGAAGATGATCGATTTCGTGCTGAAGAATTCGCGCATACCAGCCGGAGGCCTCGATGCTTTTGGAATTGCCCCGGTGGTCAAGACACTCCACACGAACGCTGCGAGAGCGAGGAACCAGAGCAAAAAATCCGGGCAGGCTGAGACAGCCCTCGAAAAATTCCACGATTTGATCGTCTTTCGCGCTCTGGATTCGAGGATTGATGAGGACATGAAAGGGGACGGGCCGCCTTTCGCGGAGCTTCAACTGCTCCGCGGAAACTTCCTTGTAGTATTCCTTGCGGTCTTCGATTACCGCCATTTGGAGAGATAAGCCAACCTGTGGAGCGGCCAGACCCACACCGGGGGCCCCGCGCATCGTTTCGCGCATGTGTTCGATCAGTTTCTGTATCTCTTTGCTCCTGATTTCCTGTGGAGAAAGCGCACGCGTGTGCTTGCGCAGTACCGGTTCTCCCGCATGAACGATGGGTAGATGCATGATCCTCCTTCGGCGCTAGGGTATCGCGTCGAAGGAGGATGTGCCAGGCAGGAACGGCTTAGCGGGCCGTGGCAGCCACGCTTTCTTTTTCGATCGGCGCGCCCACTAAGTTGCCCCATTCGGTCCACGATCCGTCGTAATTTTTCACGCGATCGTAACCGAGCAGATACTTCAGGACGAACCAAGTGTGCGAGCTGCGCTCGCCGATACGGCAGTAGGCAATGATTTCGTCTTTACCGTTTACGCCTTTGGATCCGTAAAGCTGCTGCAGTTGATCTGCGCTCTTGAAGGTGCCGTCTTCATTGGCGGCTTGCGCCCAAGGCACATTAGCGGCACTGGGAATATGACCGCCGCGCTGGGCGGTTTCGCTCATGCCCGGGGGCGCGATGATCTTGCCGGTGAATTCGTCAACCGAGCGAACGTCCACTAAGTGGCCGCGATCGCGATTTTCGATAATGGCGAAGACGTCTTCCTTGCGAGCGCGGATGGATTCGTCCGGACCAGTGGCGTGATAAGTCGCCGGGGTGATTTTCGGAGGCTCACTGGTGAGCGGGCGTTTCTCCTCGAGCCACTTCTTGCGACCACCATTGATGAGGCGGGCGTCCTTGTGCCCGTAATATTTCAGTTGCCAAAGAGCATAGGCGGCGAACCAATTGTTGTTGTCTCCATAAAGGAGAACGGTGGCGTCATTGGAGATGCCGGACCGGCCGAGCAGTTGCTCGAGCGCGGATTTGGAGATCAAGTCGCGACGTACATTATCCTGAAGCTGCGTCTGCCAATTCCAACCCACAGCGCCGGAAATATGACCCTGATCGTAGGCGCTGGTATCGACGTCGACTTCCACCAGGCGAACTTTCGGGTCATTCAGGTGCTGGGCAGCCCATTCGGTGGATACGAGGACTTCCGGGTGCTTGTATTCGGCCATACGTTTATCTCCTCGAGATGAAAATTACGAAACGAAAGAAAAGCCCACCGTCATTCAGTTTGGCGGTGGGCTTTTTTCAAAAGCTGGGCAGTTTGAAATTCGACCCTAGGTTCCGAGCCTGCCGCCAAATGACATTGGCCTACAACAGCGACAGAGGCAGTCGCGACATGTCGTGCTGAACCTGCAGGGTGCCATGAAGGACAAATTACACCACAAGGCGTTTCTTAGCAATCGCGGAGATAGCGGGCTCCCGGCGGGCTAGTGCCGTTCCAACTATGTGCACCAAATTCTCTACTAGGCCACCCCACAGCCAATCGCAGGCTCTTTGGGCCGAACCTCTCGCCGGATCAAGTTGGAACGGCACTAGTCGAGAGCCAAGTCACATTGGCTGAGGGGCGTGGGCGGGCACTGGGGACGCAGAACGAGGATCTCTTTATCATCGGCGATAAGCGCGGCACGCGCCAGGTCCAGAAATAATCCGTGTTCCACGACGCCGGGAATCTCCTTGAGCCTTATGGCCAAGCCGCGAACGTCGCGAATGAGTCCGAAATCGCAGTCAAGAAGATGATTCTGCTGGTCGGTGAGGAATGGGCGGTCGGGCTTGACCTTATCCATGCGTAATGCAGGGTTGCCTCCGATCTGCGCGACCCCATCCATGATCCAAGGCGTCGCGAAAGGCGTGACTTCTAGCGGCACGCGCCGCCGGCCCAGCTGTGCAACGCGCTTGGAAGAGTCCGCGATCACCAAAAAGTGCCGCGACGCCCGGGCCAGGATTTTTTCGCGCAGCAGCGCGCCTCCAGCGCCTTTGATCAAGCTGAGATCCGGAGCGATTTCGTCAGCGCCGTCGATCGTGAGGTCAACGCGAACTCCCCGCTGCGGTTCACAAATCCGCATGCCGAGCTCTTTAGCCTTGGCCTGGATGTGCAGCGAGGAAGCCACCGCTTCAATCTGCAGTTCGGACCGGCGCACGGCTGCCGCAATCAACTCAAGGAAATAGGTTGCCGTGGATCCGCTTCCCAAGCCGAGAAGCATATTGTTGCGCACGTATCGAAATGCAGCCAGCGCCGCGGCCTGCTTTTCTTTTTCGAGCTGTTCG
>DASPYR010000095.1:0-9503 GCA_035636675.1 Rugosimonospora sp. | reverse complement strand
GTTAGCCCGCCGATGTTGGATGGCGTACGGCGCGAGCCGGCGCGGCGGCGATCAGGCGCTGCAGTTTGATGCGCGCAACTCGCCGGCGCTCCATCTCCAAAACCGTAAAGCGATAACCAGCAAAATCAAAACTTTCGCCTCCGCGCGGAATGAAGCCGAGGTGCGTGAGGACGAAACCGCCCAGGGTAGCGTAAGCGGGATCTTCGGGGAGCTTGATCTCGTACTGCGTCTCGAGATCGCGAAGGCCTACGGATCCATCAAAGACCATGGCCATTTCCGGCCCGCTGCCGACGATCTGGGGAGCCTGTACGACGTCGAACTCATCGTGAATTTCGCCCACCATCTGCTCCAGCACGTCCTCCAGGGTAACCAAACCCAGGATGCTCCCAAATTCGTCCACGACCATGGCCAGGCTGTTGCGGCGCGCGCGCATCTCGATGAGCAATTCGCCGGCCAGCTTGCTTTCTGGAACGATCAGCAACTCGCGCAGAAAGCGCCGCAAGTCGAAATTCTGCGAGGGGCGCGGCAGGGGCGTGCCGTATTCGGAGCGGCGTTCGCGGTCCGAAAGGACCGCGAGCAAGTCCTTGACGTGCACAAATCCGAGCACATGGTCGAGAGACGATTCGTAGACAGGCAAGCGGGAACGTTGCGTTTTGGCAAAAAGGGCCAGCGTCTCTTCGAATCCGGACTCGACGGGCAAGGCGTGTACATCGGGCCGGGGGATCATGATGTCGCGCACGCGGAGTTGGCGCAGCTCCAGGGCCCCGAGGATGAGGCGTTCTTCCCCGGGGCCGAGCAGGCCGTGCTCCCCGGCCTGGCGAATTTGCACTTGCAACTCCTCCGCGGAGTGCGGAATGGTATGGCCGGCGGCGAGCCCTGTCACGCCAAGCGCGCGGACGACCTTGCGGCTGAAGCCCTCGAGCAAAACCACGGCCCAGCGAAAGGTAGTCAGATACCAGTAAAACGGCCGCGCAACCAGAAGCGAAGCGCGGCCGGCACGCTCGAGCGAAATGGTCTTGGGGACCAGTTCGCCAAAGACAACATGCAAAAGGGTGAGAAAAGCGAACGCCAGGATTATGGCAAAACCGTGCGCTAGCAGCACAGCCCGGCTGCCCGGCAGCCAATCGAATAAGGGACGAAAAAGCTGAGCAAAAACGGGTTCGCCTAGAGCGCCGATGGCGAGGCTTGTGAGAGTGATGCCGACCTGCACGCCGGAAACGACGCGGTCGAGTTGGCGGAGCAGTTCGTGGACGATGCGCGCTCGGGGGTCGCCGCCTTCCACGAGCTGGCGCACGCGCGAGGCGCGCACGGCCACAAGAGAGAACTCCGCGGCGGCAAAAAAGCCGTTGACGGCCACCAGCATCAACACGGCCAGGAGACGGAGGCCGATCATGTCCTACAATTCTATCAGCGTGCGTCCTTCGGCGGTTGCCATTGTGGCCAGGTACCTCGCTTGCTAGGTACGACGCCGATGTCAAAAGCTGTCATCCCGAGCGAGTATCGCGATCGAGGCGCGGTTTGGGCGCTCCGGATGCTTTTGCGGAGCGCGCCGTTTGCGCCCCGGACGATTTTGCGGGGGATCTGCTTTTAGATTAAGCCCGGTCCGATCCGCCGAGGCATTGTGCCGGCTGCGCGGCGTGCATTAAAATGCCGCGATGCGTGCGGGGATAGGGGCGTGAATTCAACTCCAAGCAAGAAGCCCGAACCAGCGAAAAAGCAGGCGTTTGAGCAATCCCTGGCGCGCCTGGAAGAGATCGTGCGCAAGCTCGAAAGCGCGAATTTGCCGCTGGATGAGGCCATGAAGCTCTTCGAAGAAGGCATGCAACTCTCGCGCGATTGCCAGAAGCAATTGGAGCAGGCCGAGGCGCGGGTGGAGATTTTGCTGAAGAAGGCGGGCGGCGAAATGACGGCCCAGCCGTTCGAGCCGGAGGGCGGAGAGGAGACCTGAGCGCGCTTCGAACGGATGAAACTCCCCCCTTTTTTTGAAGAGGACCACCGCCTCGTCGACGCCGAGCTCGAGCGCCTCTTGCCGGCGGAGAACGAGCGGCCTTCGCTGATACACCAGGCCATGCGTTACAGTGTGTTTGCGGGCGGGAAGCGTGTTCGCCCGATTCTCTGCATCGAGGCGTTTCGCATATTCTCGGACGAGACGCCTGCGGTCCTGCCGGTGGCTTGCGCGATGGAATTTATCCACACCTACTCGCTCATTCATGATGATCTCCCCGCCCTCGATAACGACGATTTGCGCCGCGGCCGGCCCACTTGTCACAAAAAGTTCGGCGAAGCCATGGCGATTCTGGCTGGGGACGCGCTGCTTACGCTGGCTTTTGAAGCGCTGGCGGGCGCGCCGGTGCCGCAGGCCGAACGCGTGGCGTTGATCCGGGAGGTCGCCTCCGCGGCGGGCACGCGCGAGGGCATGGTAGGCGGGCAGGTGGCGGATTTAGAGGCAGAAGGCAAAGACGTAACACCGGAAATGCTGGAATACATTCACCGCTCGAAAACGGCTGCTTTGATCCGCGCGTCCATACTTTCCGGAGCCATTGCCGGCGGAGCTTCGCAGGCAGATCAGGATCGGCTTCGCACTTTTGGCGGGCTGATCGGGTGGGCCTTTCAGGTGACGGACGACATTCTGGACGTGGAGGAGTCTTCCTCGGCCCTGGGTAAGACCGCCGGGAAAGATCAAGCGCAGCAAAAAGCGACCTATCCGGCGCTCTTTGGTCTCAAAAAATCTCACGACTTCGCGCGGGAGCTGGCGGCGCGAGCCATGGGCGCGCTGGAAACGTTTGGCGCGCGCGCCGCGAACCTGCGCGAGCTAGGCGAATTTCTCGTGCTACGCCGCGCTTAAGGGCAGCAAGGATGGCAGTGAAGGCCCGCCCGCATTCGGCAAAGAAGCGCCTCGATGTGCTGCTGGTCGAGCGAGGCTTGGTGGAGTCGCGGCAGAGGGCCCAGGCGGTAATCCTGGCGGGCGAAGTTCGCGTGAACGGACAACGCGCGGAGAAGCCCGGGGCCATGTTTTCGGTCGACGCGCAAGTCGAACTTGCCGGAAAGGGATCGCGCTACGCCAGCCGCGCCGGGGAGAAACTGGAAGGCGCGCTACGCGATTTTGGTGTGAGCCCGGCAAATCGGATCTGCCTGGATGCAGGCAGTTCTTCGGGAGGTTTTACGGATTGTCTCGTGCAGCACGGCGCGGCGAAAGTGTACGCCGTGGACGTCACCATCAGCCAACTGGCCTGGAAGCTGCAGCGGGACCAACGCGTGGCGACGGTGGAGATGAATGTCCGTTACCTGAAGCCGGAAAACCTGGCCGAGCGGCCTTCGCTGATTACCGCGGATTTGTCGTTTATCTCCCTCGGCAAAGTTTTGACGGCGCTCGCAGCGGCGGCGCAGGAAAATGCCGAATTCCTGCTTCTGGTCAAGCCGCAGTTCGAACTGGAACGCGGAGAGGTGGGCGCGGGCGGCATCGTTCGAGACCCCAAGCTTCGGGAACGGGCGATCGAACGCGTGCGGAAGGCGGCGGAGGCGTGCGGCGTCCGGGTTCTGGGAGTGCAACCGAGCCGCCTGCCGGGAGCCGAGGGCAATCAGGAATTTTTCCTATACGGCGCGCTCGGTGGTGCGCGCAATTCGCCCGGCGAGAAGCGCTAGTGCCGTTCCAACCAATTTTGACTATCCGAGGCCAGCTAGATAGCCCTTGCCGGACACCCTTTGCTTAGGCTCATCAAGTTGGAACGGCACTAGGGTAAAATGCTGCTTCGCCGCGAATGCGGTGGCGATTGGAGCTTGGAGCCGAATAGCAGATGGGCGCCACCACTACATCCCGGGCTTCCACACTGGTTCAGGCCGTGGGCATCATTTCGCGGCCGCGCCGAAGGGATGTCTCCGCGGTCGCGCCTGGGCTCCTCACTTGGCTCGAGGAGCGAGGCGTCAATGTCTTCTGCGATAGCGAAACGGCGGAGTGTCTCCCCTCGTCCTGCAAAGTAAAGGCTCGCGAAGAGATTCCCGCGCTCTCTGATCTGCTGATCGTGCTCGGAGGCGACGGCACGCTATTGGCAGCGGCGCGCTTGCTGGGCGAACGCAACGTCCCCATTCTGCCGGTGAACCTGGGAGGCCTCGGCTTTCTGACGAGCGTGACGCTGGATGACCTTTATCCCGTGCTGGAACAGGCCATCAAAGGGCAGGCTCGCTATAGTGAACGCGTGCTGCTCGAATCTCGGGTGATTCGGCAAGGGAAGCCGTTTCATTGCGTGCGGGCGCTGAATGACGCGGTGCTGAATAAGGCGGCGCTGGCGCGGATCATCGATCTGGAACTGCGCGTCAACGGCGAATTCGTGACCAACTACAAGGCCGATGGCTTGATTGTGGCCACGCCAACGGGTTCGACGGCTTACTCACTGTCGGCGGGCGGTCCGATTATGTATCCAATTGTTTCGGCGTTTGTGATTACGCCGATCTGTCCGCATACGCTGACCAACCGGCCGCTGGTTATTCCGGACAGCGCGAAAATTGAAATCGGATTCGCGGCGGGAGAAGCTCCCATATATCTGACCGTGGACGGCCAGGTGGGGGTGGAGCTGCACGCGAACGACGTGGTGGCTCTGAGCGCCGCGGCCAAAAGGCTGCGCCTGGTGCGTCCGCAAGAGAAGAGTTATTTCAGCGTGCTGCGGGACAAGCTGAAGTGGGGCGAAAGGTGACAGGAGAAGTCCCTCGCATGGTAAGAGTTACCGAGCAGGGAGGGACGGAAGGGCGAACCGATGCTATGCTTGGGAAGGCTTAGTGGTATTACTTCCCCCGCGGAATTATGTAATTACGGAGCATGCAGCATTTGAAATGCAACGGCGCGGGCTGACCCAAGAAATCATTAAGAGCGTCATGGATTCTCCAGACCAGGTAATAGAGGTAAGGCCAGGCCGAATGATTTTGCAGTCGAGGATCGAAAGGGGTGATCCGCCGAAACTTTATCTGATCCGCGCCTTCGTAGATGTGGATCGCCAACCGGCAGAGGTTGTGACGGCGTATCAGACGAGCAGGGTCGCGAAGTATTGGAGAGTCGAATCATGAAGGTGAGCTACGACACAAAAACGGATACGCTCAGCATGATTCTCAAAGAGGGCGCAACGATATTCGAAAGTGCTGAGGACAAACCGGGCGTGATTCTCGACTACGATGAGGGAGGCGACCTAGTTTCCGTCGAGATTCTCGATGCATCTCGGCGCGTGACGGAAGCGCGCAAGGTCGATTTCCAAATCGCCGGTTAAACGATTCGGCTCGCCCGGAGTACGTGGTTTTCGCTCGCAATGAGTACCGTCGGAGGCTATTCGCCGCGGATGAGGTCGGAGAGAGATTCGCGGCGGCGAATCATGCGGAAGCGGCTGCCTTCCACCAAAATCTCCGGCGGCCGGGGCCGCGAATTGTAATTGGAAGTCTCCACGAAGCCGTAAGCGCCCGCGCCCCAAAGCACCAGCAGAGCGCCGGCGCTGACTCGCGCCAGCGGCCAATCCTGAGCAAAAAAATCGCCGGATTCGCAGACGGGTCCCGCCACATCCACGCGAACCTTGGCGGCATTGCCATCGGTGCGCTTCGCGGCGGTAATCGGGTGCACCGCATCGTAGAGCGCCGGGCGGATGAAATCGTTCATGGCCGCGTCTACGATGACGAACCTCTTGCCACGGTTCTCTTTTGTGTAGAGCACCCGCATCAACAGCACGCCGGCGGGGGCGATAATCGAACGGCCCGGTTCGAGCAGCAAATGACAGCGAAGAGGGCGGACCAAATTTGCGACCGTCGTTGCGTAGTCGTCAGGCGAGAACGGTTTTTCATTCGAGTAACGCACGCCGAGTCCGCCTCCGAAATCGAGATAGCGCAATCTGATTCCTGAATCGGCAAGCTCGCGAAAATGGCGCGTCAGCCGCGTGAGAGCCTGGCGGAACGGCGCAAGCCTCAGAATCTGCGAACCGATATGAGCGCTGATGCCGCGCCAGTCGATCCAGCGGGAATCGCGATACTGCCGATACAGAGGAAGCGCATTTTCCCAGTCGATGCCGAATTTATGGCTGTGGTGGCCGGTAGAGATGTGCGGGTGCCCTCCGGCCTCCACGTCGGGATTCACGCGGATGGCCGCAGGCGCGCAAAGGCCGGCGCGAGATGCCTCGCTGGCAAGAATATCGAGTTCGGCTGCCGATTCGGCGTTGAACAGGCCGATGCGCCCGCGCAGGGCTTCGCGGATTTCCTCCCGTGATTTGCCGGCGCCGGAAAAGACAATCGATTGCGCATCCACTCCGGCGCGTTGCAGGCGAAAAAGCTCGCCGATGGAGACAATATCGAATCCGCTGCCCAGCCGAGCCAGCAGGCGAAGGATCGAAAGATTGGAATTGGCTTTGACGGAATAACAAATCGTGTGCGGCTGGCGCTTCAGGGCCCGGTCGAGCTTGCTATAAGCTCCGCTGATACTGGCTGCGCTGTAAACATACGCCGGAGTGCCCACGCGGTTAGCGATCTCTCCGAGGCGCACGCCCTCG
This sequence comes from Rugosimonospora sp., assembly GCA_035636675.1. Classification (GTDB taxonomy): domain Bacteria; phylum Acidobacteriota; class Terriglobia; order Acidiferrales; family UBA7541; genus Palsa-189. The sequence goes on along the minus strand of DASPYR010000095.1, from coordinate 2,991 downwards.
CAGTAGAGCTCATTGCCCTGCCACGAAAATTCGGGCGTATAGCTTGCGGGATCGATCGCCGAATATGCCGGGGAGTTCGCGCGCCGGGAGCGGCCCCGGCGACCCGCCGAGGCGCTCACCGGACTTTCATGACCACGAGCGTGCGGTCGTCGGTGATCGCCATACCCCGAGTGAACTCCTGAACCGCAGCGAGCAAGCGATCGGCGAGCTGGTCTGACGTGAGCGCCGCATTCTGCTCGATCAGCGAGGCGATCCGCGGGATGCCAAAAAAATTGCCCTCCGGATCCGTGGCTTCGGAGAGGCCGTCGGAATGGAAGACGAGAATGTTGCCGGGATCGAGATTCATCACCCATTCTTCATAAGTCACGTCATCGTAGATGCCCAGCGGGAAGCCCACCAGCTTGAGTTGCTCGCAGCGGCCATTCCTGTACAGCAAAGGCTGTGTCTGTCCGGCGTTGGCCACACGCAATTTGCGCGTAGGCTTTCGCCAGGTGGCAAAGCAGAAAGTCATGAAGCGGCCCTCGATGCGGCGTTCGCAGATCAACTGATTCAGCTGGCGCAGAAGTTCCGCCGGCAGGATCTTTTGCGGAGCGATGCTGCGCAAAATGCCGATCGCCACGGCGCCATAAAGGGCGGCGGCGGAACCTTTGCCGCTGACGTCGCCCAGGCCAAAGCCGATGCGCGTAGGGCCATAGCGCAGGAAATCGTAAAGATCGCCGCAGACTTCGCGGGCGGAAAGGATGCGCGCGGCCAGGTCGACGCCGAAATCGTCCGCCGGAACGGGCCGCAGCAGGGCGCCCTGCATGCGCTGAGCCGCTTGCAGTTCGCGCTCCATGCGGGCCTCGTCTCGGGCCACTTTCTCATACAGGCGGGCATTTTCGAGAGCGATGGCGAGCTGAGCGGCAAGAATGGAAAGCGCCTGCACGTGGTCCTCGGTGAAATAGTTCAACTGCGGGCTCTCGAGATCGAGAACGCCGATGACCGTGCCCTTATGGGTCATGGGAATGGCCAGTTCCGAACGCGTTTCGGGATTGACCATGCGGTAGCGCGGATCCTTGGTGACGTCCGGGACGCGGACCGGCAGACTGCTGGAGGCGGCCGCGCCGATGATTCCTTCCGAGAAGCCCACGGCGAGCTTGCCCTGGCCGCTCTGACCGTACTTCACGGCGAGCCGCTGCAGGAAGAGGTTGGTGACCTCGTCACGGAGCATGATGCTCATGATCTGATAATCGATGACACGTTTCACGAGTTCGGCGGCGCGCCTCAAGAGCGCTTCCATATCGAGGATGGAACTGGCCTCGCGCCCGACCTCGTGCAGGAGCAGGAGCGTATCCGCCTGGCTTCGGGCGCGCTCGAAAAGACGCGCATTCTCAATGGCCGTGGCCAGGCGGCCGGCGAGCAGCACCAGAATTTCCTGCTGCTCGGGCGTGAAGTAATCCACTTGCGAGCTTTGGATATCGATGACACCGATGACCTGATTCTTAAACAGCAGCGGCACGGCGAGCTCGGAACGAACGCTATCGATGGCATTGATGTAACGCGGATCGTTACGAACGTCGGCCACCAGGATCGGCTGGCGGCTCGCGGCCGCGGCTCCCGAAATACCCTGGCCGACCGGGACGCGCCAATTCTCCATCATCTCCTGACTGTATCCGACGGCGAACCGATTGGAGAGCATTTGGCTCCCCTCATCGAGCAGCATGACGGTAAAAATTTCGTAGTCCACCAGGCGCTTGATGAGCGTGGCCATCTTGGAGAGAACGCGGTCCAGGTTCAGCGAGGCATTGATCTCTTCGCCGATCTCCGCAAGAGTGGCGAGTACGCTCTCCGAAAGTTCCTGGGTGACCCTGGTTTCCACGTCAGACATGGGCGGATTTCTCTAGGCCCCACAGTATATCAGCAGGCGAAGGAGGTTCCGGTCTTGGTGTTCGCAAATACAGGCGTCGCGGCGGAGCCTGCGATTCGTTCAGCGGGCCAGGGACTGCGGACGGGGCTGGCGGCCGCCAGGCAATCGGAGGACGCAAATGTCGCGGAGATTGCGATAGCGCTCCGCGTAATCCAGGCCGTAGCCAACCACGAATTCATTGGGAATTTCAAAACCAACGTAGTCCGGCCGGACTTGCTTCACGCGAGGACCGGATTTACTCAGCAGCGTCGCAACGCGCAGCGAGCGCGGCTTGCGTTGCCACAGCACACGCTGGAGGTAATCGATGGTTCGCCCGGTATCCAGGATGTCTTCCACTAAAATCGTGTGGAGGCCCTCGATGCTGTTATCCAGATCCTTGGTCAGGCGAACCTGGCCGGAACTGCGGCTCGATTCGCCGTAGCTGGCCACAGCAATGAAATCCAGCGAGACTTCGAGGCGAATTTCGCGGATCAAGTCGGAAACAAAGATGGATGCGCCTTTGAGGACGCCGATGAGATGCAGGCGATGGCCGCCAAAATCGGCCGTGATCTCTCGGCCCAATTGGCGGACTCGCCGCTCGATGGCATTGCGGCGAAGCAAAATCCGCAGGTGCTCAGGCCCGCGCGCCGTCTTCACGAGTCCCTCCGGAAAAAGGCCGGTACTGTATAGTAGGGCTGCACAAAACCAAACGGTATGGCAAGTGGCGAAAGAGAAAACCGATGGCCGGGCCGGCGAGTGCTGGTTACCGGAGGCGGCGGATTTATCGGCAGCGCGCTGGTTTGGGAACTCAATGGACGCGGCTGCACCGATATCGTGATCGCAGACTCGGCGCCGGAAGCCGAGCGAAGCCGTTATCTGCGGCATTTGATTTTTGCCGACTACATCGAGCCGGAGCAGACTTTATCGTGGCTTACCGCGGGCCAACTGGGAAAATTCGACTTCGCGTTTCATTTGGGCGCCTGTTCCTCCACGACGGAAATCGACCGCGAATATCTCTACCGCAACAATTACGAATTTTCGCGTGATCTGGCTGCGTGGGCGCTCCAGTCGGACACACGGTTCGTGTACGCCTCGTCGGCAGCGAC
>DASPYR010000094.1:0-8352 GCA_035636675.1 Rugosimonospora sp. | reverse complement strand
GACCCGACGGACGGCAGGATGTTTTTCAATAACCGATACAATGAGTACCTCGGACCGCGGAAGATCGGTAACGGCAGCCAAGAAGTCGTCAAACGGTTTGGCCCATTCCAGTACGGTTCGCAAAAAGTCTATACTGTGCTCTATGAAAACCTGCCAGAAACGCCCGCGGCGAAGTAGGAAATGATCGCTTTTCCACGTTGCTTCCTTTTGCTGTTTGCGGCCTTGGTATTGCTGTGTCTTGCAGGGCGCGCGCAGGATGGCGCCGCGATCCTAAGTACGAGGATTCCGCAATGTGCTGTGCGTTCCGTGGATGGGTCGTGGATTCCGAAAGAGCTTTATGCAGACGGCGTGCTGAGGTTCACATATTTGTACGAGCCGCCGAAGAAGAATCCCGGAGAGTATGACTATCGGGATGAGACGCACAACGTCTACGCCGCGTTCTGGAATCGCACTAGGACGAAAGGCGAGTTATTGCAGTTCGTATGGCTGCGCCGCGCGCCGCCGGTACATCTAAGGATCGTGAATAATGGCCACATCGTTACGCAACAGGGAAAGATGGATATCGAGGATGCGCTCTGGGGCGTGTGGACGCACGAGCATCTGACGAGAAGACTGGCGCGGCTTAGAACCGCGCCGCTGCAAACCGCGGCCTTCCAGCAAATACCCACGCGCGGCGCGACGTGCGACTCGTATGCTCATGCCGTCGACGATTCGCCACGTTCATCTCCGTCCAATCCCCGATAGAAGCAGATCCTGCTGACAGCCTATTTGCCTAGGAGCGATCGCTCGACCAAGAGGTTCTTTGCGGATTCGACGCAGACGGGCCGCATAGCGCCGGGACGCTCAGGCGCCAGCGGGCAAACCTCGAAGTCGCCGTAGAGAGCGCCGAGTCTTGACGACCAGACTTTGTCTACATTGGCGGGGAACTCGGGGTGTTCTTGGTCGGGCGATAGCCGGTCATGAGAGACCGATGGACCGCTATAGATCCCGAGCAGACGCTTCGTTCCAATTTTCCACATTCGGAAGGCCGCGTTTCCGGTGCCAAATGCGACTCGGCCTCGAGTCCAATAACACTCGGAGGCGTTTTGAGGAGTTTTACAGGGAATTCTGAGGTAGTGCTTGGAGGCACAACGCCACCGAAAAGATAGTTATTATCAGCGGCACAGCACGCATATCTGAGGCTAACACGCTAGGAGAATCCGTAGCAAGACGGCCGGTCGTTTACTGACAATTAACGCATCTGTGAAAACCCGCCTGAGAGAGTTGCCATCATTTGTGCAAGAAAGGGTTTTTTGCTGATTCGACGCAGACGGGCCGCATAAAACCAGCACGCTCAGGGGCGAGGGGGCAAACCTCGAAATCGCCGTAGAGCGGCCTATAGACTCTCGGGCTCCAGATCTTCTCCACGTTCGCGGGGAAATCTGGATCCTCGTTGTCGAGGGATAGAGGGTCGTGGAAGGTTGATGGGCCGCTGTAGATACCGAGGATGCGTTGAGTCCCAATTTTCCAGAGGCGGTAAGCTGGGGTGCCGTTGCCAATTGTAATTCGCCCGTGCGTCCAATAACACTCGGAGGCGTTTTGAGGAGTTTTACAGGGAATCCTGCGCTTGGGACTGCTCTGTGGGACCGCTTGCGCCCAAAATGCGAGGACGAGCACTGAAGCGATCAGAAACAGGGAGCGCACACGCAGAAACTAGCACAACCCGAGAGCAGCTACAACTTCGGGGCAACTGCATAAGGATACAGGGTGGTTCGCGTGAGTTCCCCTTGTAGCAAAAGCGCCGCGGTTCAGCGCAGCCTTTTGACGTCCCGAGAATCGCGGCACGCTGAGGTGATTCGCGTTTTGCGGGAGCAGGACGAGGCGGCTTCTTTAGGCCGGAAAAACGGCCTGCCCTCGTTTGAAACGCGCGAAGAAAGCCTTCGCGCAAGCACGCCTTTTCCCGGTCCGCTGTCCCGGACTCCGAGAATGCGGAGCTCGACAATCCCACCACGCACGCCAATAAAAGTGCTTCGGGAGCAGCATACCGCTCCCGAATCAGTAATGAGGCGGCTGGAGATTGCGGGCGGCCGGAACCGTTTCGGCGAAGCAAACTACCGTGCGGTGTGGGGATGGTCGCGCCTGGCGTGGGTGGGCGGCAAATGGGAAGACCGCAACGCGGCGGGCGAGCTCGTGCGCGAATGCATGGAGCTGCGGCGCGTGCCCAAATACGCGCCGCAGGACCGTTGGCATATCGAACGATGGCTGCCGCCGGAAGCTTATGGCTCGCCGCGCGCCTGGTACGCGCGGACCATCGAACGCGAGGACGGCGTCAGCGTGCCGGCGCTCGGTCCTTATCCCGAACGCGGCGAATACGAGCACTGCTTCACGTTGGAAGGCCCGCGCGGGGAATTCGTGCAACTCACACCGACCGTGGCCGAGTATATTGCGAGCGCGATCGAGGCCGGAAGGCACACCAGCGCGGCCGAACGGCGCAAGGCGATCGAGGATCGCGAGCGCCGCAGCGAGCACGATTACGATCGCTGGGCCTGGGACGTACTCGATAGCGGCTGCCCGGCGTTTCACGGCGTGCCCTTCGTAACTTGTTTATAGCGCCGCAAGCTCGCCTTACCGGCGACGTTGCGGCGCCCGACAACACCAGTACGCTTCAGCGCTTCCACTCGATGCTCTTTAGCACCACGGCAAGTTTCAGGGCACCGAAACGCGCGTGATTGCCACGCACTTTTCGGGCTCGACAACACTTTTTTAGCGCCAAAAGCCGCGTGATTGGGCACGCGCTTTTGGCGTTCGACAACACCAGTACGGACTGCCAAAAAAAAAGAGGGGAGAATGGCGAACCAAACAAACGCGGTGATCGTAAATCTGACGGAACAAAACTGGATCCTACATCGCAGCTACGGCACTTACCGAGTGCGCGGCTGTGAGGATGGCGAGCCTTACGCGCCCACGAGAGTCGAGGCGCGCACGGCCTTCATGGATATGGGCGACAAACGCACCACGCCCGTGCACATCTCCGCCGCCGAACTCGCGCAGGACCTCTGCCGCGAGATCAATTCCGATGGCGGCGAGGAAAGCAACTTTGGCGTTTTTGTGGCCGAAAGCGAAATTCCCAGCGAGGACGAACTGGAGCGAGCGCACGAAAAGCTGGTGGCGTTTTATCGCAGGCTCGTGGCCGGCGCCGATCGCGAATGGGAGCGTTCGCATTCCTATCTCTTCATCAATGACGTGGAGCGCCGCGCGGCACAGTATCTGGGACTGGAGAAAGACTGGTTCTATCAGGCGCGCGAGACGGTGGAGTGTCCCGGCTGCGGAGAAAAGATCAAGCCTGGGGTTGCCGTGTGCAGGATTTGCCGAGCGATTTTGGATCGCAGCAAGGCGGCCAGTTTGGGCTTAGCTCCGAATCTCCCGTCTCCGGCAGCGCCCGACGTGGCGTTGCCGTAAATTCCGTTTGAACCGAAGTGCGCATTCTGAGAAGCCTCGTGACGCAGAACCTCGAACTTTGGGCCAAAGGCCTTTTGGCTGCAGCAATCGCCGGCGCTGCCAATGGCGTGATCACTGGGTTTGCAGCCGTAGGCATTGATCCCGCGCATTTCAATCTGCAAGCGGGCCTGAAGTCCACGCTGGCCATCGCCGGGGTGAGCGCGCTGATGAGCGGCATCATTGGAGTCGCCGCGTATCTGAAGCAATCGCCGCTTCCTGCAAACGGCCAAACAAAGTAAACGCAGGGCCACACTTCTTGCAAAAGCCGGGAACGGGTCCGACAGGAGAAAAAGCAGATTCCTCGAATCGATCGTGCGCGGGCGAATTGGAGCGCGCGTGGGAGTAGATTATGCCGACGGCCTATAACACCGCGGGACAAGTGACCTCGCTGGTGCGTTCGCTGCTGAACGACGCCGCGGGAACTCTTTTTACCGACACGGTCCTCATACCCTACGCCAATTCCGCCTACCGCAAAGTACAGCGCGCGCTGGCGAATATCCGTTCGGGCAGCTTCCTCAGCGACGACGTGCTGCTGGTAGTTCCCTCCGTGGCGGGCACGGACCCTTCGCTGCAGGTTTCCATCACCGACGCCACGGCGCCGCCGAATCAACTGCCGGTGGATCTGTTGGTGCCGCTGAAGCTGTGGGAACGCCCCAACGGCTCGTCCGACGATTTCGTGGAAATGACCGACCTGAGCGATCACGGAGGTCTGCCGTCCCAGCCGCAGGGACTCAATCTTCAATATTGGGAGTGGCGCGCGGATGGGCTCTATTTCCTCGGCGCGACGCAGGATACGCAGATCCGCCTGCGCTACGAGAAAGCTTATCCGGCGTTCGTCGACGGCACGAGTTCCGTGCTGATTCGCGACGCCATCGAGTCCATCGCCTACTTCACCGCAGCCATGGCCGCGGCTGCCCGCGGAGCACCGCAAGCGGCGCGCTGGGATGACGCCGGCACCGATGCGCTGGAGGACTTGCTGCTGCGCGCGACGCATCGCGAGCAGCACAGCGGACGCCGCCGGCGGCCCTATTCGTGGCGCCAGGGCTACGGGCCGATTGTGTAGGTGTTTGCGCCAACGAAAGGGGAGGGAAGGGAAATGGCTCTTGCGATCAATATTACCAATATAGATTCGGGGAAGAACGCTCTCTACATCTTTGGCACGCTCGCCGCATCCGGCAGTTACCCAAGCGGCGGCGATACGCTCGATTTCACCACCGTGGCCAATCAGATTGGAGCCAGCCAGGCTCCCGTGCAGGTGTGGGTGGGCGGCACGAGTGGAGATAATTACGCCTTCGTTCGTGCGGCTACGCCGACTCTCGCCAACGGAAAGATAAAGATCAACACAGCTTCCAATACCGAGCTTGCGGCAGGCGCCTATCCTTCCCGCATTACCGGCGATACGAACATTCAGATCGAGGCCGTCTTCAGCAAATTGATTTAACGTGTTTATTAGCCGTAGGCCGCGACAACGAATTGCCAAAACGAGCTGTCATTCTGAGTGGGCAAGCGGACGAAGAATCTCTCTTTTGCCGCATCTACGGAGAGATTCTTCGGCAAACAAGTTCCACACCCGCTCAGAATGACACGTCCTGGGGCCGTGCCGTAGCGGCTAACCCCATCTTTTGACGAGAAATCCTCGATGACTGTCTTGGGCACAACCGATGCGCCGCTGGATATGTTTGGCGGGCTGGTGACCGATGTGGCTCCGGCGGATTTGCCGCCAGGAGCTTCGCCGGATTGCGCCGACGTGGCTTTCGTGCCAGGCGCGGTAAAGACGCGGCCGGGGCTGCTGTCCGTGTTCGCCGCGATTTCCGGCAATCCCACCATCAACTACGTCAAAACGTACATTCAGCCGAACCTTGCGGAAACTCTGCTGGCGCTCGATTCGGCCGGATCGCTCTGGGGCGAATTTACGCCGGGCACGCTGACGCAGATCAATACGGGATCGGGCGGAAAATTCATCGCGCCGAATTGCCGCGCCAAGTCCACAACGCTGTTTGGCCGCGAATACATCGCGTTCCACGATGGAAGATTCGGCCTGGATATTCCGCGGCAATACGACGGCACGAATTTCGATCGCGTAAGCCAGGCGGGGCCGGGCGCCGGCCCGGCGGCGGCATTCGACGCGCCGGCGGAGCCGGTCTACACCGTCGGCAATTCGCCGACGGGCGCGGTGCGCAGCAACAACGCCGTCACCATCACAACTACCGCCGCGCACAATCTCTATCCGGGAGCCTCAGTCCTGATCGCCGGCGTGGTGGATACTTCGTTCAACGGCACCTTCGTCGTGCAGTCGGTGCCATCGCCGACCACGCTGACCTATCAGCAACTCGGCGCGGCAAGCAATTCGGGCGGCAGTTCCGGAAGCGCCTCAGCAACGCTGGCGCCCCAACTTTCGGCCGGCCTGCATCAGGTCTGCGTCTTTTTTCGGACGCGCCAAGGCTTTCTCACGCAGCCTTCGCCGCCGGTGACCTGGACCGCTTCGGGCAATCGCCGCGTGCAATTGACGGGAATTCCGCTGCCGCTCAGCGACGCCAATGTTGTGGCGCGCATCCTGGCGTTCACTCCCGCGGGCGGCGGATCCTTTTATTACACCAGCGGGCTCAATAACGCGCCGCAGATGGTTATCGCGGATACCACGACCACGAGCGTCACGCTGGATTTCTCCGACACTGCTTTGCTGGGCGGAACGCTGGCCGATCCGCTCTTCCGGTTAGTGGAGCTGGGCGAATGTGCGGGCGTCATCGGTTATGCTTCGCGGCTTTTCTGGTGGGGCGAACGCAATAAGGTAGAGAATTTTCGCAATCTGAGCTTCGACGGCGGATTCGTCGGCAGCGGCGCGGGTGTGCGGCCGCCGCTCGGCTGGACTTCCGATAATACCTATGGAGGCGCCGGAGGCAGCGCCTTCAGCGCGCTCTGGGGCGGCGCGTGGGAGATCGTTGGTGATAACGTGGCCAACGATAAGGGCATGATCACGCAGAGCGCCTACGTTGACTCCAATGGCGTGCCCATCATTCAGCCGAATACGGGCTATTCCGTGCGCCTGCGCGCGATGAACGATCCGGCGAGTTCGCCGCCCACTTCGGGCAATCTGCACGTGCATCTCTACAGCGCTTCGCAGAGCATCGACGTGGGCTTCGACGTCGCGGCCACCTCACTGACCACCAAATTTCAGGAATTCACGGGCGTGCTTACCAGCGGGATTGTTTCGCCGGCACCGCCGGATTTGCTGCTGCGCGTTTATGCCGATGGCCTCAACAACAATTGCGGCGTCACCTTCGACAATATCGAAATTTATCCCACGGCGCAGCCCTATAACGCCAGTATCGTGCGCGCCAGCCGCGCCGAAGACCCCGAAAGCTACGACGGCGTCGACGGCCTGCTCTCCGTCGCGGAAAATAACGGCCAGGCGGTGCGGGCCGCGTTCGTCCTGCGCGATCAGCTCTATTTCGTGAAGGAGCACTCCATCTATTCCACGCGCGACGACGGCGTCAACGAGCCCGCCGATTGGACGCTCAGCGAAGTCTCCAATGGCGTGGGGACGCCTTCAGTGGATGGCGTGGATACCGGCGAAGATTGGGCCGTGATCGCCGATCGTGCGGGCCTGTTTATCTTCGACGGCGGCGAGCCGGTGAAAATATCACAGGAGATTCAGCCGCTCTGGGACACCATCAACTGGCAATACGGCTATACGCTCTGGGTGCGCGTGGATACGCGCGCCAAGCGCATTCTGGTGGGCGTGCCCCTCGCGCCGGCCACGCAGCCGAATCGCGTGCTCGTGCTCGATTATCGCAGTCTCTCCACGGCTGCGGACATCGCGACCTACGCTTCGGTGCACACAAGTTCCATGACGGGGCGCATGATCTCCGTCAGCCGCGCGCGCAAGTGGGCGCCCTGGAAGATCACGGCCAATTCCGCCGCGCTTATCGAACGCAGCGACGGCACGGCGCAGTTCTTTATCGGCAATGGCGCGGGCACTGGAAAAATGTATCAGCTCAGCGATACGCAGTTTTCCGACGACGGCGCAGCCATCGCCGGTTACTACACGACGTATTTCTTCCCCAGCGCGGACCAGGAAGGCGAACTCGGCGTGCGCGCACATCGCAAGCTTTTCTCTTATCTGACCTGCTACGCCGAAGGGGCAGGGAATTTGAATCTGACTTCTTTCGCCGACAACGAGGGATTCCCCGCGGCGCTGCCGTCGCTCGGGCTCAGCTCGCCCGGGAGCAAGGACCTCGAGCTGTCCATCAACCTGCTTGCCGAACGCGCCGCGTTTCAGGTGGGCACGAACCAGGCCGGGTCGTGGTTCCGGCTTTCGCGGCTAGTGGCTTCGCTCGCGCCCGATCCTTGGAGCCCGGTGAGAGGTGGAAATTGATTACCCGCGCGAAAGTCATGGACATCAAGAGCTTTCGCGCGTCAACAAAGTCTCCGGTGCGCGGCGGAAATTAGCATGCTGAATATTCCGCAACTAGCGCAGGTGAAGGCGCGCGATCCGTACGTCTACGAATCGCTGCGTCAGATCGTGAGTGCGATCAATGCGCTCGGGCGCGCCACCGGCGTCGATCCGTCAGGTTCGATCGCGCAGCCCGATCGGATCGGTGGCATCTCAGCCTTGGCGGCGAACGGAATTTTCGATATCGCCATCACCGATAATTCCGCCGTGCATCGCGGGATTTATTATTTCGCGGAATCGGATGTTTCGCCGAACTTCACCGCGCCGCGCGTGTGGTTCATGGGCTCGTCGCGCAACCTGAGGGTTTCGCTCGGCAACCTCACACTTTACTGGCGCGGCTATAGCCAATACATCGGCTCGGCGCCCCTCGGCGCCGGTCACGTTTGGCTCGCCACCCACCGCAGTGGCGGGCGGCGGATCTG
>DASPYR010000093.1:0-8122 GCA_035636675.1 Rugosimonospora sp. | reverse complement strand
TCGTGGAATCAAAGGAAAAACTGCAATCATCAAGGTGAGCACGCTGACAAGGCGGGCTGAGGCTACTGTTTAGCGGCTGCAGGAGGCGAAGAGGCGAGCGACTCCGAGCCGGAGTTTCGCCAGCCCGGCCTGCCAGGGAATGCGAATCTGCCGGGCTTCGAGTTCGGCAAAGAAGGAATAGGCCACCGGAGTAATCAGCAGTGTAAGCAGCAGGCACAGCGATTGCCCGCCGATAATGGTCAGGGCGATTGCCGACCGCTGCGCCGCTCCAGCTCCGATCCCGGTGGCCGTGGGGACTAACCCGGCTACAATCGCCAGCGTGGTCATCAGGATTGGCCGCAGCCGCACGTGATTGGCCCTCACGATGGCTTCGCGCAAGGGCACCCCTTCTTTGCGCAGGCGGTTCGTGTAGTCCACCTGAAGAATTCCGTTCTTTTTCACCACTCCGAGCAACAGAAACACGCCCAGGGCGCTCCACAAATTCAGCGTCCGGTGAGTGAGCCACAGCGTGAGCAGCGCGAAGGGCACCGAGAGCGGAAGGCTCAGCATGATCGTGAAGGGATGGAGAAAACTGTCAAACTGGGCAGCCAGCACCATGTACATAAAAATACAGGCCAGCAGAAAAGCGACGATCAGGCTGCGCGTCGTCTCGTCCAGGATCTTCACCGTCCCCGTGAATTTCACGAAATAATTCGGATGAGGAATTCGTTCGATGGCCGCGCTGATGGCGCGCACGGCTGCATCAAACGGCAAACTGGCCGTATTGTTTGCCGTCAAAGCCACCTGGAACTGCCGGTTATACCGATCGATCAGCGTCGGGCCCACGCCGCGCTCCAGCGTGGCCACATTATCCAGGCGAACCTGGCCGACCTTTGCCGAAGGAATCATCAGCCGCGAAAGCAACTCGGGATTCCGCTGCTGTTCGGGCAGCAGTTGCATGGTCACGTCGTATTGTTCTGACCCTTCCTTATAGGTCGAAATCTGATCGGTTCCCGCGACCATGAGCCGCACGGCATTGGCAATGTCGGAGGCGCGCACCCCCAAATCGGCCGCCCGCTGCCGGTCAATCTTCACCTGAAGCTCCGGCGTATTCAGGTTCACTTCGGCGCTCACGTCCACCAGACCTTTGATCGAGCGCATTTCGTCGGCGGACTGCTCGGCGATTTTCGCGGCGCCATAAAAATCCGGTCCCAGGATCAGCGGGCGGATCGTGCCATAGTCCACGCTGCTGCCCAGCACGGAGGGCAGGAGCACCACGGCCCGCAAATCCGCGTATTCGGGTTTCCCTAGGATTCCGCGAATGTCATCGGCCACATCGGCGCTCGAAGCCTTGCGCTTCGATACCTCCGTGAGCCGCACATACAACTGCGAGTGATTATCCTCGTTGAGTACGCTGGCCCAGGCGAACGACACGGCTCGGTTACGCTCGATTTCGTGCGCCAACTGGGTCGCGATCTTCGCCGTCCCTTGAAGGGAAGTCCCCACCGGCGCATCGAAAACGACCGTTAATTCGCTCTGATCGTCCGCCGGGATGAAATCGCGCCCCACCAATGCATTCAACGGAAAAGTAAGCGCCAGCGTCGCGGCCGCCACCCAGGCCACGGTTCCACGATGATCGAGCGACCATTCCAGCATTTTTCCGTAGATGCCATCGATCCAGGCAAAGAAGTGATTTTCGCTGGAAGCGGATGAATGCGGTTCAGGAGACCGGTCCGTCTCTGCTCCAGCTTCGCCTGCTTTCCTTTGAATTCGCCCCAATAAACGCGAACAAAGCATGGGCGTCAGCGTGAAGCTCACCAGCATCGAAACCATCACGGAAAACGCCATGGTCCAGCCGAATTGATTCAAGTAGCGGCGCGCATACCCCGTCGTGAACGCAATGGGCACGAAAATAATCACCAAAGACAACGTCGTCGCCAGCACCGCCAGCATGATCTCTTTCGTGGCTTCGATCGCTGCTTGCTTCGGCTCGAAGCCTTTCTCTTCGATGTAGCGAACAATATTCTCCAGCACCACGATGGCATCATCGATCACAATGCCCACCGCCAGCGTCAGCGCCAGCAGGGTCATGTTATTGAGCGTGAAATCCATCACCTTCAGCAGCGTGAATGTGGCGATGATCGACGTAGGAATGGCCAGAGCGGCGATGATCACCGAACGCAGATTACGGATAAACAACAGGACCACCAGGCTGGCCAGCAAGCTGCCAAACAGAAGATGCTCCTCGAGCGAAGCAATGGAAGCTTTGATGAATGTGGAGTTGTCGCGAATCACTTGAATGGTGACTCCCGGGGGCAACGTACTCTTGAGCTGATTGATTTTTGCCTTCGCGGCGTCGATGACTTCGAGAGTGTTGGTGCCTGTCTGCCGGCGAATATCGAGAACCACGGCTTCTTTGCCGCCGATCATGTTCCAGGTGGTGGGCTCGGCGAAGCTATCTTCCACGCGTCCTACGTCTCGCACGCGAATCGGCGTGCCGTTGACGTTGGCCACGATGATGTCATTGAAGAGATCGGAGGCTTCGATGCGACCCAGCGTGCGCACGCCCATTTCCGACGCCCCGCGCCGAATGGTCCCGCCGGGAACTTCCACATTTTGGTTTTGAATCGCGCTTTCCAGTTGATTGATGGTGATGCCGTAAGCGTTGAGCTTCTCCGCATCGCCAAAAACGCGAATCTGCCGGATACGCCCGCCGGTCAGGTCGACTTCACCGACGCCGTTGACCGTTTCCAGTGTCCTCTTGATCTGCTTGTCCGCGATTTCCGTGGTTTCGCGCAGATCGGCGCCGCCGGCGATCAGCAGCGAAAGAACCGGATCGGAGTCGGGATCATCTTTGGTAATCGTGGGAGGGAGAATCGTGGGAGGCAGAAGCCGGATGGCCGCCGCCACTTTCTCTCGAACGTCCTGCGCGGCGCCCTCGGTATCGCGCTCCAAAACGAATTTGCAAGTGATCCTGGCTTCGCCCTCATCAGCCTCCGAAGAGAGTTCGTCAAGACCGCCGACCGAGCTTACCGCCTCTTCCAGCGGAAGGATGATCTCGGTGCTCATCTCTTCCGCCGTCGCGCCGGGAAGGTCCACGGTGACCGTTACGGTGGCAGGATCGGTTTTAGGGAAGAGGTCTACGCCTAGGTCCCGAAACGAAAAGATGCCCAGGACCAGCAAAAAGCCGATCAACGTTACCGAGAAGACGGGCCGCTTGACGCAAAGCTCCGGAATCGTCATGAATCGATCTCAGCGCGCATGCATCGTAAACACTCGCGCGATGTCCAGGCGCAGCTTTTGGAATCCTCTCGCGAAAATCGCCGCGCGCTTTTGCTCCAATTCGGCAAACAACGAGTACGCCACCGGCGTAACCAGCAGCGTCAGCAGCAGGCAGAGCGATTGCCCTCCGATGATCGTCACCGCGATTGCCGAGCGCTGCGATGAGCCTGCGCCAATCCCAATGGCCGTGGGGACGAGGCCGGCGACGATCGAGAGCGTCGTCATCAGGATCGGCCGCAGTCGGACGTGATTGGCGCGAACGACGGCCTCGCGAAGCGCCACGCCCCGCTCGCGCAGCTTGTTCGCGTAATCCACCTGAAGAATGCCGTTCTTGTGCACGATACCCAGCAACAGCAGCACGCCCAGGGCGCTCCACAAATTGAGGGTTCGATGGGTGAGAAACAGCGTCAGCAGCGCGAAAGGAATGGACAAGGGCAGGCTCAACATGATCGTGAAGGGATGCACAAAACTGTCGAATTGTGCCGCGAGCACGAGGTACATGAATATGCATGCCAGCAAGAACGCCATGATCAGGTTGCTGGTCATGGTGTCGAGTTCCTTCGCCACGCCCGTAAATCTCAGGTTGTAGCCCGGCGGAATCTCCTGCCTCATGACGTTGGTCACCGCGCGCATCGCCCCGCCCAGGTCCAAACCTTCTTGCGGCCAGGCCACCAGACTCGCCTGATAGCGCCGGTTGTAGCGGTCAATCCTCGAAGGGCCTCCGCCGCGTTCGACACTGGCGATGCTGTCCAGGCGCACCTGGCCCACTTTAGAAGACGGGATCATCAGCCGCGCCAGCAGTTCCGGATTCTTCTGCTGCTCGGGAAGCAGTTGCATGGTTACGTCGTACTGCTCGGCGCCCTCTTTGTAGGTGGAGATTTGATCCGTGCCCGCAATCATCAGCCGCACTGCTCCGGCCACGTCCGCCACCTGCACTCCCAGGTCTGCCGCGCGCTGGCGGTCAATGTGCACCTGAAACTCCGGCAGATTCAGGTTCACATCGGCGCTTACGTCGGTAAGACCTTTGATTTTGCGTACATCATTAGCCGCTTTGATGGCGAGCTCAGTCGCGCGATAGAAGTCCGGGCCGAGAATGACTGGCTGTAACGAGCCCGTGTTTTCGTTTCCGCCGATTGCCGAGGGAAACCAGAATTTCACGCGCAGGTCGCGATAGCGCGGCTCGGCAAGAATGTTGCGCACTTCGTCCGCGACGTCCAGCATGGAAAATTTGCGCTGCGTGGCGTCGGTGAGCCGTATATACGTGTGGCAGTGGTTGGAGCGCTCCGAAACGCTGGGCCAGGCGAAGACCACCCCCGGCAATTGCTCGTATCGCTTGGCTAATTCCACCGCGATGTTTGCCGAGCCTTCCGGCGAGGTGCCCACGGGCGAATCAAAAATCACCTGAAACTCGCCCTGATCATCGGGCGGAATAAAATCGCGCCCAACCAGTGAATTCAGCGGAATAGTGAGCGCAAAGGTTCCCAGTGCGACCAGAACCACCGCCCAGCGATGATCGAGCGACCACTCGAGCATCCTCGCGTAGGAACGGCTGACCCAGATGGGGAGCGTGTGGTCCTTCGCAGCGTAGTCCTTCGCAGCGTGGTCCTTCGCAGCGTGTTCCGCTTCGCCTGCCGCGCGCGCTTCGTGTCTCCCTGCCGCGCTCCGTTTGCGCTCCGTACGTTTTAGCAGCCGCGAACAGAGCATGGGCGTCAGCGTGAAGCTCACCAGCATCGAGACAAGCACCGCACAGGCCATAGTCCAGCCGAATTGGTTCAAATAGCGGCGCGCATACCCCGTCGTGAACGCGATGGGCACAAAGATCATCACCAATGACAACGTCGTCGCCAGCACCGCCAGCATGATCTCTTTCGTGGCTTCGATCGCTGCTTGCTTCGGCTCATAGCCCTTTTGCTCGATATACCGAACAATATTCTCCAGCACCACGATGGCGTCATCGATCACAATGCCCACCGCCAGCGTCAGCGCCAGCAGGGTCATGTTGTTGAGCGTGAAATCCATCACCTTCAGCAGCGTGAATGTGGCGATGATCGATGCAGGGATGGCCACCGCCGCGATAATCACGGAGCGCAGATTGCGGATAAAGAGCAACACCACCAGGCTGGCCAGTAACGCGCCGAACAGCAGATGTTCTTCCAGCGAAGAAACGGAAGCCCGGATGTATTTGGAATTATCGCGCAGGACCTCAATCGAGATTCCCGGTGGCAACAGGCTTTGCATCCCCTCGAGTTTCGCCTTCACGGCCCCGATGACTTCGAGCGTATTCGCGCCGAACTGTCGCTGCACGTCGAGTGTGACTGCTTCTTTGCCATGTACGAAATTCCACGTCGTTTGCTCGGGGTAACTGTCTTCCACGTGGCCGACGTCGCGGATGCGAATCGGCGCTCCGTTGGCGTTGGCGACGATGATGCCGTTGAAATCATCGGGATTCTCCATACGCGCAAGCGTGCGCACGCCCAATTCCCGATCGCCGCGGCGAACCGTTCCTCCCGGCACTTCCACGTTTTCGTTTTGAATCGCGTTCTCAAACTGCTTGATGGTCAGCCCGTAGGCATTGAGTTTTTCGGCGTCGGCAAACACGCGGATTTGCCGCAAGCGGCCGCCCGTTAGGTTCACCGCGCCCACGCCGTCCACCGTCTCGAGCGCCCGCCGGATCACCTTATCGGCAAATTCGGTGGTCTCCCGCAGGCTGCCGCTGCCCGCCACCAAAATGGAAAAAACGGCCGCCTGATCGGGATCGATCTTCGTGATCACCGGTGGCAGCACATTGGGCGGCAGATTGCGCATGGACGTCGCCACGCGTTCGCGAATATCCTGCGCCGCGCCGTTCAGGTCCCGTTCCAACGTGAATTTGCAAGTGATGCGCGCGTTTCCTTCATTCGCTTGCGAGGTCAGCTCGTCCATGCCGCTTACGCTGCTGATGGCCTCTTCCAGCGGAAGAACGACTTGCGAATTCAGCTCTTCGGGCGTCGCTCCCGGCAAACTCACCATCACGTTGACCGAGGCGGGGTCGGCCTTGGGAAAAAGATCCACTCCCAGATCCCGGAACGAGAAAATCCCCAGCACGACCAGAAAGCTGATCAGCATCGCGGCGAAAACCGGCCGCTTCACGCAAATTTCCGGAAGTGACATCAGCCTTTACCTCGGTCCCCGCGGATGAGCGATGATAGCCTTCAGACGGGACATTATTGTTTGGCCACTTTGATGCTGAGCCCATCCTTCAAAGCCAGTTCCTGGCCCTCAGCGGCTAGAGCCAAACGATCTCCCTGTTGCGCGCCTTCAAGAATTTCTACATCCTCTCCCGACTGGTCCCCGATCTTGATCTCTGTTTCCTTGAGCTTATTTCCGTTCACGATGTAAACCTTGTAGATGCCATAGGCGTAGTTCAAAGAGCGGCGCGGAATCAACAGCACATTTTCCACCTTGCTGGAGACGATGCTGGCTTTAACAAAAAAACCCGGCTTGAGGAGATTTCCGTGATTTTCCACCAGGCCCTCAACGTCAAAGGTTCGCGTCGTCGCGTCAACAGAGGGATTGATGCGCCAGACTTTTCCGCTGAAGGTGCGGTCCGGAAAGGCTTCTACGGTAACCTGGACCGGCTGGCCCACAAGCACCCACGCCGCCATCTTCTCGGGCACCTTCAATCGCACCCGCATGGGATCGATGTTCACGATCCCCATCGCTGGCGTCGGCGTCGCCTGGGCCTTCAAGTACTGCCCCACGGTGACGCCCCGCTCCTTGATAAACCCGTCGAAAGGTGCTCGGATGCTCGTGTCGCGGAGTTTCTTTCGGGCCAGGTCGAGCGCAGCTTGATCCTGTTTGACCGCAGCCTGCATGTTTGTCACGTCCTGCAGAGCCAAATCGTAGGCCGCTTTCGCCGCATTGTAATTGGCTTCGTCTTCGTCGAAAGCTTGCCTCGACACGACCCCTTCCTGCACCAGTTCCGTCGTGCGCCTGTACTTTTGCCCGGCGTTGGCCAAATCCGCCGCCGCTTTCTTTACCGACGCCGCTTGCGTCGGATCTCCGAGTTCCTGCTGACCCGCGGCGAGTCCGAGTTTGGCTCTCGCCTGATCGAGCAAAGCCTGTTGCTGGGCCACCGCGAGTTCGTATTCGAGCGGAAGAATCTGCACGAGCACCTGCCCTTTGGTCACATGATCTCCGACGTCGACCAGAACCTTTTCCGCTCTCCCATCAACCTCCGGGCTGATGGTAACTTCGTCATAGGCGAATAAAGATCCCACTGCCTCGACCATGCGGCGCACTTCACGCGACTCCACCGTCGCTATCGTTACCGTCAGCGCTTTATCCGCGTTCGACGCGCCGGCCGCCGTCACTTTGCGGGTATTTCCGCAGGAACAGAGGAGCAGGCTCGCCCCGGCCGCCAACCATAAAATGAGGCGGCCTCTCTTGCTTCGCAAGCGGCACATACGATCTCGGACCATGGTCACAGACGACGCTCCTTTACGCTTTCCCCTACAGAGCCGAGTTAGAAAATCTGAATGCGCTGAGATGGATCTTGATCGGCATCACCTCGCGTGCGTACAGAACGTAAACTTCAATTTTAAATGAGCTTAGGCGGGCGGCGCGCGCGGCGCGCAATCCTTCGGCGAGGGCTCAGGCCACGCAATGTGAGCCACCACAGGCGGGGCAAACGCTAAAATCGCCAATTGCGGAATATGCACGCCGGTTCCCACACGTGCGGGCAGATGGATGGCGTAGCAGATCGGGCACGGCGTCGAACTTTGCAGGTCATGATGGTGATGCAGAAAGGAAATGCAACCCGCCAGCAGAAACATGCTCACGAGGAGCCCGGCTGCAATTCGCCGGAGGGTGCCTGGCGGCA
>DASPYR010000092.1:0-10940 GCA_035636675.1 Rugosimonospora sp. | reverse complement strand
CTAGTACCTATTAAGCACAATCGAGTACCCACGGTCCATTGTTCCGGGTAGACGCAATTGCTATAGTCCAGCCCGCAGAATCAGCGCGCTTTCTCCTAAGTTGCTCATTCGCGGCGCTCTTAGCCCGGAAAGGCCGGCATTCTGAAACTCCGCACGAAACTGTTGTCTTCTCTCGTTCTGGTCATCGCGGGGCTCACCTGCGCAACTTTGCTCATTCTGCGCCACAGCGCGGAAATCCAGCTCGAGCGGCAGGTTGGGGACGAAGCTCGAAATGTGATCCTGACCTTCCAGGTGATGCAGCAGGAACGCCAGATCGCTCTCAGCCACAAAGCCGACCTGTTGGCGACCGTGGCATCTATGCGGAATGGCGACGTGACCACGATCCAGGATGCCGGCGAGGACCCCTGGCAGTCCGCCGATCATGACCTTCTTGCGCTAACCGACCAGAACGGACACATCCGCGCCCTGCACACCACGGCAGGGGAATTCCAAGGTCCCACAGCTGAAGCTATGTTGCGCCGGTCCCGCCGGCCAGGTGACGTCAGCGGATGGTGGTACAGCGGAGCGCAGCTTTATCAGATTGCAATCCAGCCTTTTTACAGCGATCCGCCGTCCAACAAGGTTCTCTCAGGCATGGTCATCGCTGGCCGGGCCGTTGATGCCCAGGAGCTCCGCGATCTGGGGAAGATCTCTGCAACGCAACTAGCCCTGCGCTACGGCGACGATATCGTGGTAAGCACGATTCCAGCCCTCAAGCAGGCAGAGCTGGCAGATCAGCTTCGCGATCAGGCGGCGCCCCAACAGTTGCGGATCGATGGCGAGCGATACTGGGGCAGCCTGAAAGTTCTAACCCCGGGCGTCAAACCGTCCGCAAGCCTGATCGTCCTGAAATCCGATCAGGAAAGCATGGCTTCGCTGGCGCGCCTGAATCATCTGCTTCTGGGGCTTGGGCTGGTAGCCGTGCTCGCCGGAGGCACACTGGTATTCGCGATTTGCCACAGGTTTACGCGTCCGCTCGGCAGTTTGCTGGGTGGCGTGGATGCGCTGGAAAAGGGGGATTTTGACTATCGTTTGAACGCTCGCGGCAGCGATGAGGTAGCCCAGCTTACGCGCGCCTTTGGCCGGATGCGTTCGACGTTAAAGACAAACGAGGCTCAACGGCAAAAGCTCGAGGACCATTTGCGGCAATCACAGAAGATGGAGGCGATCGGAAGACTGGCAGGTGGCGTGGCGCACGATTTCAATAATCTGCTGACCGTAATCAAAGGACACACCGCTCTGATACTGGAGCAGTTGAAGCCAGACGAAGCGCTCTACTCCGGCGGCCAGCAGATCGCACAAGCTGCTGATCGCGCCGCTTCCCTCACGCGACAACTGCTGGCCTTCTGCCGCATGCAGGTCTTGCAACCGAAGATCCTTGACTTGAACGGGCTCATCTCGGATATGGCCAAAATGCTGACGCGGCTGATTCGCGCCGATATCCTTTTCAGCTTCCGGCCGGGCGAGTCGCTTGGCAAGGTCAAAGCTGATCCGGGACAACTCGAGCAGGTGATTTTGAATTTCACCGTGAACGCAATTGACGCGATGCCCGAAGGCGGCACGCTCACCATCGAAACCCGCAATGTCACCATCGACGAGGAAATCGCAACGAATCGCCCCGTCGTGCCTCTCGGTTCCTACGTGATGCTGGCGGTTACCGACACAGGCTATGGTATGGATGCCCAGACCAGGGCCCGCATTTTTGAGCCCTTTTTCACTACCAAGGAACTGGGTAAAGGCACCGGCTTGGGGTTGGCGACCGTCTACGGCGTGATCAAGCAGAGCGGCGGATGGATTTGGGTGGAATCGGAGCCGGGGAAGGGAACGCGGTTCGAGGTTTATCTGCCCCGCGCGACCGAAGCCGAAAAACCGCTAGCCGCGCCGCCCAAGGTTATGCTGGCTGCCAGCCGGGGCGAAACTATCCTGATCGCCGAGGACGAAGATGCGGTGCGAGAATTGGCTTCTCGCTTCCTGAAGTCGGCAGGCTACACGGCGCTATCCGCCAAGAGCGGGACTGAGGCGCTGGCATTAGCCAAGCGCTGGGGCAAACCGATTCACTTGCTCCTAACCGATATCGTGATGGCGCATATGCGCGGACCGGAACTCGCGGCATTGCTGAGGAGCTTCTATCCCGTCGTCAAGACTATCTACATGTCTGGTTATCAAGATTACGGAGCGAGCGACGCCTTCGAGGAGGGATGCTTATTTGTGCAGAAGCCGTTCTCGCGGGATAACTTGTTGGACGTGATCAGCCAGGGACTGAAGACCGCTCCGCTGGAGGAACACCAGCCGTTATCCACGATTCAGGCGATGGTTGCCGTACCAATGAAGGCCAGGCGAAGACTGGCGCGCCGCGGCAAAAGACCGATGGCCTTCTGAGGCGTCGTGTTAGGTCGTTTTTCCTTGGGGAAACTGCTCGGCACCGGGAAGGCCGAAAAATGGCTGATCGCGGAGCAGTGAGTTAATTGCCAGAAGCAAATTTTTGGACGCCTCTGATTTCAGTAAATATCCGTGAACACCAGCCTGTTGGATCGCAGCGACTATAGGGGCGGCGTCGTGCATAGTCAGGATCAGTATTTTGGTTTGTGGGCTTTCCTTGCGAATCTGGCGGGCGGCGTCCAACCCATCCAACTCCGGCATGCTGATATCCACCACCGCAATATCTGGCTCGAACTCCTTAGCTAAACGCACCGCTTGCAGGCCGTCTTTGGCTTCACCCACGATGACACAGTCGGTTTTGAGTTCGATAATCTCGCGCAGATGTTTTCTGACGATTTCGTGATCGTCCGCTAATAGCAATCGGCAGGACATAAGGGGAACTCTATATTTTCACAATGTGGCACGGATTCCTATCCGGGCTTTTCCTTAGATTGTCGATTTACGGCGGATAAGTGTCGTCGCCACGAAGTTTAAGCGCGGAGTCTACGTTCAGTTGAAATGCGTGCTCTGGGGTCAGCGGCTTCGGTTGGCGTAAACAAAAATTACCCGCGATATGGGTGCGCGGACCTCACATTTCCAACAGAGGCGCCGAAAAGCTTGAAAATCTGGAGCGGATGTATATGATGTCTCTTCTCTTTGGCTGTTCGCTGTGGACTTAGGCTGGCGCCGGAATAGTGGTACAGGTTCAGTGGAAGCGGAGCGGTCAGTTTCTTTCGGGGTCGGTTCGGCTGTGAATCCGGAGTGGAGGAAGATGAGGAGAAAAAGCGGAGAGCAAGGCTCGGCTGCGGTCGCCTTTACCCTGGCTACCTTCCTTTTGATTTTCACCATTGTTACCGTTTACCTTTTCGTGGCTAAAATCTGGTGGTTTCCGCCGGCGATCAGCCAGTTTGGGACCCAGATTGATGAGCAATTCCATCGTACCCTGATCATTACCGGCATCGTCTTTGTCCTCGCGCAACTCGGGCTCGCTCTCGCCATATTCCGGTCCAGGGAACGAGGCCAAAAAGTCAGCTTCTTCGAGGGAAATTCGGCGATGGAGTTCCTCTGGACGCTGGCTACCATCATCATGTTCGTCGGCCTGGGCCTTTATGGCGAGCACGCCTGGGCCGAAGCGCGCTTCCAGGGCGCTGCGCCCGGGGCTTTGCAACTGGAGGTCACCGGCCAGCAATTCGCCTGGAATTTCCGCTATGCCGGGCCAGACGGCAAATTCGGCGCGACCAAGCCGGAACTGGTTAGCGCCTCCAGCGGAAATCCTTTGGGACTGGATCCTCGCGATGCAACTTCGAAAGACGACGTCGTATCGCCCGTGGCGTACGTTCCGGCGGGCCAGGAAGTCGAGCTGCTGATCCGCACGCAGGACGTCACGCACAGCTTTTATGTTCGCGAGCTGCGTTTGAAGCAGGACGCTGTGCCCGGGATGACCATCCACATGCACTTCAACGCCACAGTTCCCGGGCAATACGAACTGGCCTGCGCCGAGCTCTGCGGACTGGGACATTACCGTATGCGCAGCTTCGTGAATGTGGTCTCACCGGAGGAATTCGATAAGTGGATGCGCGATCAGGAGACAGCTTTACAGCAGCAGTAGATCGTCGGAAAGCGAGCCGAAAGGTTCCAGGAGCGATTCGATGGTGACGCACGAGAGCGGCGGCCATCACCACCCGCCGAGTGGATTTATCCGTAAGTATATTTTCAGCCTCGATCATAAAGTCATCGGGATTCAGTATTACGTCTTGGCGCTTTTCTCCGTCTTCGTGGGCATGGCGCTGTCGCTGCTGATGCGCATCCACCTGGTCTGGCCCAGTGCCAAGATGCCGTTCACGCCAGGCGGCCAGATGACTCCGGAGCAATATCTGGCGCTGCTCACGATGCATGGATCGATCATGGTTTTTATGGTTTTGACCACCGCGCCGCAGTCTGGCTTTGGCAACTTTATATTGCCGATTCAGATCGGCGCCGAAGATATGGCCTTTCCTGTGCTCAACATGCTCTCCTTCTGGGTTACGTTCTTGTCTCTGGTAGTGCTCATCTCGGCATTTTTCGTGACCGGCGGAGCTCCCATCTCGGGCTGGACCGCTTATCCGACTCTGAGCGCACTCGGGCAGATCGCTGGCCCCGGACAAGGAGCGGGGCAGACGTTATGGGTGATCGGCGTGGCGATCTTCTGTATTGGCGCGCTGCTAGGGGCTCTTAACTTCATAACCACGACGGTGGACCTGCGCGCCAAGGGCATGACCTTGGGACGCATGCCGCTTACCGTGTGGTCTTGGCTTATTACGGCGATACTCGGGCTGCTGGCTTTCGGCGTACTGCTCGCCGCATGCCTGCTGCTGTTGCTCGACCGGGTAGCTGGGACGAGCTTCTTCATTCCGGGCGGCCTGGTTGTGACCGATACTCCAATCGTTTCGCATACGGGTGGTTCGCCGCTGCTATGGCAGCACCTGTTCTGGTTCTTCGGCCACCCTGAGGTTTACATCGCCATTCTTCCGGGTATGGGCGTGACTTCGCACGTGCTCTCCACGTTCTCCCGCAAGCCTGTGTTCGGTTACAAGGCCATGGTGGGAGCTTTGAGCGCTATCGGATTTTTGGGCTTCTGCGTGTGGGGGCACCACATGTTCATCAGCGGTATGAGTCCCTACTCGGCTTTCGCATTTTCACTGCTGACGATGACGATCGGAGTTCCCTCGGCGATCAAGACCTTTAATTGGCTAGGCACGTTGTGGGGCGGAAAGATCCGCTTCACCACGGCCATGATGTTCGGTCTGGGATTCGTGTCGCTATTCGTCACCGGGGGCCTCTCGGGACTGTTTCTGGCGCAACCCTCGATCGATCTCTATCTGCATGACACCTATTTCGTCGTGGCGCATTTCCACTTGATCATGGGCGTGGCGTCGATCTTCGGTATCTTTGCGGCGACGTATTTCTGGTTTCCCAAGATGTTTGGCCGCATGCTGAACGAGACCATTGGCAAGATTCACTTCTGGTTCACGTTCATCGGCGTTTACACTATTTTCATGCCCATGCATTTCCTGGGGCTCGCGGGACATCCGCGCCGCTATGCCGATACAACCGGGGTCAATTTCCTCGCGCCGCTGCACTCGGTGCATTATTTCATTACCATCGCCGCCATGATTACCATCACCGCCCAGTTGCTCTTCCTGTTCAACTTTTTCTACAGTATGAAGGCGGGACAAAAAGCGGCCGAGAATCCCTGGAACGCCACCACACTGGAATGGAGCATTCCCTCTCCGCCCCCGTTCGATAACTTTGCCGGCCACATCCCGGTGGTCTATCGCGGGCCGTATGAATTCAGCGTACCGGGCGCGACGGACGATTACATTCCGCAGCACATTACGCCGGAGAGGGTGGGCAAGGCACACTAACGGAGTACGGTTATGCCGGGTACGATCACGGATGAAATCGAGATAATTGACGCCGGTCGCGGCGGCGGCAATGACATTCCCGCGGGCGGAGATGACGACGGGGAAGGCCCCGGCGGCGGCTCCCCAGGTATACCGCAGCGCGCCTACTTCACGGTGATTCAGCTCGGACTCGCCGGAATCGTCATGTTTTTCATGGCCCTGACCAGCTCTTTTCTGGTGCGCAAGGGCTTGGGAAATGACTGGGTCACGTTCAATTTTCCACGCATCCTCTGGCTGAATACGCTGATTCTTCTGGCCAGCAGCATTACCATTCAGATTGCTCGGCGCCATTTGCATGAGGATCAGAGAGCCGCTTTCAGGCGGTGGTGGAGCGTAACTACGAGTCTGGGGATTCTGTTCTTGGCAGGTCAATTCATTGCTTGGCGTCAACTGGCTGGTCAGGGCGTTTTTCTCGTCACCAATCCAAGCAGCAGCTTCTTTTATGTCCTGACCGCGGCACATGGCCTGCACCTTTTCGGCGGAATCCTGGCCTTGCTCTACGTGTCGCATCGAAATTGGCAGCGGGCCCGAATTTCGCAGGGGACCGCCGCCGATGTGGCGTCAATTTATTGGCATTGCATGGATGGCCTGTGGGTGTTTTTATTCGCGCTTCTCTATCTGGGACGGTGAATCGTGGCTGAAACGAAGACCGTAGTCGGTGTGCCGGTCAGCTCGCCTTGGGGCGGCGGAGGCTCACCTTTTGCCATTAACTCGAAAAAATTCGGGATGTGGCTTTTCATCGTCTCGGACACGCTGACGTTTTCGGCGTTGCTGCTGGCCTACAGCTACAGCCGGTTGGCGAATCCGAATTGGCCCCGCCCTTTCGAAATTTATCCGGCAATTGCCAAATCCACTTCCATGACGCTCATTCTTCTGGCCAGCAGCTTGACCATGGTGCTGGGAGTGGCGGCTGCTCACCGCAACGATCGTGCCAAGACGGTTCGCTGGCTGCTGCTCACCGCGCTCGGCGGAGTCGCTTTCACCGTTCTGCATTTGACCGAATGGTTCAATCTCTTCCGTGAAGGCTATACGCCCTGGAGCACTCCGCAGGGCGTGCCGCTGTTTGGCGCCACGTTCTTCGGCATCACCGGCTTGCATATGACTCACGTCAGCATCGGCGTGATCTATCTGATCATCATGTCCATCGGATATGGAAAAGGAAAATTCACCTCCGATGACGTGGAGGTGAGCGGGCTCTATTGGCACTTCGTCGACTTGGTGTGGATGTTTGTTTTTCCCATGATTTACCTGATGTCGGTAAGTCTCACGGGCTAAATTCCAGCGAGGAGCGCATGAGCGCACACGAAAGCAGTTCGGAAGTCCACGCCGTCGGAAGCACGCGGCTATTCGTGATGGTGTGGGTGTGGTTGGCGGTAATCACGTTTATCGAGGTGTTCCTGGCTTACGAGCGATTGCGTCCCGATCTGATGCTTACGCTACTCGTGATTCTATCTCTCGTGAAGTCGGCGCTCATCGTTTCCTATTTCATGCATTTGAAATATGAGAAGATAGGCCTCGCGCTGCTGCTGATTCCCGCAGCCATATTCTGCATCTGCATGATCATCATTTTCTTCATGCCCGATGGCGCGCGGCTTTTGCAGATGCGCTTAACACCGTGAGGCTCTTGAGGGTGGTGAAAACATGAAGTTCCCGTACAGATCGGCTGTTGCCATCGCAATCGCGGCGCTGGGCGTCGCTCCCGGCGCATGGGCGCAGGGCTGCGTCCTGTGTTACACCTCACTGGCGTCCAGCGGCCCCACGGCGATGCACGCCTTCCAGATAGCGATGTTTGCTCTTTTGATTCCGGCGCTGTTGCTGTTTCTTAGTGTGTTTCTGCTGATTTTCCGCCGCGCCCGGACAAAGTCCCCGGCCCGCGCTATCCAGAGGAATCGGATTTGGCGCTGGCGCCTTTCTTCCTCCAGCGCCAAGCCTGTGGAAGGCCGCGCTTAGCTCCGAAGCGCGCTTCAAAGCACTTCGATCACCGAATCCGCTACGCGATCTATCTGCTCGTTTGTCATTTCCGGATAAAGCGGCAGCGACAACACTTCGTGAGCCGCGCGTTCGGCCACAGGCAATTGTCCGGCTTTTCCACCGAGCGAAGCATAGGCAGGCTGAAGATGAAGCGGGAGCGGATAGAAAATCGAAGAGGCGATGTCTCGTGAAGCGAGATGGGTCGCCACGTGGTCTCGCCTGGCCCCTGGATTCCCTCTCTCGCTGGCGATCTGTAGCGTATAGAGATAATAACTGTGTAGCGAGTTTGGCTGACTGGCGGGCGTTAAGATTCCATCCAGCTTGGCAAACCGCTGGTTATATCGCGCGGCATGTGCCCGGCGGGCAGCAATCCAACGGTCCAGATGGCGCGCCTTCACGCGCAGCACGGCTGCCTGGATGTCGTCGAGACGGCTGTTCCAACCTGGCTCCGCGCTGAGGTAACGGCCAGTTTGGCCGTGGTTCCGGAGTCTCGCAATGCGCTCGGCAATCTCTTCGTTATCTGTGAAGATCATTCCCGCATCGCCGTATGCGCCCAGATTTTTGCTGGGGTAGAAGCTCGTCGCCGCGCAGGCGCCGAATGATCCTAGCTTTTTTCCGTTAAGACTTGCTCCGAGCGACTGCGCATTGTCTTCGATGATCACAATTCCATGCCGCGAGGCGAGTTCCAGCAAGGGTTCCATTTCGGCCGCGCCGCCATAAAGGTGCACCACGATGATGCAGCTGGTCCGCGGTGTGACAAGGGACCGGACCGATTGGGGATCAATGTTCAGTGTCTTGGGATCGCTATCGGCAAAGACGGGCCGCGCCCCAGCCGCGATTACGGCGCCTGCCGTGGCCAAAAATGTGAAGGCCGGCAGGATCACTTCATCGCCGGGTTCGACGCCGCAGGCACGCAGGCTGAGCGCCAAGGCGTCCGTTCCCGATGCGACGCCTACCGCAAACCGGCGCCCGCAATACTGGGCCATTTCTTGTTCGAAGGCCTCCAGTTGCGGTCCGAGGACAAAGGTTTGTGTAGCGAGAACTTCGTCGATAGCACGGCGGACCTCTTTTTCGATGGTCGCAAACTGCGCCCGAAGGTCGACCATTGGAATCGCTCCCATACCCGTGCTGGCGGCTGTCTTTGTGTTAGCTTGCGAGTTGAATCTCAATGGGGCGTTCAGCGCAGACGCCCGGGCGGATCGGCAGCGGCGGGCATCAGCGGGTGGGCTGGAGGCGGGGCGTTGCTCGGCGCAATCTTGGAGGGCGCAGGCTGCGGAATGCCAACCCCCTTATTGAGGTCCAGGTGTTCTTTGGCGCAGCGAGGACAATAGCCCTTGCCGGTATCTTCGTCGCGCAGGCTGGCCAGTTCGTAACACCCGTGGATACAGTCGCAGTAGCCCGTCGCGGATGCGGTCTTGATGGGAACCAGTGCCATGGGCGTGCAGTCCTCCGAAGGAGAAAAATACTACATTTCAACAGGGGTTTGCGCAAGCAGGTCGGTCAAACCAGCACGGCGCAAGTGGCCAGACGGAAATGCTGCTGCGCGCTTTCGCGCAATTCCAGCCAGATGGATTCAGGAAGAGAGAGAAAGACCTCCGCCACGTTTGGATCGAACTGCGTGCCGCTGCAGCGTTTCACCTCCCGGCGGGCATGGTCGACGCTCAAGGCTTTGCGGTAAGGGCGGTCGGATAACATGGCGTCCACGGCATCGGCGACCGCGAAAATCCTCGCGCCCAGCGGAATCTCATCCCCCCGCAAGCCTCTCGGATAGCCCGAGCCGTCGTAAAATTCCTGGTGAGAGAGCACGATTTCAGCCACCTCCCGCAGGAAGGGAATGCGCAGCAGCATCTTGTGGCCGATTTCGCAATGAGTGCGCATGACCCCGCGCTCCTCGTCATTAAGCGGCCCCTGCTTTTGAAGGATGCGGTCCGGAATGGCCATCTTCCCAATGTCGTGCAGGAAGGCGGCGCGGGCAATCTGCGGAAGCGTTTCCAGGGGAAGGTTCATCGCCTTGGCCAGGGCCATGGTGAACGCGGTTACGCGCTTGCAGTGGCCCACGGTTTCGGAGTCCTTCAAGTCCAGCGCTCCGCCCAAGGCCTCGAGCGTTGCATCATAGGACTGCTCGAGCTCGCTGAGGGCCTTTTTCAGCTCGCTCGTGCGCTGTTCTACCAACTGCTCCAGATTTCGCTGGTAATTGCGATTTTCGACCAGCAGGCGGCGATGTTCCAGCGCTCGACGCACGCTGAGAAAAAGCTGGTCCTTCTCGAACGGTTTCAAGATGTAATCGTAGGCGCCGCAGCGAATCGACTCGAGCGCGGTGGACACGTCGTGCATGGCCGTGACCATGATCATGGGGAGCTCCGGATCATGTGAGCGCAGCCACGAAAGCAGTTGCAGGCCATCCATTTCCGGCATCAGCATGTCGCTGAGGACCAAGTCGGTGGAATTTTGTTTCAGGTGCTCAACGGCCAGCCGGCCATTCCCCACCGCAGAGCACGCATATCCCTGGGTCTGGAGCAGGGTCGAGACGACCTCGCGTATCGCCTCTTCGTCATCCACGATAAGGACTAGGCCTTTACTCACTTCCGGGACCCTCTGGAGAGCCGAGACTGATGCATCAGCCATTATAGGAAGCGCGCGAACGGTCGCTCCACTGCTGTTCCGTCATCGGTGCCGAAATTGTTAAGTGCGTGTATACACAACTCATAACGATTGCGCACAGTTTTTGCGGGCATTCAGGCGAATGGCGGCCGCTAAGGGTATACTACGGTGTCGTCCGGTCGCATCCTTGATCTAGCCTTTAGGGAAGAAGGCTAACTTCGTTTAACTTATCTCCAACGCCTATGGAGAAGACTCAAAAGTTCATGGTGGCCCTGTGTCTGATTGCCCTGGCAACCTTGCCTTGCCGGGCACAGCAGGAGAACCAGCCGAGCGGCCAGCCTCAAGCTTCGGGCAGTTCCGATGCGGAGTTCCTGCGGGCTGCCGACGAGGTCCTGGCGGAAATGAGCAGGCTGCTCTCGCTTCCGGTTCGGGAGCCGCTGAAGAAAAGCGTGCGCTCGCGTGAGGAGA
>DASPYR010000091.1:0-27998 GCA_035636675.1 Rugosimonospora sp. | reverse complement strand
CATCTCCCGAACATCAAAATCGTCTGGAAGCAACTTGAATGGGAACTTGTCTAACGCCACCCAGGGTTTGATGTACATCTTGGGGTCGTCAATCGTCACCGTAAGCTCCAGGTGATCGTGATCGACGCGATGAAAACGTTCCTCAACTCGGAGATCGCCGCCATGCGGGCGCCCGGCTTTGTCCACCCAGGTTCTTTCATCCGTGCCAATCGTCTGCACCACCAGCGTGGTGTCGTCCACCCACTTACCGGCGGAGTAGCCGAACCAGCGCGGCTCAGGGTCCTTGGGAAATTCCCGCCCGTCGGTCCAGATCACGCGCCAGATTTTGTTAAATTCATACAGCACCACAATCTTTGACGGCATCTGCAGGATCTGCGTCTCGCGGAGTTCGTAAAGGTCTTCTCGTGGCATTCCTTGAGGGTTGCAGAAGAAAACCGGATCATCGATATCAGCGGGCAGCACTTCTCGGTTCCCGTTTCCAGGCTTGCTGCGGTTCAAGAGTTCGAGACCCAGCGGTGTGTAAGGGGGCTCGTGCTTGCCATCGGCCGGCATCGACTTCGAGCCTGTACCCTGAATTCCGTCGCTCGGCCCGTTGGCCGGTTCCCAAGTCCCCGAAATGTCGTGACGCGGAGCCGGCCCGGGCGTCTGCTGTTTAGCCGAGCTCGCTACGGGCCGGTCCCAGCCATCGGGAGCGTGAGGCGCTGCCTGCTGCTCCGGCTGCGGCTGTTTCGGCGTCGTCTGCGCCTCCCCAAGTTGCGAGCCAAGAATCGAGAAAGCGGAGACCACCAGGGCTGCACCTATCCACCTCACCACGCTTTTTGACATATCCCCTCCGTTCGGCAGTAGCATGTCTTCATCTCAGAGTGAGCACTCCACTCGTGCCAAAAAGGTCTAGAATCCTAGCCTCAGGCGCGCCGCCATGCTGTGGCTAGCGCTCTTCGGTTTGTTGGATAATAGGCAAACATACTTTGAGAATGGAGGCAATCGCAATGAGAAAGAGGCTTATCACGACTGCTGCTGTGGTCTCCGGCCTTTTGATCGTTTTGATCCCCTTGTGGGCACACCACGGAAACGCTGAGTTCAACACCGACAAAACAGTTACGGTGAAGGGAGCGGTGACCGAATGGGTTTGGGCCAATCCGCATTGTTTCCTTAAGTTCGACGAAAAAACGACGGATGGCGAAGTGAGGCATTGGGTTGTGGAGACGAGCAATCCGCCCGGCATGATCAATCTCGGCTGGAACAAGTACTCCTTCAAACCTGGCGACGAGGTTACCGTCACGATGCACCAAGTCAAGGACATCAAGCGGCCCATCGGGCGCGCCGTACGGGTCGTGCTGGCCAACGGCAAGGTGTTAGACACCGGCGGAGACGATGTCACCACTGGGACAGCCGGGGGTTCCGAATCCGAAAGCTACACCAAATAAAGAGAGCCGCCGACCAAACGATCCAGTCTCCATAAAGTTCAAGCAGGGGGATTTTGCAATGGCGAACCGTTTTATGGCTCCGATGATCTCACTGGTGGCGATATCGATCTTCGCTCCCGCCATTCTGCGCGCTCAGGACCGGCAGCCAGGGGCGGTTTATGACCGTGACAGACGAGGTGAAAGGTCTGCGCCTGCTCCAAAGCACGATATCTCCGGGACTTGGGAGCCGTCCAGGGGAGCGGGGGCCGGAGTCCAAGGGAAAGGGGCGCAGTCCATGGTCTCCTGCGAATATAGGGTGCCGGGAGACCCGAACTCTGGATTCGCACACGACCCGAAGGCGCCTGTACCCGATTGTGTGAAACCGGCCCAGGAGCCACCGTATACCGCTTTGGGGCGCCAAACCCTCATGTCTCATATACCGACCGAGGGATATCGAATGGTTGCTTCCGCGCTTACCAACGATCCCGTTCCCGCCTGCAATCCGCAGGGATTCCCGCGCATCGTTCTGCATAATTTCAGGACCAGCCGGATCATTCAGACACCGACCAACATGGTGATCTTGTACGAATTTAACAAAAAATGGCGTGTCATCTGGACCGATGGGCGAGAATTGCCTAAGAATCCCGAAGAGCCGACCTGGGGGGAACCCGATCCTCCAGAATCCAGATGGTGGGGATACTCGGTGGGCAAATGGGCGGATGACTATACCTTCGCAGCCGAGTCGAACGGATTCGATGACAGGACCTGGCTCGATAATGCCGGCCTTCCGCATAGTGACGCTCTGCACGTGGAAGAACGCTACCGCCGCGTCGATCGCGATCACTTGGAAATGACGATTACTATCGACGATCCGCAGATATATATGAAACCTTGGATCGCCCTGGACAAGTTTTCTTTGAGATTGCAGTCGCCCAATTTCGACATGCGCGAGATGGAGTGCGCGCCTTTGGAGACGGAGGAGTATAACAGGGAATTTGCGGATCCCGCCGCTGGCAGAGACACAGCCAAATAGCAGTGCTGCTGGACGAACGCTCAGGTAAGGGTTTACGTAAAGCCGTGAGCGACGGCCACGGGATAGGGACACCTAAGATAATTTCTCCTTCCTCAGGCGGCCGATATTACCTGGAACGAGCGTCCTTCCAGTGTACCGGAGGCAATTCCATATCTGCGGCGCGTCTCAGGTATTCTCGTGCGTACTCTACTACCTTTTCCTTTCCGTCCTCGATGTCATCTACTGGTTCGGAGGGTGCGATCCACTCTTTGGTTCGCACGTTGTAGACGGACGCACAAACTCCCTGAGCATTGTGCTCCGAAAACAGCCGTAGGTTTTCGCCACCGACTTTGACTTCGGCCCAAACGCCATCATCTAACATGGGCAGTGTTTTACAAGAAGCGATGGACGCGGTTTGCTGCCCGGTCGCAGAAGGGTGACGTCAAGCTGCTTATGTAAAAAGAGCGAGGGTGCGGTTTTGCCACTGCTGATTGAATTTCTGAAAAATCGCATAGATGATTCTCTCCACGCTGGCCACGTTGGCGAATACCACCATGGGCCGGGTGCGCCGCCGGACTTCGACGAAGCAATGCTCGATGGCATTTGGTGGCACAGCTTGCGCCACAACGGCTGCGGGGAATCGAAGAACGTCAGCTCGGGCCCGATGGGCGGGAGCTTTCAGGTTTCGCAGACGGGTTCGGGCTGGGCCGGCCGATTTCGATGCGACCCTTGAATATGGCGCCGTCCTCGATACTGATGCGCGCGGTCTGAATGTCGCCGATCACCGCGCCGTCCCTTTTGATCTCCACCCGATCACGGGCAT
The DNA here is from genome assembly GCA_035636675.1 of Rugosimonospora sp. Classification (GTDB taxonomy): domain Bacteria; phylum Acidobacteriota; class Terriglobia; order Acidiferrales; family UBA7541; genus Palsa-189. The sequence goes on along the minus strand of DASPYR010000091.1, from coordinate 24,757 downwards.
CCACATTACCGCTGACTTTGCCGTAAACTGCGAGCTCGCGCGCCGTGACTCCCGCGTTTAATTGCCCGCTGGAGCCGACCGTCAGGCGGCCGCCGATCACAACTGGTCCTTGCACTTTGCCGTCAACCTGCAAATCTTCTTCGCCGGTGACGCTGCCCTTGATCTCCAGGCTTGCGCCAATGCGGGCCAAACTGCGCGCCGATGGCACAGCCCGGCGGTCGTTATCAACTTCGGAGTTGGATGGCTGCGATTGGGGTTCGGTTGTCGTCTGCTTGCTCCACATGCTACTTCCTCCTGCTTCGGGGTCAGGCCCCGAGGATTTGTACCGATCACTGTAGGCGCAGGGCGTGGGCCTGGCGACGCGAAAGTTCTACAGAGTTGCGCACCCGGGAACCTGTACCTTGGGACAGTACGCCACCCGCGTCGCGAGACGCCCTTCAGTTTTCTCGAGAATTGAGGAACTGCCGGTATGGTTTGGGTTCGGATGGCTGATGCGCGAGCGCGAGCCGCGTGCAATCAGGGCTTTGCGTAATCGCGCAGGAATTGAACGAGCAATGCGCTCACCCCTTCCGGCTGTTCTTGCTGTACCCAATGTCCAGCGCCATCGATAAGATGGAATCCGACCATATGTGTGCAGGCGCTATTGCGCATCTTGTCGACCGCACCCGGCGTTTGATAGACGCCCCAATCGCTTTTCCCCGCGATGTACTGAGAGGGCACGTCTATGCCGCGGCCCGAAAATGTTTGCATCTCGCCGATACTTCTGGGATCGGAGCCCCGTCGCACGCGATAGCCCTGCAGCGCGCCGGTGAAACCAGTCCTGCGGTATTCGGTCGCGTACACATCGACCTCGGCTTCGGTCAGCCATTTGCAATTGGCGATGTAATCCGACGGCGGCATGAACGGCGCAACGGTCGCGGCCATGCCCTTGTCCTTCTCCATCACGTAATAGGTCGGAATTTGCGCCATCTCCTCGGCGGTTCGCGCCTTCAAGGGATGTGGATTGTTCCCTTTGTAATCGGCGCTCTTGTAGAAATAATAGGCGCGGAAGAAGGCGTGCAGGCCTTGCGGTGCATGCAGCATGTCATCGTTGGCACCGCGGGTGCGCTGATAGTTCTGATAGTATTTCCGCGGCGGGTTGAGCTTCGCGAGTTCGGCATCAAGCTCGTCGTCCGTGACTGCCGGGCGCGGCAAGGGTGCGCCGTTCGCGGTGTCGAAGGGCAACGAGGGCCCGCCTTCAAATGGCGAGCTCATGATCGTGATCGAACGGAAAATGTCGGGCCGGATGAGCGCCGACCACGAGGCGACCGGCGCGCCGGCGTCGTGTCCGACCACCATCGCTACCGAACGGTAGCCAAGCGCGTAGACGAGCCCGATGGCGTCTCGTGTCATATTGAGAATGCGAAACGGATCCGAATCGGCGTCGTAGGAATCGTCCCAGCCGATGGTGCGACCGTAGCCGCGCTGATCGGGGGCGATCACGTGATAGCCGGCGGCCGCCAGAGCCGGCATCACCTTGCGCCAGCTATAGGCGAGCTCCGGGAAGCCATGCAGGAGCAAGACTGCCGGCCGGCCCGGCGTTTCGTAACCTGCCTCCAAAATGTGCACGGTCATGCCGTTCACGTTGGCGATTTGGCGCGAGCGGATGCCGGCGGGCATCGTACCGTTGCCGTAAGCCGGAAGGGTCGAAAAATCAGTTTGCACGATGTCGGCACGTGCGCGTGTGCTTTGCGGGATCGCCAATCCGCCGAGCCCCGCCGCGGCCGTCGCCAAGAAAGCGCGCCGCGAGAGGTTGGCGATGGTGTCGACACTTGGCTGTTCAGACATTTGTACACTCCGCGGTCAAGGATGTCGCATTAGAATCGCGAACGGTGCAGTCTGTGTCAAGCGCAGGAGTGAAGGTCTCCCACCGGGGCGGAGGAAAGGGAACCACTTAGGGGCTGTTTGCACGCGGCTAGTCGGCCAGCGTAGCGTTATTGGCTCAAGCAAACTTACGGTTGTTTTCAAGCAACCCTTTGATTTGCTTGTGAATACGAATAGCGCTCTCGAACTGCGGCAGGAGGTCAACCGTGCCTACGCTGGTGGATTTTGAGAATTGGCTCCCCGGGCAGGACTCGAACCTGCAACATTTCGGTTAACAGCCGAACGCTCTACCATTGAGCTACCGGGGAGTGCATCAAACACATTTGGCGGCAGTCTAACCAACGCTCCCACCTCTGTCAAAGACGCAGGCTAGAGAAACACGCGAGTTCCATGCGCGGGAAAACCTTCGGATCCACTCAATCGGCTATTGCAGGCGGGTGATGCGGGTATCGAAGCCGATCAAGGAATCAAAAATGGCGAGGACGTGACGGCGGTACTCCACCATACGCTCGAGCACTTCGCGCAGGCTTGGTTCGCGCTCGGCCTCTCGGTGCCAGCGGGCCAATACCTGGGGAGGCACTTCGATATCTCGGCGAAGTTCCTCGGCAGAATGGCCACGGAGAAACAGTCCATAGAAGAAAGCTGCTTCGCGCTGCGGATACTCAAATTCCCGCAGAGCCTCCTCGCCGATAATGAATTGGTCCGCCATACGAGAAAAGCGCAGTTTACCCAAACTCGCGGCGGCGTCAAGAGGGGAAGGAAGTAACTTCTAGTAGTACGCCTCCCACTGGAACTAGAGGCCCTAAAACAAACCCTGCGGGCAGCCCCAGCTAGCTGCTTTAGCCGGGCTGCCGGGCTGAGCGCACAAAATCGCGCAATGCGGAGACGTTGGGACCATAAACGCCAACGCGAGCGGCATCAACGGGCAAGCCTAGCCGTTCCGCTAGCTCCAAATTGATCCCGGCATCGTCCAGTTCAGAAAGGCTGAATCCGACCACCGGCAGCACGCGGTTCAAACCAGAGGGAGCCACCGGGCGTGGCGGGCGACGACGCTGCCACTGGCGTTGGGCTATCTGGAAGAACTGGTGCCAATCGCGCTTATCCCACATCGCTCGGCCCTTCCTTGGGAGGCCAACGTGCTGATATATGGATGCTCGAGCAGCCTCCAAGGTCGCCTATTTGCCGAATGCGAGGCGACTTGCACTCCCATATACGCCAGAACAGGCCCAGAGTCTACAGTGGTGTCCAATTACTACATACGAGTTTCGCGCTGGGTGGCGCACTGGAGTGCTCGCAAAATCGGCGGTCTCGCAATGATTCAGAGCCGCTGTATACTGGTCTGAGGGTTCCTCGTCATTTCCCAAATAAATGCTCCAAACGGTCATTGTCATTCACTACCACGAGCTCTGGCTCAAGGGCCGGAATCGCAAATTCTTTCTGGGGAAATTTTTGCTTGCGCTGCGGCGCGCATTCGCGGATTTTCCCGGTGCGCGCATGCGCCAACCGGGCGATCGCGTGGTTTTAGAGTTCGGGGTGAATGCGCCGGTGGAAACGGTAATCGCGCGCCTGAAACGAGTTCTCGGCATAGCTTACTTTGCGGTAGCTCGTTCCGTGCAGCGCGGATCCAGCGACGATCTAGAAGTCCTTTGCCAAGTCGCGTGGGAAGAGATAGCGCCACTCGAGTTCTCGAATTTCGCCGTTCGTGCCAAGCGCAGCGATAAATCTTTTCCTCACCGCGTCGATGAGATCGAAAGGTGCGTCGGACGCTATCTGCTGGAGAAATTGCGTGCCGCAGGGCGCTCTGTCCGCGTGCAACTCGATGATCCGGAGATAACCTGCAGGATCGAAATTACTCCGGGCCCCATGTTGGTCTATGCCAGAAGGATTCCCGGCACAGGAGGACTCCCCGCAAATACCACGGGACGAATGGTCTGCCTGTTATCAGGCGGATTTGATTCCGCAGTTGCCGCGTACAAAATGATGCGACGTGGTGCGCATGTCAACTTTGTCCATTTCTGGGGCGGCGGAGCCAGACCAGGCGAGTCCTCGGTACATGTGGCGAGGGCGTTGGTGGAGCGCTTGGTGCCTTACCAATTTACGGCAAGGCTTTATCTCGTCCCCTTCGAGCCGATTCAGCGGGAGATTGTACGCAGCGCACCTGAGCAATATAGGCTGCTACTGTATCGGCGCATGATGCTGAGAATTGCGGAGCGCATTGCGCGGAGAAACCAAGCCCAGGCGATCATAGCAGGGGATAGTCTGGGGCAAGTGGCTTCTCAGACATTGCAGAACATGGTAGCGGTGGGTGCAGCTTCACCGATGCCTGTTTTCCGTCCTCTGGCCGGCGATGACAAACAGGAGATTCTCGCGCTGGCGCGCCGCATCGGCACCTTTGAGGTTTCCGAGGAGCCATTTCACGACTGCTGCCCGCTTTTCTTGCCGCGCAGTCCAGCCCTTTATGCTTCGGCGGCCGATCTGGAAGGGGCCGAGACGGGGCTTGATGTTATGGAATTAACCAAACAGGCTACAGAGGCGAGTGTGCTTGAAAAATACAGCTATAGCGCAGGACGGGTCGAGCGTGTGGAAGCCGACCCCGTCGTCCTCGGCATCCCCGAGAATTCGGTCGGCCAGTTGAACCAGCAGAAAGCCTAAGCGGCATCGCTCCCGTTCGCTTCCTAAGCTTGAAGACGAAAGGGAGCGACGCTCCATGCAAGATTAATAGCGGCCCCTCCCCGCGCCGCCAGGCCCTCCACGGCCTCCACGTCCGCCGCCGCCGTAGGCGCCGCGTCCTCCTCCGCCAGCACCCCGACCGGCGCCCCCGCCTCCTCCACCGCCTTCGCGCGGAGGACGCGCTTCATTGACGACCACGCTGCGGCCCATGAAATCATGGCCATTGAGCGCCTGAATGGCGCGGCCAGCGTCGTCATCGTTATTCACTTCGACGAAGCCGAATCCGCGAGGTTGACCTGAGAAGCGGTCGCGCACCAGAGTGATATTCGCAGGCGAGACACCCACCTGCGAAAACCAATTGCCTAGGTCCTCTTCCGTAGCCTGAAACGGCAAGTTGCCCACGTACAGTTTTTTCACGAACATAACTCCTTGGCCTGTGGCTAAATTGCTCCACGCGGCGCGGCTGAAGAGGCAAGGCCAACTCCGTACGCAGTCCGAACGAACGCAGGCTACTCCGGCGCGAAGCTTGCGCTTCAGCTCTCGGGCCGCATCATCCGCCAACCTTGCGACCAGGTCAACCGGGACTAACAAAAATAGGGAACTTACCTTATGGACTGATCAGCGCCTCTGCAGCCAGAGATCGGATTCGTGGTCGGTGTAAGTCCTGGCCTCATAGTGAATTATCTCCATATTGTTCAAAGAGATCGCGGCGGAGGGAACAATCCTCTCACGACCGAGGATCGGTCGAGCACGTTTGGAGCTACGCTCCTATAACAAAATGAACAATACAGTCTCACGGATCACGTTCGATAGCTGGCATTAATATGCACATAGTCAGAAGTAAAATCGCAGGTCCACACGTAAGCGCGTCCACGGCCCAGGCCGAGCTCCACGCGAACGGGAATAAAATCGCGCAGCATGCGGCGGTGCACCTGTGGTTCGCTAAAGGGATGCTCGACGCCGGCACGGCAAGTGAGAGTGCCGGCGAGATAAATGTTCGTACGGGGAGGCTCGATTTTGACTCCGGAGCGCCCGGCAGCCGCGAGAATGCGCCCCCAATTCGGGTCGGCACCGGCGAACATGGTCTTCACTAAGGAGGATCCGGCAATCGTGCGTGCTACTTTTCGCGCGTCATCGTCACTTGCCGCTCCGCGCACCTCTATCTCGATTACGCGCGTAGCGCCCTCGCCATCTGCAACGATTTGCAATGCAAGAGACTGACAGACGCTCTCGAGTGCGGTCAAAAAGCGGCGATAATCCGCATCCGGCCGCGTCATTGTACGATTGTCGGCAGCGCCGCTGGCGAAGGCCAGAAGCGTGTCGTTGGTGGATGTGTCCCCATCGACCGTGATGGAGTTGAAGGTTCCGCGGACCGCGAAATTCAAGGCGCGTTGCAGCAGCGGCGATGTGATGGCTGCATCGGTAACAACGTAAGCCAGCATAGTCGCCATATTGGGATGAATCATTCCCGCGCCTTTGGCGCAGCCGAGTAAGCGAATCGTGCGGCCCGAAAGAGTGCAGCGCGATGCGGCCCATTTCGGGCGAGTATCCGTGGTCATGATTGCCCTGGTGAAACCGCCAAACCCTTCCGCAGTGCGATCGGCCGCTTTGACCAAGGCCGGTACAGCATTCAGGATGCGTTCGGTGCGCAACGGAAGACCGATAACTCCGGTCGAGCAAACAAATACTTGTTCTTTATCGCAGCCGACCTCGCGCGCGACCGCTTGTGCCGTCGCTTCGGCTGCGGCCATTCCAGCCTCGCCCGTAGCGCAGTTTGCGTTGCGCGAATTGACGATCACCGCGCGCATGCGCGATGCTGCTTTGCGTAGGTGCTTGCGGCAAAGGACCACCGGCGCGGCTTGCACCAGGTTTTGCGTGAAAACTCCGGCAGCCGTGACTTCCTCGTCGCCGATGATCAATCCCAAATCCAGATTAGGAGCCTTCCGCAAGCCGCAATTCGTAGCTGCGAAGCGAAATCCCCGCGGAAGGGCATTGAGCGGCGCCGTATTCATTCGGGGAGTATCGTTGTTCACTCAGGCGTCTCCCTTAGCCAGTTGAGCCGTCCATTGCTCCAAGCGAGCGCGGCAGCCGGCCATCGCTTCTCGAACGCGTGCCGGTGCCGTTCCTCCAGGAACGTCGCAGCTCGCCAGAGCAGATTCGAGGGTCAGTACCTGTCCGAGATCGGATTCAAATAGAGGCGAAAAGCTCTTGAGCTTTGACAAAGGCATGGACCTCCACGATTCGCGGGCGCGCTCCGCTTCGCGAACGATACGACCGATGATTTCGTGCGCTTGGCGGAAGGGCAGACCCCGGCGGACCAGATAATGTGCCGCCTGGGTGGCCAGCAGCGCCGAATCTTCAGCCGCAGCCAAGAGCCTCGCTTCATCAACGCGCGTCGCACCGACGGCTCCAGTCGCAATTTGGGCGATCGCCACAGCCTGATCGTGTGCGGCAAAGAGCGGCTCCTTATCTTCCTGTAGATCGCGTTGATAGCTTGAAGGCAGCCCTTTCAAAGTTATTAACAGGGAAATTAGAGCGGCGGTAATGCGGCCGGTCTTTCCCCGCAGGAGTTCCCACGCATCCGGATTCTTCTTTTGGGGAAGAAGACTGCTTCCGGTCGAATATTCATCGGGTAACAGGACATATCCGAATTCCTGAGAAGCAAAGAGAACAAAATCTTCGGCCAAGCGCGAAATATGCGTAGCCAGGCCGGCAAGCGCGTAAAGGTAATCCGCCGCGAAGTCGCGATCGCCTACCGCATCGAGGCTGTTGGCGGTAATGCGCGAAAAGCCCAGTTCTTTCGCCAGCGCTGGCCGATCCACGGGGAAAGCACAGCCGCCCAGCGCACCCGATCCCAATGGGCAAGAATCCGCCATGCTCCGAGCGGCGCTGAGCCGTTCCAGATCGCGAAAAAATGCCTCGGTATGCGCGAGGACGAAATGCGAAAAGAGAACAGGCTGCGCACGCTGAAGGTGCGTCATTCCGGCCAGTGGGACTCCCATCGTTCGCTCGGCCAAGCCTGCAAGCGCAGCGATGAAGGCCAGAATGTTTCTAGAGACTTCCTGAGCGGCGTCCTTAACGAACATACGGAAGTCGGTGGCCACCAGCTCGTTGCGGCTCCGCGCGGTGTGCAGCTTGTAACCAAGTGCACCCAGCCTTTCGACCAGAGCCATCTCAACGAAATGGTGCACATCTTCGGCCGGCGAGAGGTCGAGCCATGACGTGTCCGACTGGGCCCGCTTGGCAATGGCGTCGAGTGCAGCCAGCGTTTGTTGCGTCTCCGAAGACGTGAGGATGCCGACTGTTTCTAAGGCGTGCGCCCACGCGCGGTCCACGGCCAATTCGTAAGGAAGCAGGCGCCGGTCAAACGGAAAGGAACGCTGAAACTCGTAGAACAATTCGTCGGGCGGCTGATCAAATCGGCCACCCCAAAGTTTGCTTGCGCCCGCCGCTTTTGACCCCTGGTTCACGACGCTGCGTCATTCGCCGGCGTCGTCACCGGCAATGCAAAGAGGTTAATGAACCCTTCGGCGTCCTTGGGGTTGTAACGAGCCATGCTGAAACTGGCGAGATCGGTTCGATAGAGGGAGTGGGGAGATTGCCGCCTGGTTACGGCGACGTTGCCTTTATATAACCGCAAGCCAACCGTTCCAGTCACGCGTCGTTGTGCGACCCCAAAAAAGGCGTCCAGAGCTTCGCGCAGGGCCGTGAACCACAAACCGTAATAGACGAGCTCCGCATAGCGATGCGCCAAAATTTGCGAGTAATGCGCGGTCTCGCGATCCAGGCAAAGCGCCTCGAGTTCGCGGTGAGCCAAAACGAGCAGAGTGCCACCGGGCGTTTCGTACGCGCCGCGTGATTTAATACCGACGAGCCGGTTTTCCACCAGATCGATGCGCCCCACACCGTTTGCTGCAGCTATCGCGTTTAACCCTTCGAGCAGGGCCACCGCATTCAACCGCTTCCCGTCGACGGATACTGGGGCCCCGGCTTCGAAGCCGATTTCAATCTCCGCGGACTTATCCGGGGCGCGTTCAGGGGAAGCGATCCACTGCCACATGGATTCCTCGGGAGCGTTAGCGGGATCCTCGAGTATTCCGCCTTCGTGACTCAAATGCCAGATGTTGCGGTCGCGGCTATAGAGATCGGCTTTCGTTTGCGCTACCGGCACATTGTGCGTCTGGGCGTAGGCAAGCGCATCTTCGCGGGACTGGATCTTCCACTCGCGCCAGGGCGCAATGATCTGCAGCTTCGGCGCGATGGCTTTGTATGCAAGCTCAAACCGTACTTGGTCGTTGCCCTTCCCGGTGCAGCCGTGAGCAAGGGCGTCCGCGCCGGTCCGCAGAGCAATCTCCGCCTGGCGCTTGGCCAAAACCGGACGGGCAAAGGACGTGCCCAGCAGATATTTGTGTTCGTAAACGGCTCCTGCTCGCAATGTCGGCCAGATATACTCGGTGATGAATTCCTCACGCAAATCCTCAATGGAAGCCGCCGAAGCGCCGGTGGCGAGCGCCTTGCTCCGCGCGGCTTCTAAGTCTTCTTGCTGGCCCACATCGCCAATCATGGCGATCACTTCACACCGATAGTTCTCTATCAGCCAGGGAATAATGATTGATGTATCCAGCCCGCCCGAATAGGCGAGCACTACTTTGCGGGGCACGCAGTCTCCTTTTAGCTGAGCAGCATCAGCAGGATGGCTTTCTGTACGTGCAGACGATTTTCTGCCTGATCGAAGACGATGGAACGGGGCGAATCCATTACGGAATCGGTCACTTCAGCGCCGCGATGGGCGGGAAGGCAATGCATAAATAGGGCGTCCGGAGCCGCACGTTTCATCAGGGCGTCATTTACCCGATAAGAAGCAAAGATTTTTGCGCGGGTGGCCGCTTCGTCCTCTTGTCCCATGCTGGCCCAGACATCTGTGTAGACGGCTTGTGCTCCGGCCACCGCCTCCTCGGGCGAAGCGAACATCTCTAAAATAGCGCCAGTTTCGCGCCCAGCCTGCCGCGCCTCGGCAACGACAGAAGCATCGGGTTCGTAACCCGCCGGTGTGGCAATGCGCATCTCTGCCCCGACGCGCGCCGCGACAGCCATCAGCGAATGGCAAACGTTATTGCCGTCTCCCACATAAGCAAGTTTCAATCCGCGCAGTGTTCCATAGCGCTCGCGCAGCGTAAAGAAGTCCGCATAGGCCTGACAAGGATGAAAGCGGTCGGAGAGCGCGTTAATTACGGGGACGCTGGCGAACTCTGCGAGCTGCTCGAGTTCGCGCTGGGCGAAGACTCGCGCAACAATAGCCTGAACCCAGCGCGAGAGGTTTCTGGCTACATCGGGGATCGACTCGCGTTCCCCAAGCTTTGAAACGGTGTGGTCCAAAAAAATCGCCGTTCCGCCCAGGCTCCGCATGCCAACCTCAAAAGTGACGCGCGTACGCAGCGAAGGCTTTTCCAAGATCAAAGCCAGGAAACGGCCGGCCAGCGCGGAGGCGTAGTGATCCGGGCGAGCCTTGACGTCCGCCGAAAGCTGAAGGAGTTCCTGGACGCGCACCGCGTTCCACTCCGTGCCGGTAAGAAGGTCGGTGGAAAGAGCGACGGGTATGGATATCGTGGTCATGATTTAGCGGGAAGCCGCCAAGGCGTTCCGGTCGTTCTTTTCGGCGAACTCTGCAGCAACAGCATGGGGACGCTTGGTTTTCTTCAGGACTTGCCGAAATCTCTCCGTGAATTCATCCACTTGGCGCTCGGTCACGATAAAAGGCGGCAGCAGCCGCAGCACGCGTTCATGGGTGCAATTAATAATCAATCCTTCGCGCAGCGCGCCTTCTACATAAGCTTTGCCCTCGACAGCAAGCTCGATTCCCAAGATCAGTCCTTCGCCGCGAACCTCTCGGATGAAGTCGAAGTCCCCGGCAAGGCGGGCCAGTTCCGAGCGCAATTGCGATCCACGCTCGCGAACGTTTTCAAGCAAGTTGTCGTCCTCGATGGTAGACAGAAATTCGAGCGCAACGGCACAGGCCAGCGGTCCGCCCCCGAATGTCGAGCCGTGCAGACCAGGCGAGAAGGATTCCGCGAAACTCTCTCGGGCCACAACCGCTCCTAAAGGGAGTCCACCAGCCAACGGCTTGGCAATGACTACGATATCCGGTAAGCCCGTGTACCGCTGATAGGCAAAGGGGCGGCCGGTCCGCCCCAGGCCCGACTGGATCTCGTCCGCAATGAGCGCCGCGTCATAGTGGCTGGCCAGTTCGCGAGCACGCGTCCAAAATGCCGCGCTGACGGGATAAATGCCGCCCTCTCCCTGGATTGGTTCGATAACGATGGCGCAAACCGAATCGTCGAATTTAGCTTCCAGATCAGCGATGTCGTTAAAGCGCACAAATTCGATCCCGGGCACCAACGGAGCAAAGGGCTCGCGATACTTTGCGGGGTAGGTTATGGAAAGCGCGCCGAAGGTGCGCCCGTGGAACGAATTTTCAAGCGCCAGAACACGAGTCTTTCCTTCGGTACCGCGTTTGTGGGCGGCAAGCCGCGCCAGTTTGATGGCCCCTTCCACAGCTTCCGTGCCGCTATTGCAAAAAAAGACGCGCTCTAGCCCGGACCACTCCGCCAACTTGCGCGCCAAGGGACCCTGATAAGAGTGATGAAACAGATTCGAGACGTGCACGGCGCGCGCAGCTTCGCGGCGAATGACACGTGTCAGCCTCGGATGCGAATATCCCAGGGCATTTACGGCCAGGCCGCCGAGGAAATCCAGGTACTTACGACCGCGATGGTCGTAAAGATAGCAGCCGCGGCCGCGTACAAACAGCAGAGCGGGGCGCCGGTACGTGTTCATCAGGTATCGTCCCGTCAGGCGCATGGCCTGCTCGGGGGGTACCCTGTGCTTCGCGGGTTTCGGCTTGCGGGGTCTGTTCAACTTCCAACTCCGGCTGCAGCAGGATAACTGGATGTGACGCGCGTCCCCGGCCCTTTCTGCCCGTTCGCCGCAGAAAGCAGCCCGCTTTCGTTCGCCCCGCCTACGATGCGCACTTGCTTCACGCCGGCTGCAAGTGCCCGCTTGCATGCTTCCAGTTTAAGCACCATGCCTCCGGACACCTTGCTGTGCCGAATCAAATCTTCCACATCGCTGCAGGAGACGGCCTTCATCACCTTGGATCCGTCGAGCACCCCGGCGACATCGGTCATATAGATCAGCCGGTCGGCATGGATGTATTCGGCGCAGGCGGCCGCCATGTGGTCAGCATTGATGTTGTAGAGTTCCCCATCAGCACCCATTCCGAGGCAGGATGCCACCGGAACGATGCCGGCCCGCCAAAGCGATTCGAGAAATTCGACATTTACGCCTGTGAGATAGCCGACGAAACCCAGCGCACCCACTACGTCATCGTGTTGCATCGGCTCGGCAAGGAAGCAGCCGGAGTCCGAGGCACACAAGCCGATGGCTGGCTGCCCCGCGGCAGAAACGGCGCCGGCCATACGTTTATTGAGCAATCCGCCGAGAACCATCACAGCCACATCCCGCGTTTCCCGATCGGTGACGCGCAGGCCACTGATGAATCGGCTCTCAATGCCCATGCGCTTAAGCGTGGCGGTAAAAATCTTGCCACCGCCGTGCACCACCAGCAACTCATGCCCTTGCTGGGCAAGTTGCGCGATCTGCCTGGCCAGCGAGCGTACTGCTTGCGGATCGTCCAGCAGAGCCCCGGCGATCTTCACGACCATTCTCATTGCAGACCCGTTGCCTCCTCGAAGCCCATCATCGTGTTCATGTTCTGTACTGCTTGGCCCGCAGCGCCCTTGCCGAGATTATCGAGACAGCTCACCACGACGAGGCGCTCCCCTCGTGAATCTAGAGCGAAGCCGATATCACAGAAATTCGTGTGCGCCACGTGCTGGAGTTCCGGGAGACGTCCTGCCGGCCATAGTCTGACCATGGGTTTTCCGGCGTAGAACTGGCGATAGAGGGCTTCGATTTCGGCTGCCTCGCGCCGCGGTTCCAGCCAAACGTAAAGCGTGGAAAGAATTCCGCGGGCTAGGGGGAGCAGATGCGTGGAAAACATCATTTCGCCGGCAGCGATCCCCAGATGCTCGGTGACTTCCGGCGTGTGCCGGTGGGTGAACAGGCTGTACGCGCGGAAGTTTTCGTCTACCTCAACGAAATGGAGCTCACGCTTTGGTTCCTTGCCGGCGCCGGAAGCACCGGACTTGCAATCGCACACGACGCCACGGCCCGATGCGATCCATCCTGCTTCGACAAGCGGCCGAAGCCCGAGAATCACCGACGTCGGATAGCAGCCCGGATTGGCAACCAATTTCGCGTTGGTCACAGCATTGCCGTATAGCTCGGGAAGGCCGTAAACAGCCTGGGCCAGCAGCTCCGCATCCGGCGCAGGCAACTTATACCAATTCTCGAACGTGCCAGGATCACGGAAGCGGAATGCCCCGCTCAAGTCCACAATCCGCAGCCCCGCCTCAAGCAGTTGCGGAACAATCTCCAGTGAAGCCTCATGAGGCGTGGCCAGGAAGGCCAATTCAGCACCGCTCTCCGCAATCGCCCGTAAGGAGAAAGCACGGCACGGAGCCTCACCCCATCCACGAAGCTGCGGAAAGATCTCGGTAAGACAGTTCACCGGCTTCGCGCTTTCGCGCAGGTAAAATGCGGGCTTGGCGATGGTAGGGTGCCGAAGCAGGAGCTGCGCCAGCTCAAATCCCGCGTAGCCGGTTGCTCCAACGACGGCGACCCGCATGGGGCCGTTCATCGGAGCAGGGCCTCCAATCGTTGTTGCACCGCGGTCCTGGCGGCCCGAGACGGCGTAATCACGAGAACCGTATCGTCGCCGGCGATGGTGCCGGCCACTTCACGAAGCCGTTCCCCGTCTACGGCAGCGGCCAATGGCTGCGCGCCGCTGGGCGGCGTCTTGAGGACCAGTAGATTATCGGCAGGCCGCACGTCCAGCAGATATTCGCGCACCGCGCGCGCCAGCGGAGGGAGCGCCTGCGCGCCATCTTCGTGGGCCGGCTTTAGCGGTTTATAGCCCTCCGCTGTTTTCACCAGCTTTAGCTCAGCGATGTCGCGGGAGAGGGTGGCTTGGGTGACACGCAGTTTCAACTGCGCCAGCCGCCGCCGCAATTCGTTCTGGCTCGAAATAGCTTCGCTCGCGATCAATTTGAGTATCTGCCCTTGCCGGAACCGTTTTTGGCTTGCCAACCCTTGACCTGCCGCGGTTTATGCATTCGATTGCATAATTATGCGGGCACCGGCCGGGGCTTGTCAACAAAAATTTGATTTTCTCCATCGGATTTTTGATTCGAGATCTTCTTTACCGCGTTGAGCCATGGCGAAGCCGGTGCTATTCTCGTTGGCAATGTCTGACGTTTCCGTAAAAGCCTCGCCGCCGCAGCCGCTGTCGTCCCGCTCCCAGGCACTGCTTCAGGTGGCGGAGTCGATTGCGCACCATCGCGATCTGGCCGAGCTGTTCCACGATCTGGCTGCCCGGCTGCACGGCGTCGCTCATTTTGATTACTTAAATCTCGTGCTGCACGACCCCGAACGCCAGGTAATGCGCCTGCACCTCCTCGAAACCTTGCGCGCAAGACCGACCCAGTTGCGTGTGGGCAGAGAATCGCCCATCGGGTCCACGCCTTCCGGGCGCGTTCTCGAGACTCAGGAGGCGTTTGTCGTTTCGGATGTCGAAGCGGAGACGTCCTTCCCGGCCCTCATGGAGGCGCTTCGGCAAGAGGGGGTCCGTTCCTTCTGCGTGGTTCCGTTGACGACCGCGCAGCGCCGGCTGGGAACGATTGGCTTCGGAAAGCTCGAACCCCATCACTACGATGCCAGCGAAGTTGATTTCATGCAGCAGGTGGCGCGCCAGGTGGCCGTGGCTGTGGATAACGCGCTGAACTTTGAGACCGCAAGGGCCTATCAGCAGCAATTGGCGCGAGAGCGGGATCGCTTGCGCGTGCTGCTCGAGGTCAATAATGCGCTCGTCTCAACGCTCGACCTGCGTCAGCTCTTTCACGTAATCGCCAGTAGTCTGCGGCGGGTCCTGCATCATGAGTATACAAGTTTGGCCCTGCTCGACCCCAAAACCAACAGATTACGAGTGCGGGCGCTCGACTTCTCAGGCGGACAGGGTTTGATTCACGAGGAGATGTCCGTTCCTCTGGAGAAGTCCCCAGCCGGAGAGGCGTTTTCCGCGCGGCTGCCGCAACGCTATACCCGCGCCGATTTGGAAAGATTTGATTCCGACATCACCCGCCGGCTGATAGCCGAGGGAGTACGTGTAGAGTGTTGCGTTCCTCTCATCACACGTGAACGCGTGCTGGGAACCCTTAACGTGGCCAGCTTTCGCGATTCCGCGTTTCCGCAGGAGGACCAAGACCTGCTCAGTCAGGTCGGGGCGCAAGTAGCGATAGCCGTCGAAAATGCGCTGGCTTTTCAAGAGATTGCCGAACTCAAGAACAAGCTCACCGAAGAAAAGCTCTATCTCGAAGATGAAATTCGCACGGAGCACAATTTTGAGGAGATCGTCGGCGAAAGCCCGGTACTGAAATCTCTGCTCTCACAACTGCAAACGGTGGCGCCCACCGATTCGACCGTGCTGATTACGGGAGAGACCGGCACCGGCAAGGAACTCATTGCCCGCGCTCTTCACAATCTAAGCGCCCGCCGCGATCGGACCTTTGTAAAGATCAATTGCGCCGCCATCCCTACTGGATTGCTGGAATCCGAGCTCTTCGGACACGAAAAAGGCGCTTTCACGGGCGCCATCGCTCAGAAGCTCGGGCGCTTTGAGCTGGCTGATAAAGGAACCCTCTTCCTTGACGAAGTTGCCGATATTCCCCTGGAGCTTCAGCCCAAACTCTTGCGTGTTCTGCAAGAACAAGAGTTTGAACGCCTCGGCAGCACGCGCACACGCCATGTGGACGTGCGCGTGGTAGCCGCCACAAACAGCGATCTCGCCCGCATGGTCGAGAAAGGCGCATTCCGCAGCGACCTTTTTTATCGGTTGAACGTTTTTCCACTGGCCGTCCCCCCTCTGCGTGAACGCCGCGAAGACATCGCCACTTTGGTGCGCTATTTCGTCCAGCGTTACGCCCGCCGGATGAACCGGCACATCGAAACCGTTTCCACAGAAACAATCGCTGCTCTCGAGCGCTACCATTGGCCCGGTAACGTCCGCGAACTGGAAAACCTTATCGAGCGCGCAGTTATCCTTTCTCCCTCACCTGTGCTGCGTATTCCTCTTTCTGAATTGAAGTCGAATCCGGATGGCCATACGGCCGGTCTGCCTACCTTGGCTGAAGCCGAACGAGATCACATCCTACGAGCGCTTGAGGAATCGAAATGGGTTCTCGGCGGACCCAAAGGCGCCGCGGCCTTGCTGGGCATGAAGCGTACGACCCTTCAGTCGCGCATGCAGAAGCTGGGGATTTCCCGACCGCGTTAAAAATCCTTATAACGAGTCTCAGGCTTTTGGATCCCACATTTTCGGGCGGCGATTTCGGCGACCGGACGCTTGTGGGCGGCGTCGCGGGGGCGGCCTTCGTAGTAATGTAGAATTTCCCAGCCCCGGAAATAAGTTTTTAACTCGCCAGGGTGCAGTCGGTGCGAAGTGGCGGCGTCCTCACCAGGGTGGGTGATGTGAACAATCGCGAGGAGAACCCCGCCAGCCACGATGCCCCGTTTGGCGGGCGCGAAGAGGTCCCGTTGAAGGTAGTAGCACATCGTTATGAGGTCCCAGGCGTTAGGGACGATATCAAATTCATGTTTCTCGAGGTCGGCAACGCGGGTATCAATTTTCAGGTGCCGGTCGGAGGCGCGGTCCAACAATACCGCAATGGCGCTGGGGGCGCCATCAACTGCGGTAACTCTCCAAGCGTGCTCGGCGAGCCAAAGAGCATTGCGGCCGGTGCCGCAGGCAAGGTCGAGGGCTTTTCCTGGGCGGAGCTTTCGAGCGGTTTCGGTCAGCAGAGGCGCTGGAGCAGCGTCGAAATCCTCGGCGGGGCGTTCTCTCGAGCGGTAGCGCTCTTCCCAGGCGCGGATTTCCACGCGGGAATTGTTGCCGGAATGGCAGGGATGTGCAAGGCGCGCCCGTGTACGTGGAAGCAGCAGTTTGAGACAGAGCAGCTAACGCCGAGTCGAAGAGGGGTCGCAGTGAACCTGCGGATTAAAATCCGCAGGGCGAAGGTTAGACAAACAGCTTGGTTCGCTTAATCCCATCGGCGCAACGCTAAACCGCGGCGCACGAAGCTAGGCGCCGGCCGTGCGCGCCTGGGGTTCGTTCAGCCGCACGCGATAGCTTTTCTGGTGGCGTTTGATGACGACTTTGTCCTCACGCGCCAGCCAGCCAACGGCCCAGTCGAAAACCGGAGACTTTGCCTCTACTTCTTGTTTCAAGCTAGGTAAAGATAATTCGCCTTTCGCATTCAGGGCTTGCCAGATTGCTCCCGCAGCCGTCCCAATCTCTTCATGCATTTACGCCCTCACAATCCACGGCGGTATAGCCGGTCGGCGCACTGCGCTGGAGTTAACTGTACAAAGCTCACATTTCCGATCACAGGAAGTCTAGCACGATCTCCAGTTGGCTTGGCCGAGCAGTCGGGGCGCCGCAGAGGCGGTCACGAGAGCATCTTTATTGTTGTAGGAACGGGAAGTCAGGGGTAGACTCTCTTCCCGTGTTCAGCAAACTGAACAGCCCCGTGAGGGTTAAGCCGGAGACGGAGAGCCCTGAGAGGCCGTCGCCGAAGACCGTTCCGGCGGAGGTTAAGTCCCCGCCAGGCCAATATCTTAAGGCCGTTCGCGAACGGCTGCAGGTTGGCATGCGTGAGGTCCAGGACGCAAGTATGGTGATTGCGTCGGAAGAGGGCAACCCGAACTTTTACCTGTCCCCCGCTAGACTGACGCAGATCGAGAACGAAGAATCGGTCCCCAGTTTCTACAAGCTCTTCAGCCTTTGTTCCATCTACGGACTTGATCTCAATGATGTCCTGGGACGCTACGGCGTCAATGCGAACCGGACGCGAGCTTACCGAACGCGCTTTCTGCCGGAGATCACTCGCACCACCTCGGCCGAAATCTACGGATTTCAGGACAAGGTTTTGGTTCCGGTTCGCATCGACCCTACGTTCCGTTGGGAGACAACGCAATTGGTGAATCGCGTGGTGGCCATGTGGGGAGAAATCCCCGCGGCTTTTCTCTTGAACAGCAGTCCCCACCGGCATACCTATGGCTATGTAGGGCTGGCCGACAGGACCATGTTCCCCCTCCTGCGCCCCGGCTCCTTAGTGATGATTGATCCTGAGCGGAGGCGAGTAGCTCAGGACGGATGGAAGAGCGAATTCGAACGGCCGGTTTACTTCGTGGAGCTGCGTAATGGATACCGTTGCGCGTGGTGCCAAGTGGAAGGTTCGCGGCTGGTGCTAATACCTCATCCGGTCTCGAATGTGCCCGTACAGAGCTTTAATTTAACCACCGAGGCCGAGGTCCTGGGTCAGGTAGTGGGAGTGGCGATGAGGCTGGTTCCTCCAAATATGTCCAGCCAGGGGCCTGGATCAAAACTTCCAGCGCCGAGCGAAATTGTGAGATAAAAAACCTCCGCGCTAGCAAGGAGCATCCTTCCGGAATCATCTCGTAGTAAGGCTCGGTCTCCAGCCACAGGTTGGCCACACGAATTTCCACCTGGCCCAACGAATTAAAGTGCTTCCGCAGTTCTCGCGACAAGTCCATCAGCGAAAGATTGGCCACTGCTTCAAAGACGGAGCGGTGAGTTTCGCGAAGCGCCCGATTGACTTCCTCGGGCGTGGAGATACTCGCCCACCCTTCGTGCAAATAGCGGCCGGTGTAGGGATCTCGTAGAGAGGAGAGAAATACCAGCTGTGCGAAGGCGCTGGGCAAGGCCTCTAGGACGTTCTGCAAATAACGCGAGATGGGTTGTTCCCGCAGCATCACCGTGGAGAATTCTAGGACAACTTTAGCACGCGGCGCAATTCTTTCGTTTTCAGTCTGCTGAACGGATTACGAAAAGATTACTAGCTCTACGGCAAATACTGTAGATTGGCGTCGCTTTACTTGAACTCTCGTTCGAGGTGATTATCATGGGCGGACGCCCCCCGATGTTCCCAGAGGATTAGTACGTTAGTACGTTAAGGCTTGCATAACAGAGGCGGTGCCTAAGCCGCCTCCAGCGCAGCGGTTTAGTGTATACTGTCGGCTGTCATGTTTCTCTCTGGCGCGATATGCGTCGCGGCCGTGTCTCTTGAGCTTGCCACTCTTCTCCTTTTGGTGTCTAAAGGCGTGTGGCGCTCATACAGGCTTTTCTTCGTATACGCAACGTGGCTGTTCCTCGCCAATTCTGCAATTCTCGTCACCTTTCTTTATCTCCCCGCTGACAGTCACACGATCAACTGGGCCAGCCGCGTTTATCCGGCGCTGTACTGGAATATTGACAGCATCGATGTGGTCCTTCGGTTCGTCGTGGTCTGGGAAGTATTTCACCAAATATTCCCAAAGAGTTCAGGACTGAACAAGAGCTTGTCGAAAGGTTTGGCGATCGTTGCCTTTGCTCTTCTCGTGGTCGGCTGTGGCACGTTTTTGATCTATCAGAACTATACCGGTCCCCGTTCCATCCATTTGGCTCTAGATCGTAGCTTCGGTGTTGTCCAGGCTTTTATGATCCTCGGCACGCTAGTAACAGCTCGCTATTATGGTGTGAGGTGCGGTCGAAACGTTCGTGGTATAGCACTTGCCTTTGGGGGCTGGGTATCGATCTCAACGGCCACCAATGCGATGGCTGACCTTGCGAGTCCTTTCTTAGCCTATTGGTACTATTTACGACCGCTGAGTTTCGTTGTGATGATAGCTGTCTGGATATGGGCGCTGTGGGTTTATGAACCCAATCCGCCAATCATGGAGAGCGAAGCAATCGAACTTGACCGGTGGACTCAGGATTGGAATCGCACGATTTCAACCACACGGACCATCATAAGGCCATGATCAATCTAATTTTTTTCACGATATTGGGATTAGCACTCTTCGGCAGCTTTATTTTCATTGCCCTGCAGGGCAGCCCGAAGAGTTTGCCCGATTCTTCGGCCGTTCAGGCGGTAACGGAAATCATCGCTCTGGAAGGCAGTTCTTTTGCCAATGCCAGGCGCCTCCTGGATGACACGGATTACCAAGCCCTATGCTCGAATCCTGATCTGCGGCGGTTGGCGCAAAGGCTTCGCAACGACCGCAAGCAACTCGCGCTGACGTGGATTTCGTCGCTGCAGAACGACCTTATCAGGTTATGGCGATTCCGGCGATTCCTGATTCAGCGGGGTGTGCCTTCCAGTATGAGCGAAGAGCTGCGGACGCTTCAGGCGCTCTCGCTCTCTCTCGTGCTGCTCAGTTTCATTCGACTTTCCATACGCGCCGCGGGCCCGTTTGCCTTGCCGCGCGCCACGCGTCAAGCCGGGCAATTGGTGGACAGCATGTCCACCGGTGCGGCCCTCGTGCTCGGTCGTATTCCCGTCGCCGGCTGGGCGGAAATCGAGCGCAGTTGGGTGAAGAGCGCAGCCTAACCGGCCTGATCGATGTCTCCGCCTTTTGCTTCGGGTTATGTCGAAATCGGCCAAATTCTAAGTGCGGTTTTACTCGTGCGATCTGAATCAAACCAGTTGCCTCAGCCAGCCCAGGGTCGCATGATCGGCGTCTCTGCTCAGATGCAGTGCCTTTACGGCCTGATCCATCAGGTCAGTACTTATGCCTATCCCGTGCTCATTGCCGGTGAGAAGGGCACGGGCAAAAAATTGGCCGCCCAAACAATCCATTCCCTCAGCCGGCGGAGAGAAAAGGCTTTTGTCGTTGCCGATTTTTCCACGCTGGCGCCCACCCTGGCGGAATCCGAGCTCTTCGGCTATGAGAGGGGCACTTTTGCCGGAGCGAGCCAGACGCAATGGGGTTTGCTGGCCTTTGCACGTGAGGGGACCATTCTGCTGAACGAAGTCGGAGACCTTCCCTTTCACGTTCAGACCAGATTCGTCCAGGTGCTGCAGGAGAAGGAATTCAAGCCCATTGGTTCCCCTCATCCCCTTCCGTTCAAAGCTAGAATTCTTGCGACGACCTCACGCGACCTGCAGGCGGACGTAAAACGCGGCACATTTCGCGAAGAGCTTTTCCTGCGGCTGAATGCGACGCAAATCACGCTCGCTCCCCTTCGCGAACGCCAAGAAGATATTCCGCTTCTGATCGACTATTTCCTGGAGAAGCATGAGGGTGCGGAGCAGTCGAAAACAAAATTCTCGGCGGCCGCAATCCAGCATTTACGCGCGCATGACTGGCCAGGAAACGTTCGGGAATTGGAGGAGAAAGTTCGGCAGGCAATCTCGCTTCATTCTGGAGCTGTCGTCGACGTCAGTGATCTCAATCTCGCACCCGAATTGCCAGACGATCGGCGGTGGGCAGCGGATATAACGTCTTATCTCGACGTGCGGGAACGACATACCATTGTGCAGGCTCTTCATGAGTCCCACGGAGACAGATCGGCTGCCGCAAGGCTTCTCGGGATGGCGGAATCAGCCCTCCAGAAGCGGCTTCAATATTATGACCTGTGATCAGCAGGCACCCGCCGGAGTTGAACCCGATCCTGGCACGCCTCGTCCTCAGCGGCTAGGCCCATATCTTCGCATGGCCCAATAGGCCGCTGCGCCACCCACGGCCGCGGTTGCCACAATCAGACCAGCATCCCGCTTCGATTTCATCCGAGCTTCGTCTTCTTCAGCAAGCCGCGCGGGCCGTCTGTGGAAGAAAGTAGTTGTTGAAGGTATCCGGGAACAGCAGAACGTGGTTGCCGTCTGTGCCCAGCGGTTTTGTTTCTGCGGCGAAACCATTGCGTGAAAGGCTCGGGCGCGAACTGAGGAATCTTGCGCTGTGGCGCTATTCGGGCCAGCCATTTTGCGATTTCGCGCGTGCCCGACGTTGCGATCGGTTAAGGTGCAGGAGTTGGTTACGCGTTATATCATCTCGATGAAGGGCTATACGGCACGGGAGAAAATGAGCGACGCGATTGCCGGAACTGAATCGTAACTCTATGTCAGTTGCCTATATTTGCGAGGGGTTTCGCACTCCCATCGGCCGCTACGGCGGCGCCCTAGCCCAGATCCGCACCGATGACTTAGCAGCAGTGCCGCTCGCGGCTCTGCGGGAGAAATTTGTCCGCAGCGATTGGGAGTCCCTCGACGAGATTGTGCTCGGCTGCACGAATCAGGCGGGCGAAGATAATCGCAACGTCGCGCGGATGGCGTCACTCCTGGCGGGTATTCCACACACTGTTCCAGCCATGACGGTCAACCGGCTTTGCGGCTCAGGGATGGAAGCGATTGCAGTTGCCGCCCGAGCGATTGCCGCGGATGAAATTTCGCTCGCTATTGCCGGTGGAGTGGAAAGTATGAGCCGCGCGCCGATGGTCATTCCAAAGGCGTACTCCGCGTTTTCCAGAACTGCGGAGATTTACGACACCACCATCGGATGGCGCTTCGTGAATCCGGAACTAGCGAAAAAGTATGGCACCGCCTCTATGCCAGAGACAGCCGAGAACGTCGCGGCCGCTTATCGGATTGACCGATGCTCGCAGGACAAATTCGCTCTTCGCTCGCAGCAGAGGGCTGCCACCGCTCAGAGGGCCGGAATCCTCGCCCAAGAGATCGTGCCTGTTCATGTTTCGCAACCTAAGGGGCCTTGCAAAGTCGTATCCCAGGATGAGCATTTACGGCCGGACACGACCATCGAGGCGCTTGCGAAATTGCCGACGCCATTCCGGGAAGGCGGCACGGTAACCGCCGGAAACGCATCTGGGATTAACGATGGCGCCTGCGCGATCTTCGTGGCTTCGGAAGCTGCAGCTTCCCGTTTTGGATTGACTCCCATGGCTCGCGTCATCGGTACAGCTGCGGCGGGCGTGCCACCCGATGTCATGGGTATCGGCCCGATTCCTGCCATCCAGAAGTTGCTCGGACGATTCAATTTGAAAATGGATGATATGGATGTCGTGGAAGTGAACGAAGCCTTTGCGGCGCAGGCGCTTGCCGTAATCCGTGCATTCAGCCTGCCTGACGACTGCGAAAAAGTGAATCCAAATGGCGGGGCAATCGCGCTGGGCCATCCTCTCGGAATGAGCGGCGCGCGTCTGGTCCTGACCGCTGCCAGGCAACTGCAGCGCATCAAGGGGCGCTATGCTCTTGCATCCATGTGCATTGGGGTGGGGCAGGGAATCGCAACTTTATTGGCGCAACCCTGAAATCCCAGCGGGTTGCCTCCTCTGGCGATCCCGATTAAGCGGAGCGCCGCAGGTACGACAGGAGGCGCCGCGTGCGCGGAGTCTGTCGCAGTGTCTGCAGAGCTTGAGCTTCGATCTGTCGCGTGCGTTCCCGGGTGACTCCCAGGCAGCGGCCCACTTCCTCGAGCGTATGTTCGTCTCCGTCCTCCAGCCCGAAACGCATGCGGATGACTTTGGCCTCGCGCGGCGTGAGATCATTCAGCATATCGATCGCGTGCTCTTTCAGATTGCGATCAATTACGGCCTCGGAAGGAGACGCGGCCTGCTTGTCTTCGATGAAGTCACCGAGATGCGATTCCCCATCAGTCCCGATGCGGGTTTCCAGAGACAGCGGCTCCTGTGCAATCTTCATCAGTTCGCGAAGTTTTTCAATGGGGAGACCCAGGCGTTCGGCAATCTCATGTGAAGTGGGTTGACGCCCGAACTCTTTGAGCAATTCACGATTTGCCTGCATGAACCTGTTAATGTGCTCGATCATGTGCACAGGCACGCGAATCGTGCGAGCTTGGTCAGCAATTGCGCGAGTGATAGCCTGGCGAATCCACCACGTAGCGTAGGTCGAAAATTTGAATCCGCGCCGCCATTCAAATTTCTCCACGGCTCTCATCAACCCAATGTTGCCCTCTTGAATGAGATCAAGAAAGCTCATGCCCCGGTTCACATATCGCTTAGCTATGGATACAACCAGGCGAAGATTGGCCTCAGTCATTTGCTTCTTGGCGTGCTCCGCAATCGCTTCGCCTTTGCGCATCCGCTGTAGCAATCGCTTCTCTTCGCTCACGCTCAGCAGATGGTTGGGAGCCCGTAGGGCCGACCCAGGTCGCCGCGCGACGCCCTTTGGCCGCGCAGCAGACTCCACCAGGGCGGCACGAGTCAGTGCAATCAGGCGCGCTCTCTCGAACGGAGTGAACTTGATCGAGTTCATAAGTAGAGAAGCGCGCACCCGCAGTCGGGCGAGTGGCCAGGTGCGCCGACGCCCAGAAGCCGATCGCTTGAGTCGCCGGCTCCGACGAATTGCTAGCGAGTAAAGCCGCGAGACCTCGGCGATAGCCTGCAAAGTGTGCTTGAGTTCAGTTTTTTCGGCCGAAGGCGTCTCGCCCCCGATTTGAACGACATTTTTGATCGGTCTGGCGCCGTTGCGCAGTTCCTCGGCCACGCGAAGCAGCGCTTCGATGCCAACCGGCGAACGCGAGACGGCCGTCATGACCATCTTCTCTCCGCGCTCAATCTGCTTCGCGAGAGCCACCTCCTGTTCGCGCTTCAGCAGAGGCACGGCGCCGAGCGCCGCCAAATAGGTGCGGATAGGGTCGTAGGTGTCGTCTGTGCCCGGCGCGTATTCGATCTCTCTTTCATCGACGGAGGTCTCCCGTCCGCCAGATTCTGACAAGCTGCCGGCCCTGACGACGTTGTCGTATTCGTCCTCTCTCAACTGTTGGATGTTGTCTATGAATCCCATAAAATCAGATTTCCTCACGCTTCGTCTTCAGAAAAGGCGGCCGGGGGGAACAAGGGATCAGAATAAATAGTATTACCATCCGTCGATATTCCTAACGAAATCAGCAAGATGCGGAGCTTAATCGACCGGTCGACTCTGAAGTTCCTATATTAGCTTTATTTTTAGATGCGGCGGCTCAATAAAAGATGCACCTGATTTTTTCGCTCCCGTGTTACATCTTCCGATGTAGTGTTTACTCTTAGCGAAGCCCTTATTTAGCCCTGAGGCTCATGACATAAGCGACCAGCGGCTTATGGTCCGGGCTGTCGAGAGGTATGTCGGGCATACCCTTATTATCGGCATCCACGCTGGGCTTTGTAAGGAATTTTGAAACTTGATCGGCCGTCAACTTCGAGTGGGTGAGATCCGGCGCATCCGGGGTTCCTTCACCATTCTGGCCATGGCAGTCGTAG
>DASPYR010000090.1:0-2166 GCA_035636675.1 Rugosimonospora sp. | reverse complement strand
CTGGAGGCCATGCGAAGCGAAGTGCAATTGATTGAGCGCGAGGCGGAGGCGGCATGAAAGAACATTTTTGGAGTGTTTTCTGGGCGTACATGATTGGCTGGGGCGTTTTCTTTTTTTATTACGTCAGCGTTACGCGGCGTATCGCGGCGTTAGGCGAACAAATTGAACGCTTGAAGAATTCGTTGAGCCGGGGCAAGTAGCTTGGCGGGGAAGAAGAGAGTCGGGATTGTGCTGTTCCAACTTGGCGGGCCCGATTCGCTAGAGGCCGTCGAGCCCTTCCTGCTGAATCTGTTTCTGGACCCTGACATTCTTCCGCTTGGGCCTTTCGGACTGTTGCGGCGTCCGATTGCCAAGCTCATTTCTGCGCGCCGTTCGATCCCCGTTGCGGGGCGCTACGCACAAATCGGCCGGCGCTCGCCGATCGGGGCGCTGACAGAACGGCAGCGAGTGCGGCTGGTGGAGGCCGTCTCGCCATACATTGATCCCGTGGCTGTCACAGCGATGCGTTACTGGCATCCGTTTACGGCTGAGGCCGTGGATTCGTTGCGCAGGGCGGGGATGCTGGATGAAATCGTTCTCCTACCACTCTACCCGCATTATTCCTACGCCACGACGCTGAGCAGCCTAAAAGAATGGCGCCGGTTTGCCGATCAAGCGAAGTGGGGAAACTCCGGTGCCAAACCGCCGGAGCGCACCATTAATAATTTTCACGATCATCCACTATATATTCAGGCGTTGGTTCAGCGGATCGGATCCGTATTGCGGCAATTCCTGGACAGTTCGCGAATTCACATGGTGTTCAGCGCGCACGGTTTGCCGATGAGTTTGGTGGAGAAAGGCGATCCGTATCCGAATCAGATCGAGGAGACCGTGCATCTAACTTGCGAGTTGGGTGCAAAGCAGTACCCTGGCTGGCCGAGGACGCACCTGCTCTGTTACCAGAGCCGCGTGGGCCCGGCGAAGTGGCTCCAGCCTTCGCTTACCGGCACGATCGAGCGGCTTGGCCACGGAGGCGTGAAAGAAATGCTCGTCGTTCCCATTTCATTCGTCACCGAGCACATCGAAACGCTACACGAAATCAACATCGAGGCCCGCGAGCAAGCCAAGAATGTTGGCATCGAGACATTTCGCATGATGCCTGCGGTGGGCGATTCGCCGCTATTTATTGCCGCGCTGAAGGATCTGGTGTTGCAGGCGGTGGGAATCGATGCTGGCGAGCCATCCGGACGCCTTTCAAGGATAGCGAGTTGAAGGTATAATCCGCCACTGGGACAGGGGTAATGACGACGATTTACAATCCTGGTGTGCACCGATTTGCTGTATTCACGGTCTGCTGGACGGTCCTCCTATTCGTCGCTGGCGCACTCGTCACGTCGAAAGACGCGGCCCTCTCCGTGACAGATTGGCCGAAATCCCATGGCACGTGGGTTCCTCCTTTATCAATGCTTCAGGGTGGCGACCTATTTGAGTTCTCGCACCGCGTTGCGGCGGGCGGTTTGGGGCTCCTGACGCTCGCGCTAGCCGCGTTGCTTTGGATGAAGGAAAAACGGCCGTGGCTGCGATGGCTTGGGTTGATTGCAGTGCTTGGCGTCGCCGTTCAGGCGATTCTGGGCGGCCAGGTGGTCATACGGCTGCTTCATTACTGGCTGCCTGTCATCCATGCGTGCTTTGCGCAGATCGTTTTTGGCGCCGTGGTGGGCATTGCGGTGTTCACCAGCAAATGGTGGGTTTCCGAGCAGCCGCAACTGGAGGACAGCGGAACGCCCTCGATTCACTCTGTGACGATCCTGAATGCTGCCGTCATTTATCTACAGGTGATTCTCGGCGCCGGCTTTCGCCACAAAGAAATTCCGATTTGGCCGCACATGGCAGGGGCTATGCTGGTGCTGGGAATGGTTATCTGGACGGCAGTCGCGCTGCGTAAACGGTTTGCGCAATCGCGGGAGCTTTCGAGGGCACGAATGCTCCTGCACGCCGTCTTCGGAATACAGTTCCTGCTGGGTCTTGGAGCGTACTGGTCTCGGCTCACAACTGCGGATGCCCCGCAGCCGATGCCCGTCATGGTAACGTTAACCGTGATCCATACGGTCGTAGGCGCGTTGCTCTTCGCGTTTTCCGTGCTGGTTGTATTGACGTGTTACCGGCTGGTGCCGCGCGGAAGGGAAG
>DASPYR010000089.1:0-4372 GCA_035636675.1 Rugosimonospora sp. | reverse complement strand
GATCTTTCCGGCCACATGCGCGGCAAGGCGTTCCCCGCGGTGGATCTTGAGTCCCGGGTGCGCAAGGGCCGGACTGCAGATTTTCTCCGCGTTCGAGCAAGAATTGGCCTATCAGTGCTCAACAAGGAACTTGGTCACAATCGGTGCCCAGATTGCAACGGCTTCGGGGGCGTCAATGAAATAATGACCCTCATCTTGGAATCCGGGTAACAAGTGGTATTCAGCATTGCCACCCGCTGAGCGGAAAGCCTCGTACATGCGTTTGGATAGAGCTGGTCCAAAGAAGCTGTCGTTCTCCGTATAGATCCACAGCATTGGAGTGCGCGCAGTGCGACCGAATTCCGCCACTACCTGCACTAGCCGATCGGGCGCACAATTGGTGTGCGGCCTGCCTTGAGCATGGCCACCTCTCCCGCCAGAGAAATTAATGATGCCGCGAACCCCAGCCGGATTCTGCCCCGCAAGTGCAATCGAACCGAAGCCACCGGCCGATTGACCGACGACAATGATCCGGTCGTTCTGGATAAAAGGCACGGTCGTCATATAATCGATCGCCCATGCGGCACTTTCTGCAATCGCCAGGCCCGAGCTGCGAAAATCCGGGTTCTCGCAATTGCCCATGTCATCGAAGAAAGGCCCACCCGTCTCGCCATATCCCGAGCGCTGAGGTGCCACGACTGCATGACCGCGTTGAACAAACCACAGCGCTGCAGCCTCAAACTCTAAAAGAGGATAAAATTGCCGTTCGAGGCCGCTCTGCGTCGCGCCGTGTTTCATCAACACCATGGGGAAGGGCCCCGGGCCAGGCGGTCGGAATACCGTTGTTAGCATCGGTACCGCGGGATCCTGAGAGGGAACAAGCCAGAGCTGCCGTCGGGATTCCTGCCCCTCTATGTTCTGTGGCCCCGGTACTAGGATCACTGGTCCGGCGAGCACCTTTGCCGCCAGAAGGCATCCGATCAGCGCACCCGGCTGGCCCCACCCCCTGCACCATGATCTCAGCTTTGCAACACAGTAAACGATCAGCGCAGTGGCCAAAAGAAGCACCTTGCTTGATCGGGTGGTCCCAGCGCCGCTCCGCATGATCGCCCTGATCCCGCGGCTCACGAGGTTGTCGTAATCGACACAGCTAGCTATTCAGGCGGATCTCGCGAGTTTAATTAATTCGGGTGGTCGAGACTAGCACAAATTCTCAGCTATAATTCTCGAAGCCCACCGAGCGAGAAATTGAATTGAGATATGGCCTTAGACTGCCAGGCGCCTGGGATTTGCGATTGTGCTATAATTTTGTTTCCGGGCATCCTGCGCTGTGAGGAGATTTCGATGGATCGACTACGGCAGTTCGCAGCTGCACCCCTGATTTTGCTGGCGCTCACATTGATCGAACCGGCTTCCATTGCTCAGATGGATGAGCAATCGCGCGCCATCAAGGCTCTGATCGAGAGCTTTGAACGGGCGCTGTCGACACGCGACATGCGCATGCTCGAGCAACTTTGGGCGCACGAGCCTTATGTCATGGTCGTCAGCCCGAGAGACAAGTCATTTAGCATTGGATGGGACGCAGTCAGGAATCATTGGGCTGAAGTTTTCGAGTTTTGGTCCTATTTGAACGTGTCCTTGGAGGCGGAGCCGCACATTCGCATCCGTGAAGGCATGGCCTGAGCGAGTAGCGTGGCCAGGGCGGGAGGCCAGACGAAGGCCGGCCAGCCGCTTTACTTTTCAACACTGATGACTGACGTCTTTGAAAATCGCGAGGGGCGCTGGTACATGGTTGCCCATCACGCCTCGCGCATGCCTGAATAGGTGTCAATCTTGCAGGGCTTCACCTATTCTCCGCTTGTCCGTGCCGACGAGGTGATCGAATGAGGCGGCGGGAGTTCATTGCACTGCTCAGCGGCGCGACGGCGGCGTGGCCACTCGTCGCTCGTGCGCAGCAGCACGCGAAAGTGCACCGCTTGGCAACAGTCGCCCCGACTTTCTCAATCCGCGATATGATCGAGACAGGCCCTCTGCCGCTCTTCAACGGACTGTTCAAGCAGCTGCGCCAACTCGGCTATGTAGAGGGGCACAATCTTTCAGTGGATCGGTACTCTGGGCAGGGCCGGATCGAGAGCTATCCCGAGCTTGCCAGCGAAGTAGTTCGTTCACACCCGGATCTAATTTTTATCGTAACGGGTCGTTTGGCTCGATATTTCCAGGCTGTGACGACGACCATTCCTCTCGTCGTAAACACCGGCAATCCCATCGCCTTTGGGCTGGTAACCAGCCTGGCGAGGCCGGGCGGCAACTTAACAGGCGTCGTGGTCGATGCAGGTATCGAGATCGAAGGCAAGCGTCTTCAATTGTTGCGAGAGATGGTCCCGAGCGTATCAAAGGTGGCATACCTCGCGCCGCGAGTGCACTTGGAAAGCCCATATGGAGCGCAAGTTCGCGAAGTGGCCCAGCGAATGGGGCTGTCACTCTTCGGCGCGCCGCTCGAAAGCCCTATTGGAGAACCGGAATATCGGCGGGTTTTCGCCGCGCTGCGTCAGCACCACGCGGACGTACTCATTGTCTCCGATGCCGAGGAGAATTTTAATTATCGGCAACTCGTCGTCGAGCTGGCGGGCGAGATCCCGGCGATTTACGCGTTTCGTGCCTTTGTGGAAGTCGGCGGTCTCATGGCCTATGCAGTGGATGCGGCGGACCTCGGCCGCCACGCGGCCGAAGACATTGATAGAATTTTCAGAGGAGCAAGCCCGAGCGAAATCCCTTTTTGGCAGCCGACCAAGTTCGAGCTGCTCATCAATCTTAAAACAGCCAACGCGCTCGGCCTAACCATGCCGCCCTCGCTGCTCGCGCAAGCCGACGAGGTGATCGAATGAGGCGGCGGGAGTTTATCGCGGCCATTGGAAGCACGGTCGTGTGGCCGTATGGAGCCCGTGCTCAACAGCAGGAGGCAAAACCCCGAATAGGAGTTCTCGGGTTGACGCCTCCTACATATACGACCTTTGAAGCCTTCAAGCAGGGGCTTGGCCAATTCAATCACCCAGACAATCTCATCGAACGAAACGCTGCGGGTATACAAGAACGATTACCCGAGCTAGCGGCCGAGCTGGTCCAGCTCAAGACCGATGTTATTTTCGCGAGAGGTCCAGCTGCGCTTGCGGTCGCAAAGAATGCAACTAGCATCATTCCAATGGTGGCGGTCGACCTCGAAAGCGACCCCGTTGCTTTGGGGTTGGTCAAAAGTCTCGCACGACCCGAAGGTAACATCACCGGAGTGTTCCTCGACCTTCCGGAGTTGTGCGGAAAGCAAGTGGAGTTGCTCAAGGAAATCTTCCCCCAAATCACTCGAATCGCAATTATCGGTGATCCCGTTCTGAACGCAACGCAGTTTCGAGCGACAGAAATCGCCGCGCAGGCATTCGCGATTCGATCAGAGAAATTAGAAATACGTGCGGAAGCAGACTTCGAAATTGCTTTTGATGCTGCAAAAAGAGGACACGCCGAAGCTATTATCATTCTATCATCGCCCCTTATTTACGGCCACCGGGCGCGGCTGGCTGCTCTTGGCCTATCAAAGCGGCTTCCCGTAATTTCTTTGTTCGCTGAGCTCGCGCAAGAAGGCGGCTTCCTGGCTTACGGGCCGAGCCTCGTGGAGTCATTCCAAAGGTGCGGCCGTTACGTCGATAGAATCCTGCGGGGTGCGAAGCCCGGTGAACTGCCAATTGAGCGGCCAGAGAGATTTCAGTTAGTCATCAACTTCAAAACTGCAAAGATCCTTGAGTTGATCGTTCCACCAATCCTGCTCGCCCGCGCCGATGAGGTGATCGAATAGAGTTGGTTTGCTGCGATTGCTCACAGCCGCTTGTGGCACGACTGAGACATCGCGCGGCGGGGCTTCGAATTCCGCTAGCGGCGGCTAAGCGGAAGTGGGGCAAACGCCGCCCAGAGGGCCGATTTTGATGTGGTGGACGGCGCCCGCTCCCGGCATCGAAGTGCCATAGAGTGATCATCGCAGACGAATCACATGAGGGGAGCCGTCCAGATGCAAGTTACCACGATCGGTTTGGATATCGCCAAGAACGTGTTTCAGGTTCACGGGATCAATGCGGCCGAGAAAGTCATCGTTCGGAAGCAACTCCGGCGCAGCCAGGTGCTGGCATTCTTCAAAGCACTGCCGCCCTGCCTCATCGGCATGGAGGCCTGCGCCACGGCGCACTATTGGGCCCGCGAGTTGACGAAGCTTGGTCACAGGGTTCGTCTGATGCCGGCGAAGGACGTGAAGGCCTACGTCAAGCGCAACAAGAACGATGTCGCCGACGCCGAGGCGATCTGCGAGGCGGTCCGACGCCCGACCATGCGTTTCGTGCAGACCAAATCGGCCGAG
>DASPYR010000088.1:0-3612 GCA_035636675.1 Rugosimonospora sp. | reverse complement strand
GGGATTCGACAACAGCTCGGGATCGAAGGCGCAGCGCACGCGTTGCATGGTATCGAGGTCGGGTTCGGCAAACATCACGGACATGAAGCTTTTCTTCTCTTCGCCCACGCCGTGCTCGCCAGTAATGGAGCCGCCCGCCTTCACGCAGAGCTCCAGGATGCTGAAGGCCAGCTTTTCAGCTTTTTGTTCCTGTCCTTCGATTCTCCGATCGTAGAGCACCAGCGGGTGCAGGTTTCCATCGCCGGCATGGAAGACATTCGCCACGCGCAGCCCGAATTTTGCGCTGAGCCGTTCGATTTCACTCATCACCTGTGGAAGGGCGGTACGCGGAATCACGCCGTCCTGCACGATATAATTCGGCGAAATGCGGCCCACCGCGGCGAAGGCTGCTTTGCGGCCTTTCCAGACTACGGCGCGTTCTTCTTCCGACTGTGCTAACCGGATCTCCCACGCGCCGCAAGAGGTGCAAGTCTCCTTCACGCGGGTCATCAAGGCCTCGACTTCGGCAGCCGGCCCGTCCAATTCCACGAGCAGCAAGCCGCCACAATTGGGATAGTTGGCGTGGACGGCGGCTTCGGCAGCCTGGATGGCGAGGTTGTCCATCATCTCGATGGCAGCCGGCAAAACGCCGGCGGCAATAATCTCGCTGACCGCTGCGCCCGCTTCGTTCGTCGAATTGAACGCAGCCAGCAGCGTCTGGACAACTTCGGGCCGCTTCACAATGCGAAGGACGATCTTGGTCGCAACTCCCAGCGTGCCCTCCGACCCGACGAACACTCCGCAGATGTCGTAGCCTGGATGGTCGAGCGTTTTGCCGCCAAGGTGCACCAGCGAACCATCAGGCAACACGACTTCCAGGCCCAGCACATGCGTCGTCGTGAAACCATATTTCAGGCAATGAGCGCCCCCCGAATTCTCCGCCACGTTGCCGCCAATGCTGCACACCTGTTGCGAGGAAGGATCCGGCGCGTAAAAGTATCCGTACGGAGCCACTGCCTGCGTGACACTGAGATTGATCACTCCTGGCTCGACCACCACACGAGCATTCGGGATGTCGATCTCCAGGATGCGGTTCATGCGTGCGAGGCTGATTACGATTCCGTTCTCGATCGGCAGTGCCCCTCCACTCAGACCGGTACCGGAGCCGCGCGCCACGAACGGGATGCGTTCTTTGTGACAGACGCGAACGGTGGCCTGAACTTGTTCCGTAGAAGTGGGTAGCAGAACGGCGGCGGGAATGACGCGGAAATTTGTGAGGCCGTCGCACTCATAGGTGTGCAACTGTTCCGGCTGGCTGATTAAACCATCATCGCCGACGATCGCTCGAAAGTGGTCGAGGATGCGGGCGTCCATGGGCCCCTCCGCTTCGAATCAGGCGGGCGCTTTTCCTCACGACGGCCGAGTTCGAAAAGTAGCCCTGTAACGCCTGAGTCGGCGTGGGCTCACTCAAGATTCTAACGCATGTGCCATCCCGGAGCACAGTTCGAGGTTGTGCTTCGGGGCGGCAAGAACCTCATTTTACGAAGGTCAGCCCATGCGGCACGGCCCATGGGAAGACGTACGCGTACAGCATTACGATAATCCCCACGATGGCGCCAAGGGCCACGGAGTGCCAGAAGACGAAGCGGAAAATAATGCCCTCGTTGCCCACCTGATTCGTCGCCGACGTCGCGATGGTAATGGACTGGGCGTCCACCATTTTGCCCATCACGCCGCCGGCGCTGTTGGCCGCGCACATCAGAACCGGATCCACGCCGAGCTGCTGCGAGGTGATGCGCTGCAAGCTTCCGAAGAGGGCGTTTGATGAGGTATCGCTGCCCGTGAGCGCGACGCCGAGCCAGCCGAGGTAAGTGCCAAAAAACGGATAGAGCCAGCCGGTTCGCGTGAAGGCGAGCCCCAGCACGGCGTCGAGTCCTGAGTACCGCGTGACGAATCCAAGCCCCAGCATGAATGAAATAGCGATCATCGCCAGCCGCATGCGCACCAAGGTATGCCAGAATCTTTTCATCAGCCGTATCGGACTCATACCCAGTAGCAGTCCGGAGACAATGGCTGCGAAAAAGCAGCCCGTTCCGGTCGCCGACAGCCAATTGAAGTCGTACCTCGCCGCTTCGGGCGTAGGTTTCGTGACTACCGGCGCAGACCGGGTCACGGCATTGTGCAAATAAGGTACGTCCCAACCCGGCGGGCCGGGCCGCACCTTGCCGTTTGCCTGCACAACTCTGAAAGACGGTGTAGTGGCCTTGTTCATGGCCAGCTTGATCGAGGGAAGCCCCCATAGCAGCACAAACACGGAAAGGATCGCGAAGGGCATCCAGGCCTTGGCAACCTGCCCGCCAGAGTACGAGTGGCGGACGGGCACGTACCCATCAATCTTCTTTGGGTCCCATTCACCCCCCAAGGCGTCCGAGACCGCCTGGGGACTCCCTGCCAGGACGGCTCCCTCTCGTTCATAGTCAAAACGCCAAATCTTCTTGGGCCGCCAGAAGCGAAGGAAAGCCACCGTGGCGATGATCGAGACGACGCCCCCCATGATGTCCACCAGATTACTGTCCACGTGGTTCGACCAGAAATATTGCGTCAGGCCGAAGGAAAAGCCGACAACCAAGATGGCGGGAGCGACTTCCCAGGTTTCCTTCCAACTCACCATGGCGCGCACGAGCCAGAACGGGACAATCACAGCCGTAAACGGAAGGATGCGTCCGATCATCGCGTTGAGGTCCGATTCCGGCAGCGCCGTGACGGCGGCGAGGGTGTGGACGGGTGTCCCAATGGCGCCCCAGGCCACCGGCGCAGTATTGGCAATCAGATTCAGGGCCGCCGCGTGAAAGGGTTTGAAACCGAGTCCGATCATGAAGGCGCCGGCGATGGCCACCGGCGCCCCAAACCCAGCAGCGCCTTCGATGAATGCGCCGAAGCAAAACGCCACGAGTAGAACCTGCAGCCGCCGGTCCGGCGTAATTCCGGCGATCGATTCCTTCATGATTTCAAACTGGCCCGTCTCGACAGAAATGTCGTAGAGGTAGACGGCGGCCAGCACAATCCAGGCAATTTTCAGTACGCCAAAGCCCACGCCGTACGCGAAGCTCGTCGAAGCCAGTGCCAGCGGCATCTTGAATACGAGGACGGCCACCACGATAGCCGTTAGGGCACCGGCGATCGCGCACCAGTGCGGCCTCACCTTCAGCCCGGCCAGCAAACCAAACAGTACGATGATGGGCAACGCCGCCACCAGCGTGGACAGCCACCAATGTCCGAGTGGGTCATATACCTGGGTCCAGGTCATGGCACTCTCCTTTATTGCTTCACGTGCCGCCAAGAGCGGCGGTGCCCTATTCTTCAGGCAGGATTGAATTCACCACTCATGATCATTTCATCGCTGATCAACCTTGCCTGGCGACTTGCGGGGAAAACTTTCGAACGCTATTCTGCCACAGTTTTGGCATAGTCGGATGGCTGAACAGCGTGCCGGCTCGGGGCTTGACGCCCTGCCGGAAAGAGTGGTCTATTTCGCATGCGCGCCCGGCGCGCCCGCAGGAAGGAGCCGTGGGGGCGAGATCATGATCCGCGAGGACATTCTCCAGAAATTCCCAGGCCTCTTTGGGACCAAGA
>DASPYR010000087.1:0-6085 GCA_035636675.1 Rugosimonospora sp. | reverse complement strand
GGGATGCCGGCAAGATGCCGGCGCTACAAAAAACCGGAACCGCCCGGCATGCCCCATGAGTTCATCCAGAGCGGGCGTATATCTATTATAGCGCCCGAGTAAAGAGGCTCAGCGTGAGAGCGAATTGCGAGAGATCCCTCTCTCCGGTTCGTCGCTCGGGACGGCCATCCTGGCCGGATGGCCGTTTTATCGCGAGCGTCAACCAGCCGGCCTTGGCGTTCGCTGGCGTGATCAGCTAAGAAATTACCAAGGCGATCATGGCGATCGTCGCCGCAGCCGGCAAGGAAAAGAGCCCATCCACCAGGAGGTGCGTGCCAGGATTATCGATTGGCCTTCTCATCAGCCAGCCACTTTTCGAGGATTGCTCGATCCTTTGCTTCTACTTGCACAAACTCGACGCCCATTCCTTCTGCCGAGACATTATGGGTCACTCTGCCGAGGGCCGTGAACACGGCTCCAGCATGTTCAATGCGCACACGTATTCGGGTGCCCTTGGGGAGTGGCGCCGTGGACTTAACGAAGCAGCCGCCGGCGCTCAAATCGCGGGTAATTAAAACCTGCTCCTTCCATGAGCCGAGTTCTTTTACTTCGGCGGTTGCTCCTAAACTATAGCGCTCGAATCGTCGAGGTGTACGGGACAACCACTTGGCAAGGATTTCGTAATTCTGGGGTTCCACCATACTGAAGACGATGCCCATGCCGTCGTCGGCGACATAAGCGACGACGGCGGACGCCGTGAAAACGACCCCGCCATCAGCCAACTCAATGTGCACCCTGGTCCCTTGCGGATATGGTTTTGCCGTTTGGACGAAGCAGCCAAAACGACTCAATTCGCTCGTCTGTGCGACAACCATTTGGGAAGACCCTGCTTCAGTCACTACAGACGTTGCTTTGAAAGGAAAACGAGGGACTCGCCGCCGTTCAGACTGGCGATCCGCAACATGTGTAGTTTGCGCTGGTCGAGGCATCGTTTATCGCAGCAACCCTAACCATGCCAATGCGCCTGCCATGGTTACGGCTAAAGCCAGGATACAAGTAACCAGGACGATTTTCTGTTTTCTAGATGAAGCCGAACGCTGAGGATACCAAGCGGCAGTTTCCGCAAGCGGCCAATCGAGATCCGTCGCCCAATGCTCTTCCCGGGTCAAATTATCCCTCGGCTTCATGGATTGCCGCGGCGCCAGCTCTCGTGCCGCTCACACTACTATCCTAACCTTCGATCCAGAGCCAAAGACCAATAGGAGCAGGGACGTAAGTAAAGAGTAAATGGACGTATTGGGTTCTTCAAGAAGTAAATCGATCGCGGCGCTCCAAAGCGTCATACGGCATGTCCCGTATTACTTTGGATGGTACGAAATGCACGTGTGTGGAGAAGCCAAGGACGGGAAAGAGGCCATCGTGTTCGGAGCTGACTTGCACCGGGCGCCGCCAGACTAGAGCGAGCGCAGGAAGTTGATGATGTCTTGCTGTTCCCGAGCTTTCAGCCTGTTGAAACCGCCGATGACCTTATTGGCCTCGCTACCGCGGCTGCTGTGAGCTTTGATAGCCTCCAGCAGATTGCTTGTCCGTCCGTCATGGAGGAAAAAGACGCGTTGCCCAACACCCCAGAGTGGAGCTGTCCGGAACTCATCTGGGCCTGCGCCACCTTGCGTGATGCCGTCGGCAAGACCTCTACCCATGTGGTGGACGAGGAGGTCGGAGAAGAGATTCACAGTCTGGTTGGAAAGCGCGGCACTCGGGTTCGTCGCGGAACCGCTGGCAATCATCTTGCCGGTGGTAAACGAAGGCGTATGGCAGTGGACGCAACCGATCTTTGCGAAGACGGCCCGTCCGTTCAGGGTGGACGGCGTGTCGGGCGCCGGAGTGGGCGGGGCCAGCATGCGCATGAAGTCGGCAAACGCCTCGCTGTCTGAGAGCACGGCTGTATTGGGGTTGGAAGTGGGCGTGGAGGTAGGCGTGAAGTTGATTGTATCCTCAGGCGTGGCGTTGAAGAGACAGCCAGGAGTCTCGTCGCGCTCTTGGGGGAAGAGTTGATTGGTGACGCCCATTTCGACGTTGTAGGCCTCGCTCGCGAACATGAGCAGGGACTTGTTTTGTGCCTTCCATCCGAAGCGGGTAATGGTCCCGTCGTTGGCACTGCGGTTGGCATTGCCGCTCAGGTGCGCATTCGGGTGACCGGAGATGCCCAACCCCGTCTTCAGGGATGCGTTGGCCCTCATGTTCGCGAGGATTGCCGAGTCGGAGATTGCTTCGATGAGCCCAGCGCCAAATACAGGCGTCGGGATGCGGAAAATGATGTTCGGATTCCCGCCCTGGCCGGAGAGCGGGTTTCCGGCAGGCAGGAAGTTGGGTTGGGCGATGTCGCAACCCGCGGCGTCACTGCGGCCGGTAATGACGAAGACGTCGTGCACGCCGCCATCGTTGGTTCCGTCCGGATTGCGCTTGAAGCGTGCTTCACGGACGGGACCATTTTGCGTGATGAACCATGGCACCACGTTTTTCGCCCCATTGAGAGTGGCAATGGCGATCTCGGGGTTCCGCGCCGGGCTCGATCCGCCGGCAGCCGGCTGCGAGTGGCAAGAGAAGCACTGGTTTGAGTTGAAGCGCGGCCCTAGCCCATTGTTGGTGCCTCCCGTCACAACTTCGATATCAGCGAACTTGACGAACCCGTCTCTGAAGAACGCGGTTTCGTCCGCAGCAAGGCCCGGCAGGGGAGCGCCAGCACCGGCCGCGCCGCTGCGTACGCCAGGATCTACGGGCCCATTCGCCGTTTGTGCCGGGGTGCGAGCGCACGACGTTGCCAAAACTGCGGCAACGAATGCGCCGCATGCTCCTAAAGCAACTTTCTGTCGCGTTGTCATGACCCTTCCTCAGCTTTCCTCGCCGCAGGACTTCTCGCAGCGAGCACCGTCTTCATTTCGCTCACGATTGAGGCCAGCACCTGTCTTGTTTCAAGCCGTGCCTTTCCGCTTCGGCTTCCGTCGGGTCCCAGGGTTGGGGCGGGGTTTGGGCGCCGGCTTCTTGCCCGGAGAGGGTGGAGGCGGCGATCCTCGTCCCGGCTGCGCGCTCTGGGCTGACGGGGGCGGCAGGGGCTTCTGAGAGAAATCAAAACAGTCGGACATGCCGTCGGCCACATGGTCGCGAGAATTGATAGAGCGCAATCCAAAAGTGGTCTCGCAGAACTTCATCAGACTCACGTGCGAATGCAGCACTTTGGAGATGTATCCGCTCTTGGCGTAAGGGCTGAGCACCAGGCAACCGACACGTGAGCCGTAGCGGAACTGCGTGCCATCGCTCCATTTCTCGACTTCAGGTGGATCGACGTGATCGTACCAGCCACCCCAATCGTCCCAAGTGATGAAGATCGCCGTCTGCGGCCAAAGACCGCCTCGCACGATGGCGTTTACCTGATCGACTGTCCACTGCATGCCGCTCGTGACATTGCCGACGGGCGGATTTGCGCCCCGATCCTGAGGGTCAGGCGCATGCTCGCTGAGCGCGTGAGGCGCATACACCCAGGAGACGGATGGCAGTTTCCCCGCCGCCGCATCCTTAGCGAACGCAACCGAAGAGAGCTGGGGACGCCGAGCCAGAGCCTTGATGAGTCCGAAGGCGTAGCCTCCATAATTGCCCCAAGTGAGGCCGGCGGCATCGAGGCTGGCGGGTAAGGACGGGAGATCATAAACTGGATTGCCAGAAGGGTTATCGATGATGGGAGAGTCCGCCGTAAGCAGCATCAGGTGGTTGGGCGTGGAGGGCCCGGCAACATCGGTGAAGTAATTGTCGCAGAGAGTGAACTGCCGCGCGTAGGCGAAGTAGGCCGGAATATCGGACTCGATGAATTGCTGGCGCACGGCCCCCTGTGCCCGATTCAGCCACGCCTTGTGGCGATGGTCGGGATCCTTGGTTGGCGGATTAGGCGAGTGCGGCATCGTGACGCCGTTCGCGCCTGAAAACGTCCCAAAGTAGTTATCGAAGCAGTGGTTCTCTTTGAAGATCACCACTACGTGTTGGATCGGACCCTGAGGTGCCATTGGAGACTTGTCTCAATTCGGTCGCGAATGAGGACAGTCCTTCTCCGCTCGCGATTTCAGCAAATCCGTTTCTAGGCTGCGGTAACCAGGTTGTGAATATCACCTTTGCGCCAGACTCCCAAGACCGAAGAAAAGCCATTTGCCTAAACGGGCAAGCCTTCTAACGCACCCCGATAAGTGGCTGACCACTACAATTTGGAAGAGGGTACGAGTTGTTTGGTGGCGCATGGCACGCTTCACGCAGAATTACGCCTGGGGTATCCTTGCGCCTCATGCTAGCGAGGTGACAGCGCGTAATGCCTGGAATCTTCCGCCTGGGCTATCTCTTCTATCCTTGGGGATTCGTCGTGCAATTGGTGGCGCTCGTGCATTTCGTTCGCCGAAGGCCGGACGGATTCTGGCTGTGGGTCATTTTCTTCGGTGGCTTCCTAGGTGCCTTGGTGTACATCGTAGCGGAGATGCTGCCGGATGCCGGTTTGCTGCGGAACGTCTACCAAGGATACGGGCGGAAGTCGCGCATCACCGCGGTGGAAACGGCCATTCTCGACAATCCGTCGGCGGCGAATTTCGAGGAACTCGGCGAGCTTTATTGGGATGAAAAGCGCTACGCGAAGGCGCAGGAGGCGTTTGACCGCGCCATCGCTACCCGGAACGATTCACCGCATTGTTTTTACCGGCGCGGGCTGTGCCTGATGGCGCTGGGGCAGCCGGCGGCTGCTCTGGCGGACTTCGAGCGGGTGGTTCGCGGCGATGCGAAGTTCGATTCCTATCGCGCCAAGCTCATGCTGGCGGAGGCTTACGCGGCTACGGGACGGGATCAGGAAGCGGCGCCGCTTTTCGCCGAGGTCGTGCA
Source organism: Rugosimonospora sp. (assembly GCA_035636675.1). GTDB lineage: Bacteria > Acidobacteriota > Terriglobia > Acidiferrales > UBA7541 > Palsa-189. The sequence goes on along the minus strand of DASPYR010000087.1, from coordinate 1,198 downwards.
GCATTCGAACACTCCGGAGACACTCTATACGTACGCAGCATTTTTGAAATCGCAAAACCGAAGCGAGGAAGCGCGCGAATTGCTGCGGCAGCTTTTGCAAAAGAAACGCACGCTGCCGCGCTACTGGCAGCGGATCGAGCGGCCGTGGTTTCGAAAGGGGCAGGCTTTGCTCAAGGAGTTGTCCGCTTCCTAGACAGAGGGATCACCACCGAGACGCGATGGTGCCACGACCGCGAAGACCCACGACCGCCAGTGAGATTCCGCGTTTATCGGGAATTGGGGTACCCTCCCAGGGCCGAATTTCTGGACAAATAACCAATGGAGGTATGACAACCATGTTGGACATTCGAAAGACCGTCCTGATAGGTTTGGCAATTGTTGCGAGCGGCGCGGTCTGGCATGCCAAAACAATCGCACAGGAAAATTCATCTTCCGGAGTTGTCACCGTCTTCGACCATGAAAAACTGGACGCTTCCTTTACCAAAGCAGTCTCCCATGGAGGCAGCGACCTCCTATGGAGCCACACGTCCAGCAAAGGGACCTACAATGTGGATACGCACAGCCGGGAATCTGCGAAGGCTGCGTGCAAGGCTGAGGGGTGTAGCCATGAGGGCTATACCGCCGTCGTGTATGTGGTGAGCGGGGCTGCGACCTTGGTCATCGGTGGCACGGCCAAGACTACGGCGCCCGACAAGTTTGGCGGTCAATCAATCCAGGGTGGCGAGTCACATCGCATCAGCAAAGGGGATGTATATATTGTTCCTCCCGACACCATCCATTGGTATAAGAACGTGGAAACACCGTTCCGCTATCTAGAGGTGCCGGTCCCCTGATGCTAGCCTAGCCTGTCATACCTAGCCTGTCATAAGTGACCACGAACCCCATAAATTTGTAGGGCAGGATTTCCCTTCCAACTGATAGTCCCGGGGCTAAACGCATAGGAATCGGAAAAAAAGCCAACTTGCAACGGCCTTTCAGCACATCGCAGTACCCTTCCGAACTAGCCTCTCACAACTCCTTCTCCCCCTGAAGCATGGATGGTGGGCCTGGGGAGAGTCGAACTCCCGACACGCGGTTTAGGAAACCGCTGCTCTATCCATCTGAGCTACAGGCCCCCCGGATGTAAGTCCCTAATCTAGCATCTGGTTAGCCAAATTGCATTTAGGATCAGGTGCCCCACAATACAGCACTGTCGTAA
>DASPYR010000086.1:0-15233 GCA_035636675.1 Rugosimonospora sp. | reverse complement strand
TCGATTGTCATCTTTGGCATTCCCGATTTGCTTTGGCCGCTTGTAACATGTAAGGCTCTCACGCGCAAGAAGTGCGTTGCCGCTTAGTGCCCATGAATTCAGCCATGGAAAATTCCCTCTTAGTTGCCGAAGCAGAGCCATGCAGCGTCCGCTTGCAAGCGCTCTATAACTCTCGCCAGGCCTAGATACTTAATGTAGGTGGGAATCAGAAGATTGGCCGATTCCGATGGCTTGCGCTTGGCCATATTTCATAGATGCCTGGATGGCTATAGGGCGGGGCCTTTACTTTCTCCTTGACACTAATAATAATATATATTACAAGTTCTCTATGATTATACATTAACTCATGGAATGAGCAACAACATACTGGTAAGATGCGAAAAGCACCCTTCGAAGCCCTACTGCTACACCGCCAATCCTGTCGGTTATCCGAAGACCGCCACTATCTGCGGAAGAGAAAAATGTGAAAATCCAGGCAAAGCCCTGCTTAATGAAGCTGAATGGCGACAATACCGAGCTGGTCAAACCGTGTTTGTCTTTAACAGCAACGTAGTCAAGATCGAATTGGAGCCACACGGCTAGCCCACAATTGAGGAAATCCTATGCGTCCCATATTTGAAGCTCACACCAAGGTGAAAATAGCCGATCAAGTCTGGCTAGCCACTCTTCTCCTTCATAAAGAGAGGCCCGAACAGCCTGATTTCGCTGTGGAGGAAATCGTTGAACGGGTAGTACGGGAAGGGATCGGAGAGGTAAATCGAACCAGCGTGTACGTCCATGTCATCCAACATTGCGTGGCGAATCGGCCGCCCAATCCAGCACGTTACCGAATGCTTTTTGAGACCAGCCCAGGACGGCGCCGTCTCTTCCGCAAGGGAGACATTTACCATCCGACGCGCGAAGGCGCCAAAATCACCCCGAATGCGGAAGACCTCCCACAGGGCTATAGTGGCTTGCTGTCCTGGTATCGTGACTGGAGCTCCACAATCTCTCGCGCTGCTCCTGAAGCAGATCCGCTCCTGGCCCTAGCCGGCTCGGGCAAGCATATCTGGGATGACGAGCGTGCCGATGATTACGTGCACCGCCTGCGAGAGGGTTGGGAATGAGCCGGATTTTTTGGGATACGAACCTGTTCATTTATTTGTTTGAAGGTCAGAGCCCGCTTTCCAGGCGTGTGGCAGCTCTCCGCCAATCAATGCTCAGGCGCGGCGACCAGCTTCTGACATCCACCCTCACTATGGGCGAAATCTTGGTCAAACCCATGGAACGCGGGGATACAGAGCTTTCCAAAAGATATGAAGAGACTCTTACTGTAACCTCGTTGATGATCCCTTTCGATGTGAAGGCGGCGAAAATATACGCGGCGCTGCGTGGCGATCGATCGCTTCGTGCCCCTGATGCCATACAACTAGCATGTGCTGCGGGAGCGGGTGTGGACCTCTTCATCACCAATGATATGCGTCTGCATACGAAGCAGATCGATGGTATTCAATTCATCGTTTCGCTGGAAGGCGCGCCCTTGTAAGTGTTCTGCATAAGCTTGACAATGTCCACAGATCCTGCCAGAATCGCTCAAGGCGAATAAAAAGCGAATCTCTAGCAGCTCGCCCTCGCTCGCCTCTCAGGTTCACCATGGCTGTAAACGTTGCTACCTTGCGCTCCCAACTCGAAACCGCTCTCGCCGGACGCCTCCCCGCGCCCTTTGCCCGTCGTTCTATTCAGGCCGAAACCGCTCCTTTTAACATCGCGGAAATCGATAAGCTTACTGGCGGTTTACCTCATGGTGGTCTCACAGAAATCTCTGGACCTTTCTCTTCCGGTCGCGCCACGTTACTGCTTTCCGCCTTGGCTTCCAGAACTGCTCAAGCACACGTATGCGCTCTTGTAGACGGCCGCGATAGCTTTGATCCGCATTCGGCCGCGGCCGCTGGCGTAAAGCTGGAGCAATTACTGTGGGTGCGCTGCCGCGATATTGATCAGTGCCTGCGGGCTACGGATCTTCTTTTGCAAGGCGGAGGCTTTGGCCTGATCGCGCTTGATCTGAGTGTTCTCCCACCCAAAACGGTTCGTTACGTCCCACTCAACGTCTGGTTTCGTTTCCGCCGTGCCGTGGAAAATACGTCCACGATTTTGCTTCTGCTGGATCAGGAGTCGAACGCCAGAAGCTGCGCATCTCTCGTCTTGCGGCTGGGTTTAGAGCCCCCCCGCTGGTCGGCGCCTCCAAGTCGAGCGCCTTTTCCCCCCAATTCCTGCGCTCATTTATTCGACGGCTCACAAATTCATGTCGAACTGGTTCGTTCTCGCCTGAGATCAGCAGAAGGGGGGCACATAGTCCGGAGCTTGGCGCGAATGAATGAGGCGGGCCTTGTGGCCAATTTCAGAACCAAAACAAAGTGGGGTGACTTCAGAAAGACAGTTAGCGAATCGAAATGAGCCCAAACACAAAGCGGGGATTTCGTTTGCCGATTATTGATTTGTTCTTTTATGGCTTTTGCTTCCATATACGTTCCCGATTTTTCGATCCAGGCTGTGGTGCGCGCCGAACCTGCCCTCCGTCAGCAGCCCGTTGCGCTTATAGACGGATGCCCGCCGCTGGAACGAGTTGTGGCCATAAACGAAGCCGCCGCGCGAGCCGGACTCGATCTAGGCATGACTAAATCTCAAGCCCTGCAATTTCGTTCTATCGCCATCCGCTTGCGTTCCCGCGTGCAAGAAGAAGCCGCGCATGCTGCTTTGCTCGATCTTGGCTGGTCGGTTTCTCCGCGCGTCGAAGATACGGCCGCCGATTCGATAGTGGCCGATCTCACCGGGCTCGCTTCCTTATTTGGCTCGGAAGAAACAATCTCTCATCTTCTAGTGCGGCGTGCTTCTGATTTAGGTCTGATCGTTCATGTGGCGATCTCTTCCAATCTGGAAGTAGCGCTGCACGCGGCACGCGGGTTTCCAGGCATAACGGTGATCCCGCCGGGCGAGGAATCCAGGCGTCTTGGCGTGCTGCCGGTTCAGGTCTTTTCGCCGCCCGTCGAAATGATCGAAACTCTCGAGCGCTGGGGCGTGCGCACATGCGGGGCCTTGGCAAAACTCCCTGTGCTCGAACTTTCCGAACGACTGGGACAGCAGGGCGTTCAGCTCCATCAATGGGCTCGCGGCGCAAGCCTGCGCTCCATGATTTTGGCCGAACCAAAACTTTATTTTGAAGAAGAGATGGCACTCGAATATGCCGTTGAAGAACTCGAGCCGCTGGCTTTTCTGCTGGGACGTCTGCTCGATCAATTGTGCGCGCGGCTCTCGGCACGCTCACTGAGCGCCTGCGCCATCCGGCTGCGATTCGAGCTGGATAATTCTTCTGACAACGTATCTTCGCCACCCCAAATCCCCAACGGGCGCTTGGATGAAAAGAAGACTTACGAAAAGCTTCTCACCCTGCCCGTGCCCATGCACGATTCCAAAATGCTTTTGAGGCTGCTCCGCCTCCATTTGCAATCCGATCCCCCGAGCGCACCGATTGTACATATTTTTGTGGGTGCCGACCCTGCTCCGCCGCGTGTGATACAGGAAGGATTATTTTTGCCTTCTGCCCCCGATCCTGAAAAGCTGGAGCTCACCATCGCGCGGCTCGCAAACTTGGTAGACGATTCTCATGTCGGCTCGCCTCGCTTGATCGATAGCCATCGTCCCGATGCCTTTGAAATGCGCCGCTTTGTTCCTTCGCATTACACGCCGGAGATTCGTCAAAAAAATATCGACGTTTCTGGAGATCGCGAACCTGTGGCGGCTTTCCGCGTTTTCCGTCCCGCTCCGCGTGCCAAGGTGACATTACGTGAGGGGCGCCCGGTGCATATTTCCTTTCCTAGTATGCATGGCAAAGTGGCTGCCGCCTCCGGACCGTGGCGCACTTCCGGAGAATGGTGGCGTGAAGATGCCTGGCACTGCGAGGAATGGGACGTGGAGATCCACAGCTCATCCCTATCGAGCGCCAACACAATTGAAAATTCGTCTTCCGTGGAGCCGCAAAGAGGCATTTACCGGATCTATTACGACACGCTGCTTCAGGCTTGGTTTGTTGCGGGAATGTACGATTGATGTACACCGAACTTCACGCGCGCTCCGCTTTCAGTTTTCTCGAGGGCGCCTCCATCCCCGAAGAATTGGCCGGCGCGTGCGCCGAACAGGAAATGAGAGCAATGGCCCTGTTGGATCGCGACGGCGTGTATGGCGCTCCGCGTTTTCATCTGGCTGCCAAGAAGCTTTCAATCCAGGCCCATATCGGCGTGGAGATCACGTCATGCGCCGGCTGGCGCTACGCATTGCTCGTCGAAAGCCGCGCTGGATATCAAAATCTTTGCCGTTTGATTACGCACATGAAATTGCATGCGAAAAAAGGCGAAGGACGAGTTTCCGCTGAGGATCTCGCCGGGCATACGGCCGGCCTGATTTGCCTCACTGGGGGCGGAGAAGGACCTCTGGCGCATGCGCTCAGGCAAGGAGGAATGGAAGAGGCAGCCCAATGCGTTCAGCAACTCTGCCATCTCTTCGGCTGCGACAACGTCTATATCGAATTGCAGCGGCACTTCAGCCGTGAGGAAGAAGCGCGCAATCAGGCGGCCGTCGAAATTGCGCGCAAATTATCTTTGCCTCTGCTGGCCACCAATGGCGTGTGCCATGCACTTCCCCACCAGCGCGAAGTGCTGGACGTCTTCACCTGCATTCGTCACCATCGCAATTTGAATACTGCCGGACGCCTCCTGGCGTGCAATTCCGAACGCCATCTCAAGTCGCCTGCCGAAATGGAGCGCCTTTTTTCGGATCTTCCCGAAGCCATCGTCAATACGCAGGTTCTTTCCTCTCGCCTACAATTTACTTTGAAGGATTTGGGCTACCAATTCCCGAAATATCCGGTACCTGAAGGCCAGTCGCAAATGCAATTCCTGCGCGAGCGTGCCTACCAGGGAATGATTACCCGTTATGGCTCTCGCGACGCCGCCGGCAATGAGCGGGCGCGCAAGCAGATTGAACGCGAATTGCACCTGATCGAAAAGCTCGATCTCCCCGGCTATTTCCTGATCGTATGGGATATCGTCCGCTTTTGCCGCGAGCACAATATCCTCGTGCAGGGCCGCGGCTCCGCTGCCAATAGCGCCGTGTGTTACGCGCTGGGCATCACTGCCGTTGATCCGATCGGCATGGACCTGCTTTTCGAACGATTTCTTTCCGAAGAACGAGGCGAATGGCCGGATATCGATCTCGACCTTCCCAGTGGAGATCAGCGCGAACGCGCCATTCAATACGTTTACGAACGTTATGGAAAATTAGGCGCCGCCATGACCGCCAACGTGATCACCTATCGCGGCCGCTCGGCGGCCAGGGAAATCGGCAAGGCTTTATGCATTGAGCCGGAAACCCTGAATCGTCTGGCCGGCCTGGTGGGCGCCTGGGAATATAAAGATGCCAATGACACACTGGCGCGCCAATTTTACGATGCCGGCCTCGATGCCCGCCATCCGCTGATTCGCAAATTTTTTGATCTCTGCGTGCTCGTCCAGGATCTGCCGCGTCATCTGGGGCAGCATTCCGGCGGCATGGTGGTTTGCCAGGGGCAGCTCGATTCGATTGTTCCCCTCGAACCGGCCACCATGCCCGGACGCGTCGTAGTGCAATGGGACAAGGAAGATTGCACCGATATGGGGATCGTGAAGGTCGATCTGCTCGGCTTGGGAATGATGGCCGTCCTCGAAGATTCGCTGAAAATCATTAAACAAGACTACGGTGAAGAGATCGACTTGGGACGGCTGCCCCCCAACGATCCGGCCGTTTATGACGCGCTGCAAAAGGCCGATACCGTCGGCATGTTTCAGATTGAGAGCCGCGCGCAAATGGCTTGCCTGCCGCGCCTGCGGCCGAAATGTTTTTACGACATCGTGGTGCAAGTCGCCATCATCCGGCCGGGACCTATCGTGGGCAAAATGGTGCACCCTTATTTGAAGCGCCGCCAGGGACGCGAGCCGCCCAATTGTCTCCATCCCTCGCTCGAAACAGTCCTCGCGCGCACCTTGGGTGTGCCGCTGTTTCAAGAACAATTGCTGCGCATGGCCATGATCGCCGCGGGATTCACCGGCGGCGAAGCGGAAGAGTTGCGCCGGGCTTTCGGATTCAAGCGCTCCGAAGCGCGCATGAAAGAAGTGGAGAAAAAGCTCCGGCGCGGCATGGAACGAAATCATATCGATCCCGAGACGCAGGAAAAAATAGTGCAATCGATCGTTTCTTTTGCGCTGTATGGTTTCCCGGAATCGCACGCGGCGAGCTTTGCCTTGCTTGCTTATGCCAGCGCCTATTTGAAATGCCGTTATTTGCCTGCGTTTACCGCCGCGCTTTTGAATAATGAGCCCATGGGTTTTTATCACCCGGCCACCATCGTCAAAGATGCCCAGCGGCACGGCTTAAAAGTCAGCCCTATCGACGTGACCCGCTCCGACTGGCCGTGCACGCTCGAAAACAATGGCCCCGGCTTTGCTCTTCGGCTGGGAATGCGCTACGCCAAAGGATTGCGCGAAGAGGTGGCGCAGGAAATTGTCCGCCAACGCGCGCTGCGGCCGTTTCGTTCGATTGATGATTTGAAACTGCGTGTCCCTGCCTTACAGAAATCCGAATTGACCACGCTGGCCGAAATCGGAGCCTTGAATTTTATCGAATCGCCGCGCGGCCTATGCCAAGGAGAGCACGGAAACAAAAGAAGAACCCGCTCGCACCGCCGTGAAGCCCTTTGGCAAGTGGAACGCGCGGCGCGCAGCGCAGGTCCCCTGCTCCAGGAATGCGATGAACTGGAGTTCAATCCTCAATGTTCAGCAGATGCGCTAATGCCTGGCGCAAGTTCACCTCTGCTGCCGATGACTGCAGAAGAAAGGCTGGTCGCTGATTTTAGCGGAACCGGAATGACGGTTGGGCCCCATCCCATGGCCTATCATCGCCGCGAACTGCAAAGAGAAGGCATTCGCTGCGCCACAGAGCTCCACAACCTTCCCGATGGCACTTCTGTGCGCATCGCCGGCAGCGTGATTGCCCGCCAGCGCCCCGGAACTGCCAAAGGGTTTGTCTTCTTAAGTCTGGAAGATGAGACCGGAATCGCCAATGCCATTATTACGCCGCAGCTTTTCGAGCGGAGCCATGTCGTGATCGTGCACCAGCAATTTCTAGTGATCGAGGGAGAGTTGCAAAATCAGGAGAATGTCGTCTCTGTCAAAGCTGAATCCGTCCGCCCGCTGAACATCACTCGTGCCGAAACTGCTTCGCACGATTTTCACTAAGATTTGGTCGATAAAATTCCGCTGCCACGCATCCTATCGCGAATTGTATACACCCAGATTGTGCACCCCGCTGCTCAGCGATATCACAGCGCTCACGGTCTGTGGCAACCACCATGTATGTCGTGCCCAAGCATAGCGGCTATTCATCATCCGGCGGCTCAGGAAATCGAGAATCGTTGGAGCCACCTGAACTGCGGCATACATCGAAGCGTTCCCGGCAAAGGGACGCAATAATGGATTCATCTCCTGCGCTTGAGGGACGGAGGAAATCACACGGCGAGTCGACCACGCATCGAATCCGGCCGCGCTGTGCGCGGCGATGCTCAGGGCAAGCCATTCCCGATGTTGCCGCTGGTCGGAAACCGCCCTGATAGGCGGTCCATAGACCCGCCCGTAGAACGGTACGACCGGCGCCGGTTCAATCGCAACAGGGGAAGCTGGCTCCGCGGCAGAGGTGGCTGGCGCTGAACTCACGGGTGCCACCGGCTCCGCCGCTACACGTCCCGGAGCAAAAGCCACGGAGGCTTCAGCATCGGCTGACAGAGTTTCGGCGTTCAGAACTTCTTTTCCTGACGAGGCGGAATTCTCCGACTTGCTCGAGACGGCCGAATCGGCGGCCGCTTTAGCGACAGCGGCCGGCTGGTTAACTTTCTCGGCGGCTTGAATCTTGTATGGTGAGAGAACTGGAAATTGCAATAAGAGCGCCGCTACGGCCAGTAACATTCAACCCCCTCATTACGCCAGAGCGTTGCGAAGACCCGAGACGCACCGCGCATGAGTGAGAATAGTGAAGGGGTACGCCAGCTTCAATGGGCGCTCAGTTTCAAATGTAGCCGCCAACGGTCCTAGAACCTCCGTGCCAGTACGGCCCTGATACCGCTGGCGATCAATTTTTCGCCGGGACTATATAACCAATTCCAAGCTATGGCAATGTGGCGCTGCGGGATTAATTGTTTGGAGAAAATGAATCGGCCCGCCGGCGCGCGTGATCGGTAAAAGCAATCAAGGACTATCGCCGAATCCGTTGACCCGGCTGGGGAAACTCGGTGATCAAGAACTTGCCATCAGGTTCGCGCTCGAGCGCCGGCGCATACAGACCGATCAGTTCGCGCCGCCACCAAAACCCTTGCCGTTTTTCGGCGCGATCGCTGAACCAGTACTGCCACACGACGGCCCGCAGCTGCATTGGAGGTGCATTCGGAAACGGATTGCCCGCGAACAGCGCGAGCACAGCGGGCGAGCCCGTCAAGAGCCTCTCTTCGGCATAGATCACAAATCGATTCTGTTGCCAGTTATCGAGCGAGGCAAACCAGAGGTTCCAGTCGAACCGCGGCTGATAGGGGGAATAGATCCCAGGCGCCGCTTGCGGATCCTGCGGCTTATAACGAAAGGGATACGGAATCCATGTCTTGCCGTCATTCGATCCTTGAAATTCAATCTCATAACGGCCTCTGGTCATAACCGCAAAAAGCCCATACTGATTCGCGATCCGAAACGGTTCCAGCCCCGCCACCGGCGTGGTCGGAAGCGGAGCCCGCGGAACGATCATCCACACAAGCTGCGCCGCAATCGCGTAGAAGATCCACGTCTGAAAGAATGCCGCCACCCATAAACCGAAGGAGGAAAAAGCCCGTCGCGCGGCCGCCCAGCCGCCCTCGCCTGCACCTTGATTCACCGCAGTCGAACTAGCTGCGGACAAATCAGCGGCAACCGCCGCTGGCTCGCGGAGACGGCGCGGCAGGAACACCGCCAGATACTTATCGTCGAGCAGCAAAATTCCGAGCGCCAGAACAAGATAGTTCAGGAAGGCATAGTTGCTCGTGAGAATGATTCCAATCTGCAGAGGCGTGACCAACCAAAACAGCACCATCCGAAATCGTCGCGGCAGCAGCGCCATCCAGACAAGCACAAGCTCCAGCGCTAACGTAAAAGCGGCCGTGCCCACGTGAAACCAATGTGGCAGGTGATGCGCATACCAGCCAATCCAGGTGGGTAGCGGGCCGTTTTGATAGTACTCGTCCATGGCCGTCAGGTTACGCCACTCTGGATCGCCGCCGGCGATCTTGGCTACGCCGGACTCGAAGTAAATCGTGGACCAAACCCCCAGCAGCAGAAATAGGCTCGCGCGCGAACCGGGGTGGCGCCGGCCCCAACGGGGCCAAAATCCCGGCGGTGCAAAGAACAAACTGATGAATCCCGCGCTCAAGAGCATGCCGTCGGATTGGTAGGACGAGAATGTCTGTAGCGCGCTGATGAAGGAAAGATAGGCGACCAGACAGACCAAAATTGTGCCGCGCGGCCAAACATTCAGAACCAATAGAACCGACGCGAGCAGGCCGATCCAGGCCAGTAGCAATAGCGAACGCGAATCGCTTTTCAGCCAAAGCAGCGTGGGTACGTACCAAAATCGCGATCCGCCCGCGACCTGTCGGATCGCCTGCAGATATTGCTCCGCGGGAAGCAGCCCGTCTGGGCCGATTAATCCGCGCACTTGTCGCAAGAGGGAATAGAAGGCGGAGAAGAAAATCAGCCCCAATGCACGCAAGAAAAGCCAGCGCGCCGCCAGCCTCCGGGACGGGTGGGCCGGGTCCGAGGCAAATAGCCATCGCACCAGCCCTGCGGGAGAAGGCGGCATCGTGCCGCTATTATATCCGTAGCGCTCACTGACCGTTTTTTAGCGAAGGTGATCATTCGATCAGGCTGGTCATCCCGTCTGGCGCGAAAGGTTACCTTCTTCGCGCCGAACGCCGCCCGGCAAGGGGAGCTTCGGCGCGCCAGCAAAGTGGCGCTTTTCGGGCTTTAAGAAAGTCCAGCGCGAGCGAGGGATCTCGCTGTGAGCTTTCGCCCCATAACAAAGCCGCGCTCGGCGCGTTAAAGATTTCGTGGATGAGGTGGAAGAAACTAGGCTTGCGACTCTCTAACGGTCAGCCATCTCCTGCGTGGAACATGGCTTAAGACACGATGGCGAAGGAAGCCAAATGCCCGGTTCAATACGTGAGCGCGAGGCAAAAATTTCAGAACCGGCGGCCGGCGGATGGCCAGTTTGCCGATCTCGCCTTGCAACCGCATGTCGTCCGGCATGTAATGCAGACCTCGCGCCAGCGTATCGGCTGCCGCCTGCTTTTTTCCGGAAGCAGCGTAGACTTCAGCTAAATTCAGATAAAGTTGTGCTTGGCGTCGGCCGCGGCAGACCGCCGTATGGCACAGCCGTTCAGCGTCAGTCCACTTGCCGTCAGCGTATGCCAAACTCAAACCATAGTAAGAAAGGTAGTAAGGATTTTCGGGGTCGCGCTCAGAGGCCTGGCGCAGTAACGCCATAGCCTTTTCCGCTTCGCCATCTCGCATCATGGCCAGCCCTTCTCGAAATTCCCTAAAGGCGAAGAGGTCAAGCATTGGTGCCTCCAGTAGCGACGACTCAGAAAGTCCGACAGGAACTAGTAAGAAACTACAGTCCATGGCGGCACAAGAGCCACTGGTCAAATGTACAATCGAGGAACAGGTACCTCCGATCAGCTTTTGGTTAGTACTTGCGCTAATCGTGACTCTCCGGATGAACTTGGGCATGCACTTGCCACAAACTCCAGGCACCATGCGCTTATCCCGCGCACGAAGCCAGCGCTTCCACAGCCCTGGGTTTTAATCAAAGAAACCTCTTGACAAGGGACCTATGCTGGCTGTCCAATGGTCCAATCATTGGACCAGAACAAGGCCGAAAGCACGTGCCCTTAACCAAGCCCGAATTCGAAGCCGTCCGAAGAACGAAAGTCTACGAACAGGCCGCTCAGCAGCTGCAGCGGATGATCCGCGACGGCCTGATTAAACCCGGTGAAAAATTGCCGCCCGAGCGTGAACTGGCGGAAATGTTGCAAGTCAGCCGCGGCTCTCTACGCGACGCGATCCGCACCCTGGAGCTAATGGGACTTGTCGAGCCTCGCCAGGGCGAGGGCACTGTCGTTTGTGACCCGTCGGCCAAATCCTTGATCAATCCGCTGGCTACCGTGTTGTTCCGCCAGCGCGAACTCATCGGCGATCTCCTCGAGTTTCGGCGCATGATCGAACCGACTCTGGCGGGGCGTGCCGCCCAGAATGCCTCGGACGAGGAACTGGCCTATATGGAAGATATCCTGCGTCGCCAGAAGGAAAAGGTGGACCAGGGTGAGTTGGCTATCGAAGAGGATTCGGAATTCCACTACGCCATAGCTCGGGCAGCCAGGAATAGCGTGGTCCTGAAGGTCCTGGACGCCTTTATGGACCTGCTGAGGGAATCGCGCGAGCGCTCGCTCCAGCTGGAAGGCCGGCTGCAAAAGTCTTTCGTGGGTCATCGCCGAATTTCGGACGCAATTCGCAGACATGATGTACGGGCAGCTGAAAAGGCCATGCGGCAGCATATCGATGAGGTTGAGGGTATCGTTTTAGATCAAATGTAATGGCGAGGGAGGTAATCCCATGGGCCGTTTGTTCGCAGTCGAGATCGTTTATCGCGGAATCTTTCAGAAGACTTTGGCCAAGCACATTAGCCGTGCCATCGTTTTGGCCGCGCATCGCGAAGGCAAGCCCGGCATTTCGTTCGGGCGCTACGGGGATAGCCCGGAACGCAACGGAATCCCTGCCAAAGCCTTCGCCATCGTGGCTACCGATGACATCACGCTCGAAGAAGGAATGGCGAAGTACGAGCCCAAAGAGGTCGATATCACCATCAACCTGGACGACACCATGTGCAAGGGCGTGGAGTCGTGGGCCTGGTACGGTTTGCAACCTATCAACCGCCTCCTCAAGCCCAACGGCACGCTCATCGTCACCTCGCGCGAAGAGCCCGAAAAATTGATCGCCATGTGCCACCGCAAGGAGACACCCTATAAACTCGCGATTGTGAAAGGCATTCCCAGCTTCTCCGGACTCTGGGTTTTCAAGGACGACCACACTGATGTGCGCGTGCTTGGCGCTATCGCCCGCGTTTTGCCGGAGCTATTTTCCATTGAATCCTTGAAACAGATGATCCTGGATGACGGCGAGAACCCCCTGAAAGCGACGTCGGCGCAGCGTTCCTACGACCGGCTTACCAGCGTCACCGTCAAACCCAATCAAGGCAATCCTGAAAAGCCCTACGAGTTCGAGCTACTGAAGTGGACGGAGATGCGCGACGGCATCAGTATTCCTTCCATAGCTCAGGGCCATACTATGACGGATCCTGTTACGGGCAAGACCGGCGGATTCCAGCCCGAGCGTAACGCCACCTTCAAGAAGTTCTCTACGCGCACCATGCGGCCCGTGCTTAACTTCGACACCTGTATCAAGTGCACCCTCTGCTGGTTGCAGTGCCCCGACTCTTGTTTCGACGTAACCCCCGAGGGCTTCTACGACGCGAACATGGACTCCTGCTGCGGCTGCGGCGTATGCGAAGCTGTCTGCCCCGTAGCGAATTGCGTCACCATGGTTAACGAAATCGGCTTCAGCGATAATGCCAGCCAGTGGGAAATGTGGCGCAAAGACAAAGATGGCTATATCGCTTGGTTGAAGGATACGATCGAGCACCACCCAGTACGTTCTCACGGATTCCGATATCGCGGTCAATACGAAGAGCAGGTCCCCGAGGCGCTTGCAGCCGCCGAGGGAGACTGAGCTCGGCCAGGAGAATCTTTCATGACACCGACAGCAGTAGCCGAAGCCCCTAAGGGAACTGAAAAGACTGCACTGATCACCGGCAGCGAGGCCATCGCCGTCGCCTGTAAATTGGCCGACGTGGACGTGATCACCGGCTATCCGATCCGTCCCTACGACACGGTGATTCAGTACATCGCTCAGCTCATCTCCAACGGAGAGATGGATTGCGAATACGTCGTTGCGGAAGGCGAGCATTCGCAGTTCGAAATTGTCAAGCACGCATCCACCGTCGGTGCCCGCGTATTCTGCGGCAGCAGTGGCGTCGGCTGGATGTACGCCTTCGAATGCCTCACCGTCACGCCAGCCCTCCGCGTTCCCATGGTCGTCATGGTCGGCAATCGCGCGCTCGATGATCCCGGCGCCTTTGGCGTGGAGCACAATGACGCGCTCGCGGTCCGCGACCTGGGTTGGCAGCTAGTTTGGGTAGATAACGCGCAGGAAGCTCTCGACACCGCGCTCATCGCCTATCGCGTCGCGGAAGATCGGCGCATCTTTCTGCCGTGCGCCATCAGTTGCGACGGCGCCTTCCTAACGCATTCCCAGGCACTGGTAAAGATTCCGGCGCAGGAGAAAGTGAACGCCTTCCTTCCCCGCTATGATCGCGGCGATTTGCTTCTGCATCCCGATAACCCCATTACCGTGGCGCCGCAAGCGAACGAGGACTGGCTGATGGAGATTCGTCGCCAGACCGCTGCCGCCATGGACCGCTCGATGGGCGTGATTCGCGAAGCCTATAAAGACTACGAGCGCATCATCGGCCGCGGTTACGGCAATCCGTTTTTCGAGGAATACATGACCGACGATGCCGACGTCGTCCTCGTAGGAATGGGCACGCTCTCCACGCCGTGCAAGGTAGCCATCCGCAAGATGCGCCAGGAAGGTAAGAAGGTCGGCCTCGTTCGTGTTCGTTGGTTCCGGCCTTTTGCCGCCGAGGAATTGGCTCAGTGCCTGTCGCGTTTCAACGCTGTCGGCGTGATCGATCGCGATTTCTCTCTAGGCTCGCCGTATTCAAGCGGCGTACTGGCCACGGAGGTTCGCGCGGCCTTGTATGCGAGTGCCAAACGACCGCCGCTGGTGGGCTTTATTTGCGGCCTGGGCGGGCGCGAGGTTTTGGTGCCGGATGTAGAGAAGATCACGGGAATCGTGTACGACGCGGCGGCAGGAAAGCCGCAGCCTTTGACGCACTGGATCGGAGTTCGCGAATAGGATTTTCGCCGCTCAACCGGCGAGGAGGTTACAAGCGATGGCAACGATAGATTATCCGCTTCCCAAGCTGGAGCCATTCAAGGGACAAAAGAAGATTCCGCTCGAGGAGTTCTTCACCTCGGGCCATCGCACCTGCCAGGGCTGCGAGTCCGCCCTGGTGATGAAGATGATGGCCAAGGCCGCAGGCCCCAGGTCGATCATCCTGGGCAGTACTGGATGCATGTACGTCGCGAACACGACGTACTACAGCACCTCCTGGGTCATTCCCTGGATGCATACCCAGCTCGGGAGCAGCGGCTCGGCAGCCCTTGGCACGGCGATGGGTCTGAAGGCGCTGATGCGTAAGGGCAAGATGAAGAAGGAGCCCATCAACGTTATCGCCTTCTGCGGCGATGGTGGCGGCGCGGATATGGGCCTTGCGGCCATCTCTGCCACGCTCACGCATCCCGATTACAACCTGCTCATCTTGATGTATGACAACGAAAGCTACGCCAACACCGATATCCAGCTTTCCGGCAGCACGCCTTACGGGGCAAACACCACCTTTAGTCCGCCAGGCACGGTGAAGCGCATCCTGCACCATCGCTGGAAGAAGAATATGGCCGGCATGCTGGCCGCCGGGCATCCCGAGTGCAAGTACATCGCAACCGTCGACATGTCCTACGGCTTGCAAGCGATGAACTGCGTGCGTAAGGCCCTTTCTATCGGCGGCCCCACATTCATCCATTCTCTCGATCCCTGCCCCAAGGGCTGGGACTACGACCCCATGATTTCGCATGAGTTAGGCGAACTGGCGGTCACCACGGGCGTCTGGCCGCTCTATGAAATCGAAAATGGCGTGCTCAAGCTTTACGGCAAGACGAAGGAAATCGCCGAGGGCCGCTATAAGCGGCTTCCCGTGCGTGATTACCTGCTCAGGCAGGGCCGTTTCGCCCACTTTATCGAGGAGGATTTCGACTACTTCCAGAACAAGATCGACCAAATGTGGCAGAAGTGGCTGATCCCCGGCGTCATCCCCTTCCGCAGGGAGATCGATCAGTAATAGCGCCGGCCGCGACCGCTAAA
>DASPYR010000085.1:0-8492 GCA_035636675.1 Rugosimonospora sp. | reverse complement strand
GCGTTGAATCCGATGGCCGCGCCGCGGCAGCTCTTTCCACGGCGATACGCGTTCCCGTTAGCCCTTAGGTAGCACGCCGATTCAGTAAGCCTGAGCTTCACAGTCGGGCACTATATAGTGGCCGTATGCCGAATACCAACTCGGTGGCCGCTGCATGCGAGACTATTTCGCCCGGCAATGAAGATGCAAAAAGCGTGCGGCCGGATGCAATGAGCGCATCGCCCAACGAGTCGCTTCTGGTTGGAATCATCCTGGCGTTTACTGCCCTATTATATGCACCGACGCTGAGGTTTGGATTTGTCTACGACGATCATCTGCAGATCGTGCAAAATCCGCTCGTGCATTTTTGGCGCTTCGTTCCAGAATATTTCACCAGCCACGTTTGGCAGACATTCGATCCCCTTGCGGCCGGGAATTACTACCGCCCCTTGAATATTTTGTGGTTCCGAATTAACGACGCGCTGTTCGGCCTGCGTCCAGTGGCCTGGCATGCGACAGCGATCTTGTTGCACGTCGTTGCTACGTGGCTGGTCTACGCTCTGGCGCGGCGGCTTTCCGGGAAACCGCTGGTTGCTGCATTCACGGCGCTGCTCTTTGCTGTACATCCAATGCGGCACGAAGTCGTAAGCTGGATCTCCGGCACGACGGAATCGCTCTGGTCGGTGCTATTCCTGCTGGCATTTCTCGCCTACTTGCGATCGCGCCAAGATGTCCTCTGGACTATCCTTTCATGCGTGCTCTACGCCGCGGCGATTTTGGCCAAGGAGACGGCCATCATGCTGCCGGCTGTTGTGTTCGCGCACGCCGCGATATACGGCGGCGGTGCGGACCACGGCAAACCAGGGCTTCTGGGCCGCCGATTGGGGCGCGCCGTGAAAACCGCGGCGGTCTATGCCCCCGTTGCGATTGCCTATCTGGCTGCACGGTTTGCGATTTTGCACGGGTTCAGCCATACGGACACCGGGCTTTCCTCAAGGGGATTTCTGTTCACGCTGCCCTCCGTGCTTCTTTTTTATGCGAAACAGTGGTTCTTCCCGATTCAGTTTGCGGCATCCTACGGCCAACCCGTGTGGCTCCGCTTCGATCTCTTCCACGTTCTCCTTCCAGCGATCGGGCTGCTCGCCATGGTTGCGTTTGTGTGGTTCTGGCGGCGCAGACTTGGTGAGCGGGAGCTAACGTTTGCCGCCGCGTGGCTAATTACGCTGCTGCTTCCCGCACTCGATCTCTTCGTTCTTCCTGAGGGCGAGTTGGCCCACGATCGTTACTTTTATTTGCCAAGCTTTGGAGCGTGTCTGCTGCTGGCCTTGGCCATGGAAAAATTGGCGCGGGGCGCGATGCTCGCCGGTCTTCCACGAAAATGGCTGCTCGCGACGCTCGCCGTCGTCAGTCTGCTTTCTTACGATACGCTGAAGGCCACGGCCTATTGGGCCAACGATTATCGTTTGTTCGAGCATGCCTACCAGGTAGGCCCACGGAGTCGCAAAGCTCGGGATGGTTATGCCAACGAATTGGCAAGGGCCGGCGATTACTCGAGGGCTATCCCAATGATGCAAGAACTCTTCGCCGAGCAACCAAACCGATGGGACGGAAATTTCGATTTAGGTCACGTCTTCTATCAATTAGGCCAACTCTCCACTGCGGAGCCGTATCTGAAACGGGCCCAGCAACTAAACCCAACCGTGCCCTTCCCTTATCTTTATCTTGGTTTGACATATTTGCGAATGAACCGCTTTCAAGATGCGGAAGCGAACCTGCGCCAAGCCGTCTTCGTGCGCCCTTATGAACCGTTTCTGCATTTCTCTTTGGCAAGCATTCTCGTGGCCGAGGCAAAATGCGACGAAGCACGCGTGGAGTTTCGCACGAGTCTCGACTTGGACCCCGATATGCCTCACGTTCAGGATCAGCTCGACAACTGCGGTAAACCTAGAAAGAACTGAACGCTGTGCCGCGAAAATGCGCCCGCGCCGGCCGCAAACTAGCAATCGCCCCGTCCCGCCGCCGTATCCAGCCCCGAATAATCAAGCCGCGGAGCGGTGCGGCCACGCCGATCAGTTGATTCTCTCCCGTGAATCCGGTGGCCGCGCGCCGCGATGCTCTTTCCGCTATAATGATCCGCTCGCAAGCCCTCAGATTTATCCGCGGGAGCCATTGTGACGGCGCGCATCCTCGACGGCAACGCCATCCGCGATCAAATCTATGCAGAATTGCAGCCGCAAATTGCGGAGCTGGCTGCTGCCGGAATCCGTCCGGGACTCGCGGCCGTTTTGGTCGGCCATAATCCCGCCTCCCAGGTCTATGTCAAAAGCAAAATTGCGGCTTGCGAAAAGCTCGGTCTCCGCAGTTGGCTTTTTACGCCTGCGGAAAGCGTTCCCACCGCGGAATTGCTGCAATTGATCGGCGACTTGAATCGCCGGGAGGACGTCGACGGCATACTCGTGCAATTGCCGTTGCCGCGCCAGGTGGATTCGCGCCGCGTTCTGGAGGCTGTCGACCCGGAGAAGGATGTGGACGGTTTTCATCCCGTAAACCTCGGACGACTGGTCCGCGGAGAGCCGGGCCTGGTCGCCTGCACGCCTTTGGGAGTGATGGAGATTTTGCGGCGGAGTGGCATCGCCACCGAAGGCGTGCCTGCGGTCGTGCTCGGCAGAAGCGACATCGTGGGGAAACCCTTGGCCCTTCTGCTGATGCACGCAAATGCGACGGTCACGATTTGTCATTCCAAGACTCGCGATTTATCGCAAATCGCGCGCCGCGCGGATCTCATCATTGCGGCCATGGGCCGCCCGGCGATGGTTACGCCGGATTGGATTCGCACCGGCGCAACCGTGATTGACGTCGGAATCAATCGAATCTCCGATCTGGCCGAAGCTGCCCGCATCTTCGGAAAATTCCCCCAACGCCTGGAGCAGTTCAAACAAAAAGGCTCTACATTGGTTGGCGATGTCCATCCCGAGGCTGTGGAAATTGCCGGCGCCCTCACTCCCGTTCCCGGTGGCGTGGGACCTCTCACGATCGCCATGCTCATGAGCAATACGATCAAGGCCGCGCGGCTCAGGCGTGCCCAGACGGCCGGGGCAACGGCTGCCGGCCCGGCCTCGCGACATTAATGCTGCGCGTCGGCCTTACAGGCGGCATTGGCTGCGGCAAGAGCACCGTGGCCGCCATGATGAGCGAACTCGGCTGCCACGTACTCAATGCCGACAGAATGGCGCACGCTTTGATCGCGCCTGGAGAGCCCGCTTACGACGAGATACGCCGGCAATTTGGTCCGAATGTTCTTGCTGCGGATGGAAGCATTGACCGCGCGCGATTAGCCGCCGTCGTTTTCGCTGACGCCGCTAAACTGGCGTCCTTGAATGCCATCGTGCATCCCCTCGTCCTGCGTGAACTGGACCGGGAATTGGAGCGGCTCTCACGAATCGATCCTCACGGCGTCGCGGTGATAGAAGCGGCATTGCTGATCGAATCAGGCTACAACCAACGTTTGGATCGGCTCGTTCTGGTCACCTGCACTCGCGAGCAGCAATTGGAACGCTTGACGAATCCCGCTTTCGGACGAGCGATGTCTCGCGAGCAAGCGGAAAAGCGGATCGCCGCGCAAATGCCGCTGGAGGAAAAACGCAAACTGGCTCACGATGAGATCGATTGCTCGGGTTCCCTTGAGTATACGAAGAGGCAAGTGCGCATGCTGGTCGAACAATTCAGGCGGATGGCCGGTTCGCGCGCGTGCTAAAAGTGTTGCGTTGTTCAGCTGTTCCAAATCGCTCGCTGCCGCTCCTGCTCAGCGGGCGAGAGCCGAAACCAGGACTCCGCTGTATCCCGAGCGCGTTCGAGCGAGCGTTGCAGATCAGCCTGCTGGCGTTCGAGACCATCGCGGCCGGTTTCCTCCGGCACTTCGATGGGCGGGCCGATCGCCAGGACAGCGCGCGAAAACGGCCGGGGAAGCTGGAAAAGGTCCCAGGCTTTCTCGAAGGTATGCGCGTGCTCGGCAAAGATGTGAAAGCCGACGATCGGGCAGCGGCTGCGGCGCGCCAGAATTATAGGTCCCGGCTTCGCGATGTAGCGCGGTCCGCGGGGACCATCGGCAGCGAACGCCACATCGTGGCCTTCGCCGAGCTGTGTCGCCAGCACGGAAAGGCCCCGCAAGCCGCCGCGCGACGAGCTCCCGTAGGTGATGCCGAAGCCCAGCCGCTCGAGTGCGCTGCCGAGTATCTGTCCGTCGAAATTGGCGCTGGTCATGGCCACCACGCCGCGATAACGCCACCACCACATGGCTAAGAAAATGGTTTGGTGCCAGAAAGAATAAACGCAGCGCCGGTTCTGGTTGTGCACGCGGTCAATGTGCTGCCAGCCAAGAACTTCGTATCGTAAGGTCGGACCAACCATGCGGGCAAACGCGTATGCCGTGCCGGAAATTATCGGAATCTGAGCGCGCCGAAGAGGGGAAAGCTGTTTGGGCCGCGAATCGTAGGTGCCGGCGCGTTGCTCTTCGCGCTCGGGCGGCCACTTGGCCAGTTCGGTCATGCGCTATAGTATAGGCGACCGAAACACCGATATGAGCGATATGAGCGCATACCAATTCTATTCCGAAGCCGCACGCAGAGATCGCCTGCGGGCCATCTTCCGGATCATGCTCTGCTTCGTATCCCTGCTGGTCTTTCAGCCGAAGGGTAAGGCGGCGCAGGCCGCGATACCTGGTCCGCCCGGGCGCCAGGAGGTGATTGGACGGCTTTCCGGAGATGATGTTTCCGTGAACGGAGCGATCGGCTTTGAGACCGAGAACGGACGCACCACAGCCTTGCTGGCCAGCGGCAGCGATCTTACGCTCCGATCAGGCGAGGCAAAGATCGATCTGCCGGATGGCGGCGATATCATTCTCTGCGGGCCGGCTCATCTCTCGATCTTGAAGTCGGGTCCGGCAATTACCATCGCGCTCGATTACGGCCAGGTGCATTTACAGCTTGGCGCCGCCGTGCAGGTCACCATCTATACTCCGCTGTTGATCGTCACTCCCGTGGTCATCGGGGATCGGGGGCGCGATCTGACTGTCGGGTTAGATCAGAAAGGGGAGCTATGCGTCATGGCGCTTTCCGGCGCTATGCGCATCGAAGAGCAATTCACGGGAGCGAGCTTGATTGTTCCGCAGGGTGGGGACATTCAAATTGAGGCCGGCGAACTCCGCACACTGCGCAATGGCTCGCGAACCTGCTCGTGCGAGCTTCTGGTCTCCCAGAATAATACCCAAAGGCAAATAGAATTGAGCGTGCCCACGCATCCGTCTCCGAGCAGCCCAAGCGTTCCGCGGGCGCCTCAGCCGATCAATCCGCCGGCTTATCGGATCGATATGCCGCCGTTAACCTTCGATGCGTCCTCGCCGGCTCCTCCTCCGCTCCCGAGTCCGGAAGCCATGCTGATCATCCGCGAATCGGTGGCGGACCCCACGATATCTTTTCGGGGTGCTGTAAGCCCCGCTTTGCCACCGCCGCCGGGAGACGTTTCTAGTTCAGGCTCGCGATCGCACCACTCGAGGCTTCGCTTTTTCGCGAAGCTCTTGGGAATATTTCATCACCATAGGGCCTCGGAGCAGAGCGCGGCAGCGCGGCCCTGACGTGCTTTGGGTGTGTTCCGCGCAGCCTCTTGCTGCAGGGAGCGGATTTCTTGACATCCAGAACGCCGGCGTGGTAGTTTCCGCCCGCTTCTCAGAGGTTAACTACGAATCCCGTCTGGCGACGGGCTTTCGATGTCTGCGCCTTCCAGCTCTGCTCGGACTCTAGCTACTCCGCTTTCTTATCCCCTTGTGCGCAGGGCCTCCCCTCATTCCAAACTCCGTGCAATGGCCAGATGGCTCGCGCTGATCGCCATAACGCAGCAAATCTCATGCGGTGGAGGAGCGGGCCAAAACAGCAACGTCGATCCTGCCCGGGCCGTTACTGTGAGCATCTCGCCGGGATCAGCACAGATAGCGCCTGGCGCAAGCGTTCAGTTCACTGTCATTGTGCAGAATGCCTCGAATCCGGCGGTTAGCTGGCAGGTGAACGGGGTCCCCGGCGGCAATTCTTCCGTCGGCATCATCACGCCTTCCGGCGCGGCCACGGCCTCCTATACGGCCCCTGCAAACGTTTCGGGCGCGCTTACGGTCACGATCGCGGCCGTATTGCAGGCTGACGCGACAAAATCTGGTTCAGCCACCGTCACGATTAATCCGTCGCCCCGTGCACAGATAAGTATTTCTCCAGCAAACTCCAGTGTCGTAGCGGGAGCTTCGCGGCAATTCAGTGCCGTTGTCCAAAACGGACCCCAGGCGGTGATTTGGGAAGTCGACGGCATCCAGGCGGGAAACGCAACCTTTGGCACGATTTCATCTTCGGGCTATTACACCGCCCCAGCGACAATTCCCACCCCTTTTGTGGTGACCATCACTGCCCGGCTCGAAACCGATCGATCTATATTTGGGAGCGCGAGCCTAACGATCGTTGCGCCTGCCCCGAGTCTGAGCATTTCTCCGACCACGGCCAACGTGCCCACCGGTCAAACGCTACAATTTTCCGCCAGCGTGCAGAACTCGAGGGCGGGGGTAATTTGGCAGGTGAACGGCGTGACGGACGGCGATCCGACCCTCGGCTTCGGGACCATCAGCTTGTCCGGAAACTATATGGCCCCGGCGATCGTTCCCAGCCCGCCGACGGTAACAATAACGGCCGTGCTTCAAACCACGCCTACATTATCCGCATCTGCGGGCGTGACCATCATTCAGTCGAACGTTTTGAGCGGCGTTTACTCCTGGAGGAATGACAACAGCCTGACGGGGCAAAACGGGCAGGAAACCACGCTCACGCCATCAACCGTAAGTCCCACCACATTCGGAAAATTGTTCGGCTGTGCCGTAGACGGGCCGATTTTTGCGCAGCCACTTTACGTCGCGAATGTGGCGATTCCCTCGCAGGGAACTCACAATGTTCTATACGCCGCCACCGAAAACGATAGCGTCTATGCTTTCGATGCGGACAATCTCTGCCACAAGTTGTGGCAAGTAAGCTTTCTTGACTCAACTATGGGAGTAACCACGGTTCCAGCGACGGATATTCCCGGCCAGACGGATATCGTGCCGGAAATCGGCATCACGGGAACGCCTGTCATCGACCCGAACACCGCCACGCTTTATGTCGTCTCCAAAACCAAAGTCACTGCTAACGGGCTTGTCGTGTACAAGCAGGAGCTGCACGCGCTCGATCTGACAACAGGCTGGGTAGGCGGCATAGCGGGCGCGGAAAAATTCCGCGGCCCCGCAATCATTAAGGCTACCGTAAGCGGCACCGGGGACGGCTCTCTTGCAGGCGAGATCTCGTTCGATCCGCTGAAAGAAAATCAACGCTCGGCGCTGCTGCTCGCTCAGGGCAGTGTTTACATTGCTTTCGATTCATACGACGACACGCAGCCATTTCACGGTTGGCTCTTCGCCTTCAATGCCGGAGACCTAAAAACTCCGCCAGCTGCTTTCCTCAGCACGCCCAATGGCTCTAACGGCGGAATTGGTGAGAGCGGCGCCGCGCCTTCTTCCGATGCGACCGGAAATGTCTTTGTCATCACTTCGGATGGCACATTTGACGCCAATTCGGGTGGCAACAACTACGCGGAAACGCTGCTGAAGCTGCAGATGAGTTCGCCCTCGCCGGTTGAGGATTATTTCACCCCCTGGAACCAGGCTACCTTAAACCTTACACACAAGAATTTCGGTTCCACTGGGGTACTGCTGCTGCCGGATTTGGCGGGCAGCACGACCCATCCACATCTCGCGGTGGCAGGAAGCCAGGCAGGGAGCCTCTACTTAGTTGATCGCTACAGCTTGGGCGGCTTCAGCTCAACGCCGGGAGTAGACAACGTTGTGCAGACGCTCTGCTTCGGTGCGTCACTAACAGGAACACCTGCATACTGGGATAGCAACAATACGCCCACAGTCTACGTGGCAGCCTCCGACGACAATCTCAAAGCCTTTCCGCTTGCGGCGGGCACATTTAGCTCGCCTTCGTGTTCTTCTGGATCGGCGGTTCCCACCTCACATTCGGCTGACACATTCCCCCTTTTCGGCGCGTCCGCGGTAATAAGTTCAAATGGCCCCGCTGGCGGGATTATCTGGGCTTTGGATACGAGCGGATACGCCACATCTGCACCGGCGGTGTTACACGCCTACGACGCCACAAATCTTGGGACCGAGCTGTATGCAAGTCCCTCGAGCGGCAGCGGAGCAGCGGGAATTGCGGTGAAATTTGCCGTACCCACAGTCGCAAACGGTAAGGTGTACGTCGGTACGCAGAACGAGCTCTCCGTATTCGGCCAGCTTCCCTAAACACGGCGCAACGCAAGCCTCGGGCCGCTACATGCCTTCGTAATTCGGCCCGCCGCCGCCCTCGGGCGGCACCCAATCGATGATTTGATAAGGATCGGCGATGTCGCAGGTCTTGCAGTGTACGCAGTTTGAGAAATTGATCTTCAGC
>DASPYR010000084.1:0-29988 GCA_035636675.1 Rugosimonospora sp. | reverse complement strand
CCCGGGTGGCCGGGACTTCGGTGGGGCCGCCGGTAATGGCGGGCATCGTGGCGTTGATCAACCAATCTACAAATCGCTGCCAACCTGTGGTAGTAAGCGGGTGCGGATTGGGGAACATTAACCCGGTCCTCTATCCTTTGGCGACGCGACTGCCGTCCGCGTTCCATGACGTTCAAGGGGGCGACAATAAGGTCCCGTTTAGCCCCCCGTTTAGCCCCCCCTGTGTTGCATCAACCAAGATCGGCTACAACGCTTTAGCCGGATACGATTTGGCTACCGGCTTAGGGTCGATCGACGCATTCGTGCTGGTCACGAACTGGACGACGGTCACTCCTGCGAGCACGGCGAATGCTGTTACCACGGTAGATTTTTCGATGGGCTTTGCGCCAACCCAACTCACCGTCAAGAGAAACTCCTGCGGCAGCGGAACGCTCGTCGTCACTCGGCTCAACGGATTCGTGGGCACTCCGAGCTTCACTTGCACTGTTCCGAGCACGCTTGGCGGTAGCTCCACGGTGCCTCCTCCGCCTGGGTCGACGACATGCGCGGTGGTGCCTGCGATCACCATCGGCTTTACCCCGCCGGGAAGTTACCGCGAACTCGGCTGGTGGGGAGTTGCGGGAGTCCTTTTGGGCGGGGTGGCTTTCGTTCTCGCGAGCTTCGCACGACCGGGCGCCAGCGATACGGAATCACCTGCCTGGCCGAGGCTCGTGCCCGGTTTCGTTCTGGTATCCGTGCTGGCAATCATGATCGGCTGCAGCGGCAGTTCAAGGAGTACAGGCAGCTCCTCAGTTGTAAGCTATCCCTTGGCAATTCAAGTTCCTTCGGCAGCGCCTGTGGCCTCGGGAGCCGTCACCGTAAATGCCGCGATCGGCGGCATCAACCATACAGCCCAAATCACGGTGACCACGCAATAGGTTACAAAACTCGGGATTGAGCTTCTGAGTCTCCTGCTCGGCGCGAGAGCGTAATAGTTTCGCACGGAGCAGTGCCGCCGATATGCTGACCGATCGCCGCTAGGCGTCGGACTGCGAATCGAACGTTACCACGCGAGCGCGGAGCGAGAGCGCTGGGCGTGCTGACCCCGCCAGGCGCGGATGGGCCGTCGGGTCCGGAATTGCCGGAGAGCGCGCCTCAGCGTTTAGCAGCGGGAACGATAAAGGTGACTTTAGCCGCCGACTCGTTTTCGAATTGATCGTACACGCGCACGGAGACGGTGTGCTCCCCGGGCGTGATGCCACGCAAGGTAACGGAGTACTGCTCCGCAGGCGAATCGCTGAGGCCGCCGACTGGCGGCACGATCGTCCAATCACCGGCGTCGAGGCTATACTGCGCGCGCACAATGGAACTGGCGCTGTCGCTGGCGCGGAAGCGCACCGTCACCGCAGGATCGCCGGCAGCACCTGGCGCGGGTTCCGAGGCTAGGTCGGTTATGGTCGGTGGCGTGTTATCAACGACAAAACGCTCGCTCACGCGCTCGGCCGCCAGTGCCTCGTTGGGTGGATTCGATTTTTCGTCAGACGCCGCGATCTTCAAGTAATAAGCGCCGTCAGGCATCGAGTTGGTGTCCCAGGAATAGAATTTCTGCTCGAGTTTGTCTTTCAGCAGCTTCCAATCCTTTTCGTTTTCGCCGCGATAAAAGACGGAGTAAGTCAACTCGTCGTCATTGGAGTCTTCTGAGCTCCATAGAACGGCTTGATAGCCCTTTTGCGCCAAGCCTTGAGGCGGCGGCTCGAATCGGGGCGATTCGCTGCCGCGCTGCGCCGCGCCGCCTTGGGTACCCGGTGGAGCGGGCATGCGCAGCTGCACGGGCGCGGCTTGGGGCGGACCAGCTTGCTGCCCAAACCCGGAAACCCGCACTCCCGGGTTTTGCATGACAACGCTGCCAATTTGAGGCGCAACGTTCTTGGGCAGGTAAGCCATCTCGACCCAGGAGAGATTCGGAGGATTACTGCCGCCGTGCAAGATGGCCTTCCATTGCACAAAGCGTGCCGGCGGGCACTCCGCTTCCTGTCCCTTGGGATCTCGATAAGGCCCGGCCCAGGGACTCCAGTTCTTTCCAGGATCGGAAGTATTTCCGGCGCGGACGTAGAGTTCGACGACGGAGCCGGCTCCGTTTTCGCCCCACCAGGTGAGCCTTCCCCAGCGCGAAAATATACGCGCATCGAAGGGCTCGGACTCGAATGTACCTTCGGATTCAAGTTCCGGGCCGAGCGTAAAGACCTTTCCCGGATTCGCCGTAGCCACATAGATCTTTCCGTTCGATGCCCGCACGAAAGACGTAACCTGCTGGGACTCAGCCTTTGCCAATCGCGAGAAAACGCGGTCCCTTTCGAGCTGCATGATAGCGCCCTGGTTGCCGGTGCCCAGCAATAGCTTGCCTTCCGGAGAAATACCCATGGCGTAGACGGAGTTCTCGCGGGAGGTCCAAATTTCTTCGGGCGAACCATCCGGCGCAATGCGGTATACGGCCGCCGAAGAGAGTGCCGGAAAAGGGACAAATGGCGTGGCCTGCTGCGGTTGCTGAAGGCCGCCGGGCGCGCCGACCGTAACGGTTATGGTTTGGCCATTAGGGGCGTTCTCTTGTTCGGCTTGCTGAACGGGCGGCTGAGGCGGCCCAGGGCGTTTTTCTCCGATTGCGGCCACGTAGAGATTGCCTGAAGGATCCAAGGCCAGCGCGGTGACCTCTTTCTTACTTGTTTCGTAAACCACGTATGCAGGACGGCCGCCTTCGTCCGAGCTGTCTTCTTTTTTGGCGGCGGTCTGCGCGGCAGTCTGGCTGGCGGCGCGCTTCCCTGAGGGCTGCCGCGCTGCCGGAGTCTTCGCGCTCTGCGAAGCGGTCGACTCAGCGCCTAACGAAATACGCAGCACGAGCCCGTTTGGCTCGGTGCCCGCGAGAAGGTTCCCTTTGCCGTCAAGAACCAGAGTGCGGACGTGAGTCTCTTCGGCATTATAGAAGAGCTGCGAATTACCGCTGGGATCGACGGCGAAGATTTTTCCGGGGTCACCGGTGGCCACGAAGAGCGTACCGTCGGGGCCAAGCGCGAGGTCCCAGACATATTTGGTTTTGGGATCAAAAAAGACGGACTTCTGCCCGGCAGGAGTGACCTTGTAGACCTTGCCATCAGGCGCCGTGGCCACGTACAAGTTATCACTCTTATCGAAGACAAGCGCTTGCGCGGTCATGTCCTGGGATTCGAAAACGGTTGTGGAATTGCCGCCGTTATCAAATTTCATAATCTTGGCGTTCGAACCGCCCGCGGCATAGAGGTTGCCATGGGAATCGAGACGCAGAGCCCAGAGATAGGCCAGAGACGTGTCGGCGAAGGGAGCGAACTTGGGAGCGAGCAGGAGCTTTCCGTCGCTGCGCAGCGCGACGCCTTTGGCATCACCCTTTTGGAAGGCGTCATAATCCGACTGGCGCCAAAACCGGGTATGTTCGGCGACTGCCGGCGCGACGCAGATCAGAAAAGCCACAAGGAAAGAGAAAGCTCTCGGCAAGCCGAAGACGCGGCTGGACGTGCTCCGCAGTGGCATAATTAAATCAGACATAAAACCCTTTCAAACCGCAGCAGGGAAAAGCCATCATGGTGTGACGTGCGTCCGCCGCGGACTGGATTTACTTAATTTTGATAAACACGGACGTCGAACCAGAGATGATCTCATCCATGCGGACAGACCATTGGCCAGCCGTCGACTCGCGCAACAAGGCTGAATTGCCCGGCAGCCTTTTCTGATCGAGGACATTGATTTGCGACAGGGGCGCGTCGGGAAGTTCCTTATCCTCCACGAGCAGCGTGGGCGTCGGCTTGAGCAGCGTGACGTAAAGCTGGTTATTGCGGCGCGCGCGATTCAGCAGCGAAATCAACTGGTCCAAACCGCCGAGGCGTCCCTGCGCGGCAACCAGGTTTGGAATGCGGTTGAGTGAATCGGCATCACTGACCTGCACCCTCAACGTGCTGCCGCGGGTCGCCTGCGCCGGGATGGTAATGGGAACGTCGCGAATCATGGGCGTACCGCGGTAAGGCCGCAGGAGGACTTTGATGGTCACGGGATCACCCGGTTGGGCCTCGCTCAATTCCGACCAGGCATTCAAGATCGAAGCAACGCGGCGGTCCGGCGTGCTCTCCACCCGCAGAGTGACCTTATCGATTTTGGGCATCTCATAAGGATTCGAGAAGATGCGGGTAAAGATGGTCTGCACGCTGGAAGCGACGAAGGTCCCGTCCGGCACAAATTGATCCGTGGGAGCATACATATCTTCGAGCGACACGGGAGGATGTCCGTTGATATTGATGTCACCGCTGAGCTTCATCGTGCTGCCTTCGCCATACGCGGTGTTTTGCGTCAACCCGTTGAAGGCGATGATGCCCATAAGCAGGGGCGTCAGTTTCGGGTTGGAGATCATCTCCGAGTGAAACTGTTTCTCTCCGGCCGGGGTGACGACCGTCAGGTCAATGGGGATCATCTGCGGCGCGGGTCCGATGCGGCCCATGACGGCAGTCAGCCGGTCCTCGGTCAGCGTGCCAATGACGCCGCCGGCATTTACGATCTTGGTGGAATTGAAATCAGAAGCGAGCGTGGTGAGGGTACGGCCGCGCGCCAAGGGCATATCGCTCGCGCCCAAACCGAAGAGCGGATGCCCGCACGCGTACACGCGATCCTCCCGAACCGCGGTAACGGTGCATGCGGCGCTCATGGAGATGTCGCCTTGCACGAGCACCATGCTTACCATATCGCCGGGAACAACTTTGGCATCGTCGCTCGCGGGCGGCGCGGTTCCTCCCGCGGTGGCCACCATTCCATATGGCGTCCATTCTCCGGCGTACTGACGCAACGTGGCTGGGGCGAAACCCGAAAACACAAGAGGCGCGGCGATTGGTTCGAGGTAGGCATCGCCGGAAGCTCCGGCAACCTGGGCCCATTTTTCGGGGACCGGATAATGCGGCAATGCGGCGGCCGAAGCCAATGAAGCAGCCCAGGCGGTGGCGGCCGGTTCAGCTTTATCGCCGACGCTGGACCGGACGCTCAGAGTTTTGGGTTCCGATGAATCACCGGTGGGAATCGACAATATATCCTCAATGGGAGTCACGCCGGCCAGCGGCTCTTTCACGAATACGCCAAACTTCAACGAGAGCGCTCCCATGAGCTTTCCGTCTATGTAGACGGGACTTCCGCTCATGCCGGCAACCACGCCGGTGTGTTCCGCTTTGTCTCCATGTAACTCGACGAGGATAATCGACTGCTTCGGACCCATCAGGTTCGGCAATAT
The DNA here is from genome assembly GCA_035636675.1 of Rugosimonospora sp. GTDB lineage: Bacteria > Acidobacteriota > Terriglobia > Acidiferrales > UBA7541 > Palsa-189. The sequence goes on along the minus strand of DASPYR010000084.1, from coordinate 24,716 downwards.
GCCGATCACTTCGACGTCGAAGGGCTCGATCTTATCTCCAGCAAAAATCGTGTACGCGACCCCTTGCATTCCGGGCTTGACCTGCTCCAGGGGAAGAATGGGCGCCTGATCACCGGCAGCGCGAACAGCGGGCGCGGCGGCAGATCCCAGAGTAAGAGCGATTGCAGCGAGGACCAGGTGCCGAAATAAGTCCTTGGAGGGCGACAACTTCAAACATGGAGAAGGCATATTATTCACCAAGGCAGACCGCGGGGTCTGACCTTCGAGGTTTTCTATCCGCAAGGCACCTATCATACGCGCCATGGCTACGGGAATCAAACCAGGCGCAGCCAAACTTATTGAGCCCATACCCTGGCCAGCGAGGATTCGAACGGATAAACGTGCACCATCCACCCGAAAATCACCGGATAAAAGCGCCCTCCGGCTTCCTGGCATTCCTCTTCGCTCGAAATCGACCCGGTCAGGCCGAACCGTCTCCAATCGGCATGTGCGGCCTCACCCCGTTTTGGCATGCACAGATTCGTATGCTGGTGCCAGTGGGCCACGCCAAGGGGAACGCGCTCGTCCAGTTCCTCCAGACTCGCAGTTCTGGGGGCGGTGTACATGGCGCCGATCAATTCGTATCCGTCCTTCGTTTTTTTGTAGAGCAGCGATGTAGGCCGGGCAGGATCGAACGTGAAGCCTTCCAGGTATCCGTTCCAATAGTTCGTAAAATGATATTGAGCCTGCGGGAGGTTGGGCGCGAAAATGTGGAATCCATCGGCCAAGGCAACGCGATAGTCTCTATATCTTTCGATGGCTTGGGCCAATGTGGCGGCAATTTGATCGGCACGGCGGCGATCGTCAGCCGAGGCGGCGCGAGCAGGCGTCATGCGCATATGAGCGCTATCCATGTGGTGGCCGTGAGCCATCGATTGCATGGCACCCGCTTGGGCATGATTGCCTCTATCGTCCTCCATGTTCATGCCCGGCATGGTGCCGTCGTGTTGATGCTGGCGCGCGGGCCTTTCCTGTCCGCCGGCTTCTGGATTGGACTGTGCGCGGGCCTGTGGGGTAGCCGGCGCAGCCTCTTGCGGGGTCGATTGCGCGTGCAGTTGGCGCAGGGCCGCGCCAAACAGCAATGAGACCGAGACCAGAATAATTAGCTTCCTCGCTAAGTGCAGCTTCATAGGTACTTTGTAATACGAACGCCGCTCGGTTGCGAGAAGTTTCTCCAAGCTGCTGATTTGGAGGGCACGAGGGCCATTTCGAGTTGCCGGCCGCCCATTTTCTTGCGCAGCCGCCCATCCTTGAAGGTGGCGATCCGGCCTTCGGGAAGTGTGTGCAAGCCGCATGTTAGAATCGCGTCGTGGCGAAGGAAAGCGTCGAACCGGCACGTGCGATCTCCGGAATTATTGAGCTTCCGGGGGACAAATCGATCTCCCACCGCTACGCCATTTTGGCGGCACTGGCGCGAGGGAGAAGCGAAATCAGCCATTATTCCGCAGCGGCGGATTGCCGGAGCACGCTCGATTGTCTGGCGCGATTGGGCGTCGGCGTAGAACAGACCAGCCGAAACGGTGATGCACGGGTCGTGATCACAGGGACGGGCATTGACGGACTCCGAACCCCTCGGCGCTCGTTGGATGCAGGCAATTCGGGGACCACCATGCGGCTGCTGACCGGGGTTCTGGCAGGCCAGCATTTCGATTCGATGCTGACGGGCGATTCGTCGCTGAAACGACGTCCTATGCGCCGGATTATCGAGCCGCTGGAGCGCATGGGAGCGCGTATCCAGGCTCGTGAGGCCAATTTTGCACCGCTGGAGATCAGAGGTTCGGCTCTGCAGCCCATCCAATACACGCTGCCGGTCCCCAGCGCTCAAGTGAAATCCGCCGTGCTACTTGCGGGTCTTTTCGCCGAAGGCGAAACCTCGGTCCAGGAACCTGTCCGTACCCGCGACCACACCGAAGTGGCTCTGCAGGGATTCGGCGCGGAGGTTCGCCGAGGGGGCGGCGTAGTTACCGTTTCTGGACGGCCACGCCTCCAGCCGCAACAGGTCATGGTCCCCGGCGATCTCTCTTCGGCGGTATTTTTTCTCGGAGCCGCGCTTATACTCCGCGGTTCTAATGTCGTCATTCACAACGTCGGTCTGAACCCGACTCGCTCCGCGGTCCTCGATGTGCTAAGCGGGTGGGGAGCGCCGGTAAAAATCGTAGCTTTGCGAGGAGAATCGGGCGAGCTGATCGGAGATGTGTCCATACGTCACGCCGATCTATCCGGCGGGACGCTCTCAGGCGAACTCATCGCGCAATTGATTGATGAACTGCCGATGCTCGCCGCGCTCGGTCCTTATACTGAACAGGGAGTCGAGATCCGCGACGCCGCAGAGTTGAGAGTGAAGGAGAGCGACAGAATCGCGGTGCTCGCGGATAACCTGCGGCGCATGGGCGCTCAAGTCGAGGAGCGCCCTGACGGCCTGCGGATCGAAGGACGAGGCGCGGGGCGTTTGCGCGGCGCGGAAATCGATCCGCGCGGGGATCATCGCATGGCCATGGCCTTTGCCGTGGCTGCGCTGGGGGCTGAAGGCGGCTCCGTTTTACGTGATAGAGATTGCGTGGGCATCTCGTATCCGGATTTCTTCGAGGTCCTCGAGCGCACGGTCGAACGTTAATTGGAAATTAAGCTGGAATGAAATTCCAGCCAGCCGTGTGCCTTTTGCGTTCAAGCTCTGACAGAAATTGCGGAGGCGTGGTTTCCTTGACACCTCATTGCGCTACGGTTAGGCTCGCCAACGGATGCGTGGCTTTCTTCGCAAACTTCTCCTTGCCGCTTTAGCTTTAGGGGCGCTGGCCGCGCTCGCCTATCTTTCCCGCCGCAAGATTCACCTAGGCGACTTTACCTGGAGCCGGTTCATCCACGCTGTCGGCCAGGCAAACGTCTGGCTTCTGTTGCTATCGGTCCTCGCGATCTATGGCGCTTATGCGCTGCGGTCACTCCGTTGGCAACAACTCTCGCGCTATTTAGGGCCGAGCGGCTTTGTGGACGTGTACAGCGCGACGGTGATGGGGTTCGCCTCCATATTCATTCTCGGCCGGGCTGGCGAACCGGTTCGTCCTTTGCTGCTCGCACGCAAGAGCCGGTTGCCCGTCGTCAGCATGTTCGGGGTTTGGGTGCTCGAGCGGATTACCGATTTTGCCGGCGGGGTGGCGCTCGCGGCTCTGAGCCTGCTTGTATTTGCGGGGAAACTCGCCGATGCGGGGTTGAACACCGATTGGGTGGAGAACGCCCGCGCCGGCGGCTGGCTTTTGCTAGCCATCCTGGCGGCTATTGTGATCGTGATGTTTTACTTCCGGCTGCATGGTGCGGGAGCTCTCGAAAGGCGCCTTGATTACTGGCACCGCGCGGGGGGCTTGAAGGGTTGGCTGGCGGGGATCATCGCGGGTTTTAGCGAAGGATTGCAGGCTATTCGCACGGCGTCGGACCTTTTGATTGCGGTGGCCTACACAGCTGCGCATTGGGGATTGGTGACGCTGGCGTATCTTTGGATAGCGCGCGCCTTCGCCAGCGCCTTCGTTCAATCCGACGTGAACTTTCCCGGGGCGATGTTGCTATTGGCGGTCACGCTGGTGGGTTCGGTACTGCAATTGCCGGGTGTGGGGGGCGGAGCTCAGGTGGCCAGCTTCATCGCGCTGACCACAATTTTCGGAGTCGAGCAGGAGCCGGCGGCGGCGATTGCCATAGTATTGTGGCTGATCACATTTGCCGCATCGACATTAGTCGGTGTTCCGCTGCTGATCCACGAGGGTTTGTCCATGGGTGAACTGCGCAATCTGGCGCGGGACGAGGCAGCGGCGGAACGGGCCGGAAAGCATGTTTCGTTAACGCGTCTAGCCGGGGGCGGTTCCGCGGGGGAATCAGGCGAGAGGGGGTAGCGCCGGTTGAAATGCCCGTTCTGCTCGTTTAGCGACGACAAAGTGATCGATTCACGCGAGGGCCGCACCGGGGATTTGATCCGTCGTCGCCGGGAATGCCTCAAATGCGGACGCCGTTTCACGACATACGAACGCATTGATGAGATTCCCTATATGGTGATCAAAAAGGATGGCCGGCGGGAACGATTTGATCGTCAGAAGATCTTACAGGGACTGCTGAAGTCATGTGAAAAGCGGCCTGTGCCGACTACAAGGCTCGAGGCGCTGCTAGACGAGGTCGAGCGTTTCGTTCACGATGCGCCCGAGCGCGAGCGGACTACCAGCGAGATTGGCGAGTTGCTCATGGCCCGTCTGAAAAAGTTGGACAAAGTGGCGTATGTGCGCTTTGCCTCCGTTTACCTCGACTTTAAAGATGTGCGGGAGTTTATGACCGAATTGAAGGGCCTGCTTCGGGAACACTCACGAAAATAGGCTGGATCGCTTGGAGGCGTCGGGCGACTTCCAGACGCCGGCTGTGAAAGTCTTGATTTGCGTGAATCCAAGACTCGCGTACAAGCGCACAGCGCGCTGGTTGGCGGCGGTGACCGTCAGCGAAAGCGCATTAAAACGCAGTGCCCGCAACGATTGAATGGTGGCCTGGATCAAGCGCCTCCCCAGTCCGTGCCGCTGGTAACCAGGCATCACGCAGATCTGCGTGGTGTGACCGACGCCGGGGGCCACTGCAGACGTCAGCACGGCGCCGACGAGTTCGTAGCTATGCGGCGCACGCAATACAAACGAGGCATGCTCCTGGAATTGGCCGCAGCCCGGCAGCATGATGATGTTCTTCAGAAATTTCAGGGCTCCTTCTTCACTGCGATACTGATCGTTGATCTCACCGTCCATGTGGTCCGCGTATGCCAATTGGATCAAGCGTGCGCAAGGCGCGAAGTAGCGATCGCTCCATTCTTCAAGGCGCAATCCCGAGAACTCATTTGAATTTCTTGGGTTCCCGTTTTCCGGAGAGTTGAGCGCTGCATGATTAAGATCGAGCAACATGAATTGCCGCGGATAGAGGCGAAAGCCATGCATGGCAAGCGCCGCGTCGAACTCGCAACCGAAGGGGACCAATTGAGCTTCAATGCGCCCTATATAAGGAAGAGCCCGGAGCGTTTCGAGTGTGCTGGTCAAAAGCTTGTTCGCCAGGGGCATCTGCGGGAAACGCGGCGAGACGTACAAGCCGCCGAGAAGTCCCTTGTGCTCTTCGATTACGTAAAACGCGTAACCCGCCGCTTCACCGCCTTCCAGGGCAGCACAACCGGCGAGCGACCGGGCCTCCACGAACTTTTTTATCAGGTCCAGTGAAGAACGATAATCCCAGCGTAGCTCCTCTCTCCACCGCTGCGCCTCTTCAGCCAGAAGCGGCTCAATTTGACGCGAGCTCAGTTGCCGTAAGTCCACGATGGTCATGGAACTCTCGATCCCAGCGGACGAGCGTCGATGCCGATTGCCTTATGATAACGCCGCCGGAGCCCGCCGTCGCTGAAAACTGCCTGATGCGACACACGCCGGGTTATGACGCATATTCGAGCGAGTTCGCTGTGTTAACATGCGCGGCCGGATGTCTCATCGCGGCAAGGCTCTTCTGGAGGAATTTCGTTATCCAACACGCTGGTATTCCAAATCCATCGCGACGTTTCTAGCTCTCAGTTTCTTCACCTTTGTGGCGGCGTCCATCATATCGGGTTTTGTGGTGTACAACATTGTGACGCTGCGCAGCGGCAGCCAGCCCATCGATTTTGCAAATTTTCCCGGTCATCCGGAGCAGATTTCCTATTCAGTTGCGAGCGCGGGAACGCGTGAGGGCTGGTTTTTCCCGGGTCTGAAGTCCGCACCGACAATTCTCTTGTGTCCCGGCTACGGGGAGGGTCGCGAGGAATTATTGCCTTTGGCAACGGCCCTACAAGAGCAGGGCTACAACGTCGCTCTCGTGCAGTTTACGGGCGAGGTACCCCAGAGGGTTGAAACGACGCTGGGCTATCGTGAAGTTCAAGAATTGCGTGCGGCGCTTTCGGCCGTGGCCCAGCGCACGGATGTGGACAAATCCCGATTCGGTTTGTGGGGTACGAACGTGGGCAGTTATGCGGCCCTCTCTTTGGCGGAATCGGATCCTCGCGTTCGGGGAATTGCGATTGAATCGGTATACGATCGACCGCAAGAGATGCTGCGCATCCTGGTGGACCGTTATGGCATTGGCCCATTACCGCTGTTGCATGGATTTTCCGAAAAAGCTTTCGACTGGCTGAATTTCAGCGATGCCGGAGCGCCTCTGCTGTCGCAAAGGTTGTCCCGCCTGGCGGGAGTGCCAAAGCTGTTCATCGCAGCGTCCGACAACCCTGATCTGGCCAAGACCACTGCCCGGCTTTTCCTCGAGTCTCCCGAGCCGAAACAGCAGGTCACGATCGTGCGCGGGAATTATGCCGGGATGCTCGATGAGGAGAAGCGCGACTACGAAAATCGCGTTGCCAGTTTCTTTCTTGCAAATCTGCCGAGATAACTCGCCCGCCGCCAGCGAATGCCTTGCATTGGGGATTCCGAAAGCACGGCACTCCTGCCGCATCGTGATTCGCGGCCCGCTTCCATAGAATTATTGTTTGATGCGCTGATCCATTGGCTTTCGCGGCTGGCGCATGACCCGCCGGGTCGCTCATAATGGCGCCTCATGCGCGAGCGTCTCGAGTATGCTTCCGCTTGGGTCCTGCTCAAACTCCTGGGGTGCTTACCTCGGACGTTCGCTCGCGGCATGGGCTGGCTCGTGGCGAATTGTCTTTTCTCCATTCGCCCGCCGCTTCACAGAGCCGCAGAATTCAATCTTCGGATGGCTTTCCCGGAATTACCGGAGTCCGCACGGCGCGACATTTTGAAGCGCATGGTGCGCAACCTGGGCTGGATGGCTGCAGAATTCGCGCGCTTACCGCGCTACACCCGCCAAAATATCGAAAAAATCATAATTCTCGAGGGATTTGAAAATTTTGCTGCCGCGGAAGCGCGCGGCAAAGGGGTTCTCTTCTTGACCGGACATATGGGTGCCTGGGAGCTTGGACCATTTGCGCACGCGCTTTACAGCAGTCCGATTTATTTTTTGGTGCGGCCGGTCGACAACCCCCGCGTAGACGCGCTTGTGAACCGTTACCGTTGCGCATCGGGGAACCAGCCGATCAAAAAAAACGAATCTGCGCGCACCATTCTTCGAATTCTGCACGAGGGAGGCGTCATCGGAGTTCTGGCCGACCAGAACACGGTGCCAGCCGAATCTGTTTTCGTAGATTTCTTCGGCATTCCCGCCGCCACCACCAGCGGAATCGCCCGCCTGGCGCGACGCACTGGGGCCGCGGTGGTTCCTGCTTACAGCTACTGGGATTCGCAAATACGCAAGTACCGCTTACGCTATGAACCGGCGCTCGAGTTCACTGCCGGCGCGGACGAGCAGAGCGATATCCTGGCGTACTCGGCGCGTTTTAATCAGGTGATCGAAGATTATGTGCGGCGCTTTCCCGATCAATGGCTCTGGGTGCATCGGCGCTGGAAGACCCGCCCTCCAAATGAATCCGCAATCTACCCCGACGAGCAGTGCGGTTATGCTAAACAAGCGCGAGGCGACTCAGAATTTCTGTGAAGGAGATCGGTGATCATGGCGAATCGAACAGCCGGAGATCTGGCGAAGTTTCTGGGGTACCCCCTCCAGGGTGAGAATGCCTTGCTCTTGAAAGGGGTGGCCGGTCCTGAGGCGGCTGAAGCGGACGATCTGATTTACCTCGATTCGAGCCGTCATAGGGAGCGTGTGATTCGCTCGAGTGCCCGTTGCGTGATCACGTCACCGGATCTGCTCATATCCGGCAAGACCATGATCGTGGCGGCGAAGCCGAAGCTCGCCTTTGCGCGTGCCGCCGCCTGGCTGGTTCCTCTCTCTCCGATTGCCTACGGAGTACATGCGACCGCTGTCATCGCCCAGTCGGCAGGCCTGGGCCGCGGCAGCGTGGTGGGTCCTTTTGCGGTAATCGAGGAGGAAGTTGAAATTGGCGAGGAGACGCAGATAGGCGCTTTCTGTTTTCTCGGACGAGGATCTCGGCTCGGCAGGGGCTGCCGGCTGTATCCTCGCGTGACGCTTTACGCAGGGGTGAAACTCGGCGGCCACGTAATCGTACATTCGGGGGCCGTTTTGGGGTGTGACGGGTTTGGTTACGTGACGGATCAGGGCAAGCATTGGAAATTCCCGCAAGCCGGCGCTCTGGAGATCGCGGATGATGTGGAAATTGGCGCCAATACTACGATCGCTCGTGGTTCGCTGGGGATCACTCGATTGGAGTCCCAAGTAAAACTGGATAATCTCGTGCACTTGGCACACAACGTCCAAGTTGGCGAGCGAACCTTGGTGGCGGCGCAGACCGGAGTTGCGGGATCTTCCATTATCGCAGCCGACGTCGTGATCGGAGGTCAGGTGGGAATCGCCGATCATTGCCGTTTAGAGGCGGGATGTGTTGCCGGTGCTCAGGCCGGCATTCCCAGCGGAAAAGTAATTCGTCGCGGGCAGACCGTGTGGGGCACGCCGGCGCGCCCCATCCAGCGGTTCAAGGAACAATACGGATGGTTTGCGCGCTTGCCGGAGTTGGCTGAGCGCCTGAGTAAGTTGGAGGAGCAAACTCGGAAACGTTAAAGCTGTTTCTCTTTTTGATAACAGAGGGGAGCGAATCGAGCCGAGTATCTTCATTGTTGACCGGCAACTCGATAGTGCCTGATAATGAGTTTTGTTGTGAGGGGTGGTCAGGTCAGGGACGGAAAGGATGGGTTGCCTGCCATCCGTAACACGCGCCCAACTGTGTCCCGAAAAGATCGTAAGCCCGGCACTCCACGCGTGTGAAAGCCGCTAAGTAGTTCTTGCTAAAGCCATTTGGCTGACGCATGCATCTGAGGGGGAATGGCATCCAGCACCAGATTCGGCGTTGAGGCTGCAACAAGCCAGCCGCAGATCGCGGCGACTGGTACTTTCACTGACGAACTGACCGAAGCTATCGGCCGGGGCGTCAAGCATCTGCTTTCCCTACAAGCCTCGGAGGGTTTCTGGCTTGGCGAGCTCGAGGCCGACACGACTCTGGAATCGGACTACATCTTCTATTTGCATATTCTCGATAAGGCTGATCCCCAACGTATAAGCAAGCTCGCCAATTACATTCGCCGCCGTCAATTGCCTGACGGTGGATGGAACATTTACTTTGACGGTCCTTCCGAGCTCAATGCTACCGTCAAAGCTTACTTTGCTCTCAAGCTTGCCGGAGACCGCCCGGATCAAGCGCACATGAAGCGTGCCCGTGCGCGCGTGCTGCAACTTGGCGGCTTGGAAGCAACGAATTCTTACACGCGCTTTTATCTGGCTCTGGTCGGCGCGGTCGTTTGGGAGATGGTGCCGGCGATTCCCCCGGAGCTGATGCTGCTCCCTTCGTGGTTTTCGATCAACATCTACGAAATGTCTTCGTGGACGCGCGGCATTGTTATCCCGCTGGCCATTCTTTATGCCCATAAGCCCGATTGGAAATTGCGCGAGCCGGTGCGCGTTGACGAACTCTTCCGCGATCCCACGGCCAAGGCCACTGCATTTGCCTGGGGGGATCGCTTTTTCTCCTGGCGAAATTTCTTCCTGGCGCTCGATCGAGCGCTAAAACTTTACGAGCGCGTGCCCTGGAAGCCGCTGCGGCAACACGCATTGCGGCAGGCACAACGCTGGCTGCTCGAGCATCTCGAGCGCAGTGATGGATTGGGGGCTATCTATCCCGCGATGATGAACGCCGTCTTTGCGCTCGTAGCGCTGGGGTATTCTCCGGACGATCCTCTGACTGCCCGGGAGATTGGCCATCTCGCGCGCTATGAGATCGAAGATGGGGAGACCATGCGTTTGCAGCCTTGTATCTCGCCGGTCTGGGATACGGCGATTGCCATGGTCGCTCTGGAAGAAGCCGGGCTGGCCGCTGATCACCCTGCGCTCATACGCGCCGCCGAATGGCTGCTCAAAAACCAGGTTCTGGGTTCGGGCGACTGGCAAGTGAAGGATCGCAAGGCTCGGCCAGGCGGATGGGTGTTTGAGTTCCGCAACGATTTCTATCCCGACGTCGACGACACCGCCTTTGTACTCATGGCTCTGCAACGTGTCGATTACCCGGCCCGGCGGCGCCTTACTGCAGCGGCTCGTTGCGGGGTGGAGTGGCTGCTTTCGATGCAAAATCGCGATGGCGGCTGGGCCGCATTCGATCACAATAACGATCGCCGGCTGCTCACGGAGATCCCCTTCGCGGATCACAATGCCATGATCGATCCGTCGTCGGCGGACGTGACGGCGCGGGTCCTCGAGTGTCTGGGAAGGAACGGCTGGACCGCCACGCACCCGGTGGTAAAGCGGGGAGTGGCATATTTGACGCGAGAACAGTCTCCCGATGGTTCGTGGTATGGGCGGTGGGGCGTGAACTACGTCTATGGCACGAGCGGCGTTTTGCGCGCGCTCGAAACGATTGCGCTCAGCGCCCGTGATTATTGCCAGCGTGCCGTGGCCTGGCTTCGCGCGGTGCAGAATGACGACGGCGGTTTTGGGGAATCCATCGCTTCTTACTACGATCCTAAATTGAAAGGCCAGGGCGCCAGCACATCGTCTCAAACCGCTTGGGGCTTGATTGGTCTGTTGGCCGCAGCCGATCGGGATGATCCGGCCGTGAAACAGGCCGTGCGGCATCTGCTCGAACAGCAGAATGCCGATGGCTCGTGGGATGAACAGCAGTTTACGGGAACAGGCTTCCCCGGCGTCTTTTATTTGAAGTATCACCTTTATCGGAATTATTTCCCGTTGTACGCGCTCTCGCGGTACCGCAACTCGCTGCAAGATGCCAAGGAGTTTCACGCTTTCGAGATTCGCCCAGAGAGAGAGCATCTCTCGGGCGCCACACGAGGCAATGGATGAGATACCCGTTAAAGATGACCGCGAATCTGGCGCGATACATTGCCAGCAAGCGCTTGCGCGGAACCGCGAAATTTCCCATGGTCCTCATGCTGGAGCCGCTGCATGCATGCAATCTGACGTGCACGGGTTGCGGCCGGATCCGGGAATACAAGTCGACGATCAACGAGCTGCTGAGCGTCGACCAGTGTCTAGCCGCCGTGGACGATTGCGGCGCGCCGGTCGTCTCGATCTGCGGCGGCGAACCGATGATCTACCCGGAAATCGGAAAGCTCGCCGGCGAGATTCTGGATCGCGGAAAACACATTATTCTCTGCACCAATGGAATGTTTATCCGCAAGCGCCTGCACGAGTTCCGGCCGACCTCGAGCTTTTTCTGGAACGTGCACCTCGATGGCATGGAGCGCACGCACGATCTCTGCGTGGAGCGAGACGGCGTCTTTCGGGAAGCCATCGAAGGCATCAAAGCGGCCAAAGCGGCGGGCTTTCTGGTCTGCTCGAATACCACCATTTACAAAGAGACGGACCTCGACGAAATCGCTGAACTCTACGATTACCTCGATACTTTGGGTGTCGACGGCTACATGCTCTCGCCGGCATACGGTTACGCAGCCGTCATGACCAAAGATATCTTCATGTCCCGAGAGGATGTGCGCGACAAGTTTCGCAAGGCCCTGGCGTTGCTCGACAAATACAACCTCATGGTTTCCCCGATTTATCTCGACTTCTTGCGTGGCGAGCGGGAACTCGATTGCACCGCTTGGGGCACGCCAACGTTCAATCCGCGTGGATGGAAGGGGCCGTGCTATCTGATCACCGATAATCACTACGGCTCTTACCAGGAACTGATCGAAAAAACTCCCTGGGAAAAATATGGGCCCGGAAATGACCCGCGCTGCGCCGATTGCATGATGCACGTGGGCTTTGAACCTTCGCCCATACTGGGCGCACGCCGCCAACTGGGCGACACCTGGAAGATGCTGAAGTGGCAGTTTTCCGGCCGTATGGGCGGAAATCGAAAGGAGGCCGATCGCTCGAATGGCGATGGGTTTGGCACTGGAGAGGGGCCGCCAATGCCGCCGCAGGATTTGGTCTCTTCTGACGATTTGGTCTCTTCTGACGGAAGATTGCGGGTGTTATGACGACTTTAGTCACTGGTGCGAGCGGGTTTCTGGGAAGCCACGTCGCGCGGCTGCTGGTGGAACGCGGAGATCGCGTGCGCGTGCTGCTCCGGCCGACGAGCCAGACGAGGCTGCTCGAAGATTTGGCCGCCGAGCGCGTTCCGGGCGATCTGCGCGATCCCGCCTCGTTGGACAAGGCACTGACTGGAGTGCACACTGTTTATCACGTGGCTGCCGATTACCGCTTGTGGGCGCGGGACCCGCGCGAGATTTATGAATCGAACGTCCAGGGCACGTGCAACCTGCTCGAGGCCGCACGGCGCGCCAAAGTAGGAAAATTCGTCTATACCAGCACCGTAGGAACGGTGGCGGTCCCGCGCGGCGCCGTGCTGCCTGACGAGAGCATCGTTACTTCGATCGATGAGATGATCGGCGCGTACAAGCGTTCGAAATGGCTGGCCGAACAAGAGGCGCGGAAAGCGGCTGCGGCAGGATTGCCGGTAATCATCGTGAATCCGACCACGCCGATTGGGCCGGGTGATGCCAAGCCAACCCCAACGGGCCGCATCATCGTCGATTTTTTGAATGGACGCATGCCTGCTTACGTGGACACGGGTTTGAATTTTGTGCCCGTCGAAGATGCAGCCGCTGGCCATATTTTGGCGGCCGAGCGAGGGCGAATCGGCGAGCGCTATATCCTTGGTGGCGAGAATCTGACGCTGAAGCAGGCTCTGGAGATCCTTTCGCAGGTATCCGGCCGACCCGCACCGCGCGTGCGGGTTCCGCACGTCCTGGCTCTTGGGGCGGCGTACGCGGACGCGGCGCTATCGCGGCTGATCGGGCGTGAGCCGCAGATTCCGCTCGAAGGCGTGCGCATGGCGCGCCACAGCATGTACGTGAATACAGAAAAAGCACGGGCTGAGTTGGGGTTTTCGCCCGGGCCGCTCACTGCGGCATTTGAACGGGCGGTACGTTGGTACGAATCGAGCGGCTACGTGCGTGTCGCGAGCCGCGCGGACATGGCGGCTGCGCGAGCGGCCTGACGGAATTTGAAAAACGACCCGGGGAAGTTGCAGTACGAGGATGAAGATCCTGGTTACCTTCGCGGTGGCAAGCGAATTCGCAGCGTGGCGCCGCCGGCACGATTTCCGGCAGGTCGCGCACGAACCCTTCGCGATATATGTGTCGGAGATCGCCGGTAATGCGGTCCGGGTGTTGCTGACGGGCATGGGCACGAAGGCAGCGACGCAAGCGACGCGTTGGGCGCTCGCGTCGCCGGCCGATATCTGCATTTCGAGCGGTTTCGCGGGTGCCTTGAATGGAGAATTGCGCGTGGGAACGATTCTGGCAGGACGCGTGGTATTGCGAGCCGAGCGGGAACTCGCTGTCGCCAGCGATCATCAGCTCCTTGCCGTCGCCGAAGATGCCGGAGCACGGCACGTCGAGAGATTCCTTACGTCGGAGCATCTGATTGCGGATGCCGCACAGAAGGTGGCGTTGGGCGGTGAAGCAGATGCCGTGGAGATGGAGAGCTTTGTGATCCTGGCGGAAGCGGCACGTTACGGCGTGCGCGCGGCGGCGATACGTTCGGTGAGCGACACGGCATCTTGCTCTCTGCCTTACGATTTCGATCAAGCGCGCGATGCCCGTGGGCAAATCAGGCTGAGTGCTCTGGTGAGTGAAGTGATCCGCCAGCCACAGCGTTTGCCGGCGCTACTGCGCTTCGCACGCGACTGCAGGTTCGCCGCCCGGCAATTGGCCGATTTTCTGGATCGTTATCTCCAGTTGCTCAGCACGCGCCTGGACCTCTCGCAATCGGAGATGGTGGCCGCGACATGAGCATGGCGCCCAATCTCATCGCAGCCTCCGAAAATCGCGCTACGCTACCCCGGAAAATGCGTGCGGGAGTGTATCGCGGAGCGGGGCGTGTGGCGACCGAACATGTACCGGTGCCGGAAATCGCCGACGGTGAGGTTCTGATTCAGGTGGCCGCCTGCGGAATCTGCGGGACAGACCTGAAGAAGATACAACATGGCTTCATCGCGCCTCCCCAGATATTCGGACATGAGGTCGCTGGCGCCATAGCCGCAGTCGGTCGCGGCGTACACCGCTGGAGGGAGGGCGACCGCGTCGTCAGTTTCCATCACGTTCCCTGCGGCGCTTGCTTCTATTGTGACCGGCGGCTTTTCTCGCAATGCCCGGCCTACAAAAAGGTGGGGCTTACGGCGGGTTTTGAGCCGAATGGGGGAGGCTTCGCCGAATATGTGCGCGCCATGCCCTGGATCGTGGAGCGAGGAATGATCGAGATTCCAGCTGACGTATCCTTCGAGGAAGCGACGTTCGTCGAGCCCGTGAACACCTGCCTGAAAGCGGTGGAGAAGGCGCGCGTGGAGGCAGGTGAAACCGTAGTGGTTATAGGCCAGGGGCCGGTCGGCATGCTGCTGATGTTGCTCGCGCGGCGGGCTGGCGCTCGCGTTTTCACGACCGATCCGATGGCGGAGCGGCGCGCGGTGAGCGAGCGCTTGGGTGCGGCGGCCACATTCGATCCTCTGGCTTGTTCTGTTGCCGAGGAAGTCCGGAAACATACGGCGGGCCGGGGAGCAGATGCGGTGTTGGTCGCCGTTCCCTTGCCTGCGGCAGTGTCCGAGGCGCTGGCCATCGCCCGGCCGGGCGGCCGAGTGCTGCTCTTCGCTCAGAATGATCCGCACATGAAGATCGAGTTTGCCGCCGCCGATATTGGAGTGGAAGAGAAAGAGATCCTGGGGAGTTACAGCGCCGCTTTGGATCGCCAGGAGGAATCGGCGAACCTGGTCTTTTCGCGCGCGCTGCCGGTATCAGCGCTCATCACACATCGTTTTTCTCTGGAGGAATTCGGCGCGGCACTATCGCTGGCTGCACGGCCGAACAACTCCTTGAAAATTCTGGTCATCCCTTAAATATGGCCTTTATGGGTCTGAATGGCCTTTATCCGATCTGCTGAACGGAATTCTAATTCATGGAAACCCTGACACAGCCAGTAACGGAAACTAAATCAAGCGGGCACATGACCGCCGCCGTGCTCTACGGCAGTGAAGACCTGAAGATCGAGAAGGTCGATATTCCGGCTCTGGCGCCTGACGAGGCGCTGGTGCGGGTAAAGGTCGCGCTTACCTGCGGCACCGATCTCAAGGTCTGGAAGCGTGGCTATCATGCGCGGATGATCACGCCGCCGGCCGTTTTTGGACACGAACTCGCCGGAGTCGTAGAGCAGGTCGGCTCGGAGGCTGCTGAGAATCTGGCGGTAGGCTCGCGTGTGATGCCGGCGAACTCCGCGCCTTGCGGCATATGTTTTTTCTGCCGCAAGGAACGCAGCAATCTTTGCGAGGATCTGCTCTTCAACAACGGTGCTTATGCCGAATACATCCGCATCCCCGGCCGCATTGTGCGCAAGAATATGCTGGAGATTCCGCCGCACGTGTCCTTTATGGATGCCGCAATGGCCGAGCCGCTCGCGTGCGTTCTGCGGGGGATTCACGAAACCGGGGTGCAGCCCGGCGATACGACCGTGCTGATCGGCTGCGGGCCCATCGGCTTGAAATTTGTTCGCATGCTTTCGTGCCGCAGCGTAAACGTGATTGCGCTGGGCAAGCGGCCAGGGCAGGTGAAAGCGGCAGAACGCATGGGTGCGAGGGCTGCCTTGGACGTCAGCACTCTTTCCGATCCTGTCAGCGCGGTGCGCCGGCTCACCGAAGGCGGCCGCGGCGCCGATTCGGTGATTGAGGCGGTGGGCTCGCCGCGTACCTGGGACTGGGCCATTCAGATGGCCCGTTGCGGCGGAACGGTCAATCTTTTCGGGGGCTGTCCGCAGGGCACTCGGGTTGAGCTCGATCCTACGGCGCTGCACTACTCCGAAATCACCATCAAGTCTACCTTTCATCACACGCCGCGTTTTATTCGGGAGGCCATGGAGGCCATCGCCCGCGGCGAAATCCGCGCCCGGGATTTCGTCAACGCCGAAATTCCGTTATGCGAGCTTCCCTCGATGTTCCAGCACATGAAGCATCGAAATGGCGAAATGAAAGTCGCGGTGATCCCGTAGATTGCGCCGCGCCGCCTTACAGCGGATTCAGCGAACCCATGCGCCCACCGGAAATCGAGATTGCCGCGTCGTTGCCGCCGCTGGGCTGCCCGGTGGCACAGGCGGAGCATTACACGCATTGGCTGGCGACGCACCATTACGAGAATTTCCATGTCGTATCCTGGATGTTGCCGAGGCGCCTGCGCCGCCACTTCTATAACGTGTACGCCTACTGCCGCTGGGCGGACGACCTTGGCGATGAAGGGGCAGACACCCATCGCGCATTAGAGCTGCTCGATTGGTGGAAAAACGAACTGACCATTTGTTACGAAGGCCGGCCATCGCATCCCGTTTTCGTGGCGCTGGCGCAAACCATTCGTGCTTTTGATATTCCCGCGCAGCCGTTCCGCGACCTGCTGGCCGCCTTCCGTCAGGACCAGACCGTACACCGTTATGACACTTGGGCAGGCTTGCTCGGCTACTGCCGCTATTCGGCAAATCCGGTCGGCCGATTGGTGCTTTACTTATGCGGCTACCGCGATTCAGAACGGCAGCGGCTCTCTGACGCGACGTGCACGGCCCTGCAGCTCGCTAATTTCTGGCAGGATGTCTCAAGAGATTTGGATAAGGGCCGCATTTATATTCCGATTGACGTGCTACAACATCACGGATTGGAAGTGAGCGACATTGAAGCTCGCGTCTTTGACGAGCGCTACGCAGCGCTCATGCGCGAGTTAATCACGCGCACGCGGGAATTGTTTGCCGAAGGGTGGCCGCTGGCCGCGAGCGTAGACACCCGCTTGAGCGTGGACATCGAGCTTTTCAGCCGGGGCGGTTTGGCGGTTTTGGATGCCGTTGAATCCATCGGCTACAACACCTTGGCGCAGCGGCCCGCCATCAGCGGGCCGCAACGCTTGGTCCTGCTTGGCCGTACGCTGGCGAGCCGAATCCTTCCCCAGCGGGGTGCGCGCAAAACCTTGGAGGCGCTAACGCCCCATGGCGGCGCTGCCGGGGCTAGGCCGCGTGAAAAGAACGGCGCCGCGATCGAGCGCTCTTACGAGTACTGCCGAGGCGTGGCCCGAAACGCCGCCAGCAATTTTTATTATGCCTTTTATATGCTGCCGCGACCCAAGCGCGATGCTCTTTGCGCCATCTACGCGTTTATGCGCCTGGTCGATGATGCCTCTGACTCGCCGCGGCCCGCGCCGGGCCCAACGGGGGAATCCACCCTGAAGCAAGCGGCTCTGAGCCGTTGGCGTGCGCTGGTCGACGAATGCGTGGCAGGCAAAACGAATGGGCACGCGATCCTTCCGGCTTTCGCCGATGCCATCAGGCGTTATCGGATTCCTTCCCGGTTTTTCCACGATTTGATTTCCGGCGCAGAAATGGATCTTCGGGAGACGCAATACGCGACCTTCGCGGCTTTGCAGGAATACTGCTATCGTGTGGCCGGCACAGTGGGGCTCACTTGCCTGCACGTTTTCGGCTTTCAAGATCCGCACGCACTGGAATTGGCGGAGCGCCTGGGGACTGCTTTCCAGCTTACCAATATTCTCCGTGATATCCGTGCCGACCTTGCGCTCGGCCGCGTGTATATCCCTACCGAAGATCTCACGCGTTTCGGATGCAGCGTGGCGGAACTGGAGCGCGGCGCAGTAACTCCGCCGGTTCGTGAACTACTGCGATTCCAAGCGGAACGGGCGTGGCGGTTTTATCGCGAAGGGGTTGGGCTCATTGGCCAGGTCAATGCGGACAGCAGGGCGGCTCTATGGGCGCTTGTGCGCATCTACAGCAGTTTGCTTGCCCGTATCGAGGAGCGCGATTTTGATGTGTTTTCCGCGCGTGTGCGGCTAAACGCTTCGGAAAAGGCGCGCATCCTCTTGCGTGCCCGGGTGGGCTGGTGGTCGGAGGCGGATGTCCTCGAAGAGCGTGATCGTGATCGGCGCCGGCCTGGCGGGGCTCTCCTCGGGCGTCGCGCTGGCTGAAGCCGGATTCCGGGTTAAATTGCTCGAGCAGCGTCCTTTTTTGGGTGGCCGGGCGTCCTCCTATAGCCTGCCGGACGGCGAGCAGATCGATAATTGTCAGCACGTCACGCTGGGTTGCTGCACGAATCTGGACGATTTTTACGAGCGGGTGGGCGCGCTGGCAAAAATCGCCCGTTATGGGCGTCTCGTTTTCGTCGATTCGGCGAGCCATCGTGCCGTTATGGAAGCTTCGGCCCTGCCCCCGCCGTTTCACCTCGCCCCTTCTCTCGCTTTTTATCCCTCGCTCAACTGGGCTGAAAAGCGAGGCATAGCGGAAGCGATGCTTTCGATTGCCCGGCGCGGCGGGCGCAACGATGACGGCGATGCTGCGGGATGCAGCATGCTGGATTGGCTGCGCGCGCACAGGCAAAGCGAAGGGGCCGTTTCGAGGTTCTGGGCTGTCGTCCTGGTCAGCGCGTTGAACGAGGAGCTTGCGTGCATGGAAGCGCGTTACGGCCTGGACGTTTTCTGGAAGGCATTTCTTTCCGCCCGGTCAGGATACGTCGTGGGGATTCCGCGTGTTCCCTTGGGCGAGCTTTACGAGGGGTGTCGCGCGGCTATCGAGCAGCGCGGCGGGGAAGTGTTATGCCGGGTGGCGGTGCGTGGTTTGAAGGAGGACGATGGCAGGATCTCAGGCGTGGGGATGGACGCTGGGCGCCAGCACCGAGCCGATTTCTACATTCTCGCCGTGCCGCATGAGGCTGCGCTCAGGCTTTTGCCCGAGCGCATCGTGGCGAGCGAGCCGCAGTTCAGCCGGATTCAAAACCTGCGAGTATCGCCGATCACCAGCGTTCACTTCTGGTTCGACGGGGACGTAATGGTGGAGCCGTTCATAACCCTGCTTGACCGTACGACCCAGTGGATTTTCAATAAATCGCGGTTGAGTGAAGGGCCGGGCGAAGGACGATACCTGCAATCGGTGATCAGCGCTTCCTACGGGCTTGTGGAACGCTCCCGTCAGGAGATCATCAGCCTGTGCCTCGGCGAATTGCAGCAGGCCTTACCGGAGGCAGCAAAGGCGCGGCTCATCAAGGCCACCGTAGTGAAGGAAACTGCCGCGACATTTTCGCCACAACCCGGCGCGGACCGCTGGCGGCCTTCGCAGCGGACTCCTTTGCCCAATTTATTTCTTGCTGGAGACTGGACAGCAACCGGATGGCCTGCCACCATGGAGGGCGCTGTCCGCAGCGGATATATGGCCGCGGAAGCTATACTTTCCGACTGCGGTGAACCGAAGCGCCTGCTGAAGCCTGATTTGCCTGCGGAGGGTTTGGCACGCCATTGGGTTCGGAACACGGGTCCTGGCCTTCGAATTAAACCAGCAAGTTGAGAGATCAAAAGGAGGCTTTGCGGGAGGCGTTTTCCACAGGTGAGTGCGATCCGGCCGGCTTTTAATTTCGACACTGAAACCGGACAGCTCTTCTACTCATCTAATCGGCGAAGGCACTGGCAAGTGCTCGCAAACTTCCTGCCGCCTATTCTTTCGGTCGAGACGGCAATCGTTTGAGACTATAAGGAAATTTTCTCCACGTAAGGATTGCAAGGTACCGGGGCTAGTTGAGCAACGTGTGTCCGGTTTTCCTGTTGCAGGCTGATATTACGGGTTATCATCAAGACATTCCCAAGGAGGTATCTTTTGGAGCGGAAGTATAGCCAAAGGGGCTACATGGAGTCCGATGCCCCGAAAAAGAAAGAGAAGCGCCCACCGGAACATCGCGCGCGCCAGGAGCAGATCGGGCCGCGGACCCCGCGAATGGTGGGAACGATCACGCGTGCGCGTTGCTCAAACTGCGGCGCCGTCCTGCAGCCTGGGTTTGACCCCAACGGGAGTTGCCCGCGCTGTAGTTTCGAGCTTCATTGCTGCAAGCAGTGCGCGTACTTCGATACGGCGGCGCAGTTTGAGTGCAGCCGGCCGATATCGGAGCGCATCGTCAAGAAAGATGCTGGGAACGACTGCACGTTCTACGCGTTCCGCACGACCATCGAGAAAGATACGGCTCCCACAGCAGTAACCGTTTCGCCGGCGTCCACTTCGCGAGGTTTTGCATCCATCCGGCCCAACGATGCTCGCAAGGCGTTTGACGACCTGTTCAAGAAATAGCTCGCCGTCTTTCGTTCCACTGCTCGCCAGACTGGGAGTCGTTTCTTCATGGGATCGCAGAAGTGAGAGTCCGATTGTCGTCTCTAAGCACGCACTGAGCCCGCGGTGCGGCTTAGTCTTAGATTTTAGTCTGGGGGCTGCCTTGAATTGGGAGTTGAAATGACACGCCGGAGTGCTATTCTGGGTTTCGGCCTTGCGTTTCAGACCTGATTTGCGATTGCATCCCCTTCGATTCCGTCTAGGCGGGTACCCCAATGAAGATCAACATCAGCTATCGGCATGTCGAATCTCCGCAAGCAGTTGAATCAGCGTTGGATCGTCACGTCTCGAAAATGGCCAAACTGCTGAAGTCCTATCAGCCGGACCTTGTGCAATTCCATGGGGGATTTGAGAAGCATCCCCATCGGGTTGAATTTATTTTTTCCGCGAACCTCTCATTGCCCACCGGCACCTTACATGCCACGGGGGCGGGTCCCGACGCCGCAAGCAGCGCGCGAAAAGCTTTTGTTGAGCTCGAGGCGCAGATCAAAAAGCATCAGTCTCGCCTGCGTAAGGATTACGAATGGAAGCGCAAGCGCGGGAAAGCCGAGCGAGCGCTCGCCTAAGAAGCTGTTCTGCACAGTCCGGATTGCATGCAAGAAGAGGCCGGATGAGGGGTTAAAAAACTCTCCGCCGGCGCGGCCCCCACCCCGAACCGTTGCCGTAACCTATTCCCTGGCCTTAACGCGCCACGCTATTTTTCAAGCGTGGAGAGGTCGAAAGCGTCGCTTTCCGCGGTGGAGACGTGCACGCCGGTACCCGACGATTGCACGTCCCCGCCGACCACGTAGAAACGATTGCCGATCACACCCCCGGCTAACCCGTGCCGCGAGACGGGCAGCGACGGTATTGTCGTCCAAGCGTTGCGTGCTGGGTCGTAGGCCTCGACGGCGCGGAAGGTGGCCATCATCTGCGGGTCTTGAAATTCGCCCCCGGCGATAAAAATTCGGCCGTTGTATACGCCTGCGGCCAGGGCGCTGCGCGCGGTAGGCATGCGGGCACGCGGCGGTCCCCAAGTGTCCGATGCCGGATCGTATTCCTCGACGACAGAAACATCGGTCGATAGCCCGATAAACGCCGCTCCCACGCGTCCGCCAATCACGTAGATTTTCCCGTTAACCACGCCAATTGCAGCGTGGTTGCGGGGAGTCGGCATCGAGGCACGTTGACGCCAGGCGTTCGTGGCGGGGTCGTATTCTTCGACAGTCCCCAGGCAGACTTGCGCATGCGTCTGATCAATGGAAGTTTGATTTGAACCGGGAGGTGTGCTGGCGCCGCCGATCACATAGATTTTGTCGTTCACTACCGCGGCGAGCGGAGAGCCACGCTTGGTTGGAAGCGGCGCCAACGCCTTCCAGGTGTCGGTCGCCGGATCATATTCCCAGGAATTATTGATGGGTACCCATGCGGCTGGCCCGCTTTGCGGAGCGACGAATCCGCCAAACGCGTAAATCTTCCCGTGATATTCGGTCAGAGCGACGTGATGAGCCGGCAAGGCCATGGGCTTCTTCTTGGTCCAATGGTCGCTGGCGGGATCGTATTCGTAGACCAGGCCAATGGGTGTCCAGATGGGCGCTGACACCAGCCCCGCAATCACGTAAAGTTTGCCGCCGGCGGCGACGCCAAGTATTTCCTCATTAGGTTCAGGAAATGGCGCGATCTGCATCCATTTGCCCTGCGCGAACGCGGTGGGAGCAGCCGCAATTAAAAGCAAAGCCAACCTGATTACGCGCAGTCGTCGGGAACCCCAATACGTTGACAGGCGCATTGTCTCAGTCTCCTTATTTATTCCTAATCCCCGAGATCGCGAAGAGTCATCGCGATGGCGATCCGCGAACGGAACACCCTGCCATGGCTACGTCAATATACACGGCCAATATACACGCTATGACCGCTTGCCGGAATATCTGCCGTTGCGGGCCGGGCCGGATCGCCCGATTGAGCCGCGCCCATCGTGGGTCACCAGCAGCCGGATTTGGTGATTTTCCCTATGCTAAGATAGCGACAATGCCGAGAATCGTTCGGTCTGGCCCATGGGAGGCCCCATGAAAGAAGTCAGCGTCGGGATTATTGGGACGGGCTGGTGCGGCGGCATACGTGCGGAGACCTGTGCCGTGAGCCCTTTCGTGCGCGAACTGCACATCGCAGAGATCCGCGAAGAACGGCTGAAAGAAGTGGCGGCGAAGACCAAACCGGTGACTGCCACGACGGATTATCACCGTCTGCTGGAAAATCCATCCATTGACGCGATCATGATTTCCGCCACGCCGGAGACCACCCATTATCCGATGGCCAAGGAAAGCCTGCAGGCCGGCAAGCACGTGCTTCTCGAGAAACCGATGGCATTGGAGCTTTCCGAGGCGGACGACTTGATCGCCTTGGCGCGCTCCAAGCACTTGCTGTTTACGATTGGGTATTCGCAACGATTCAATCCGAAGTTTGCTTACGTCAAACGATCCATTGATGACGGCACGATCGGCCAGCCCGTAAGCGCGCTGGTGAGCAGACACATCACGCGGAACCTCGGAAAGAAAATTGGCGGCCGCATCAAGCTCTCGCCCGCGGCCATGGAAGCGACCCACGACATCGATTTCGTGCTGTGGTGCTTTGCGCCTCGCAAACCGATTCGCGTTTACGCGCAGGAGGTAAGCAAAATCATGCAGCCGACGCACCATGTTCCGGATTGCGCCTGGATCATGGTGACGCTGGAGGACGGATGCGTATTCACCATTGGGGCCGGATGGGTGCTTCCGCCGGCTTATCCCAATTTCGCGTCCACCTGGATCGAGATGGTCGGCACCGAAGGCGCGATCCTGGTGGACGACACGCATCGTGACGTCACTCTCAATACCATGAAGCGAAGCATTGAATTTCCGATCTCCACGATGCCCGGGGAAAAAGTGGGGCACGTGTATGCCGGCCCGATGGAAGCGGAGACCATTCATTTTCTGGAATGTGTAGCCACCGGGCGGCAGCCGCTGGTAACTCCGGAGCACGCGAGGATGGTGATGCAGGTGTATCAAGCGGCAGATCAGTCTGCGGAAGAGGGTCGGCCCGTGGACATCGCGGTCGAAGCAGTTCCGGCAGCCCTCGCGCGCTGAGCCGCCCACCAATCTTCGTCCGTCCTAGTGCGGAGTCAATTTGGGTGCCGATAGCACGCCCGCCCTTGAGTATGCCGGTGTAGCCGCCGCGGCTGCCCAACCCACAAAAACACGCTGGGTGGTTCTGTTTCTGATCAGCCTGATGTACTTGATCTGTTACATGGACCGCAGCAATATCTCGGTCGCGCAGCCGGAAATCGCCAAACAGTTTGGTCTCAGCAAAAGCGCTATGGGCCTCGTCCTCGCCGCCTTCACGTGGGCCTATGCGCTAGGACAGGTTCCCGCCGGGTGGTTTGGTGACCGCTTTGGCCCCAAGCGCGTGCTCACGGTCATCATGACACTGTGGTCCGCTACCGCCGTGATGACCGGCGCGGCCCTCGGCTTCGGTTCTCTCTTCGGCGCGCGCTTCCTTCTAGGACTGAGCGAAGCCGGGGCATTTCCGGTTGCCAGCCGCGGCATGCAACTCTGGTTTCCGCGCGTCGAACGCGGCCGCATCCAGGGCACGACGCATTTCTTCAGCCGCTTCGCCGTTGCCATCACCCCATTTATTGCCGGCAGCATTCTGCTCGCCTTCGGTTGGCGCGCGATTTTTTACATCTTCGGCTCGCTGGGCATTGTGTGGGCCATGGCCTTCAGCCTGTTTTATCGCAACCTTCCCGAGGATCACAAAGGCGTCAATCGCGCGGAATTGGCCCGCATCCGCGGCCTCAAGCCGGACGGAAGCATAAAGCCGCCTGCCACCGCCCAGCTCGCGACTCCCTGGAAACGAATCCTCCTCTCGCCCAATATGTGGTTCATCTCCCTCGGCTATTTCTGCTTCTTCTTTGGAACGAACTTCTACCTCACCTGGTATCCCACCTATCTGCGCGAGCATCTCCACATGTCCATTCGCTCGCTGGGCATTTGGGGATCCGTTCCTCTGTTTGCCGGGATGGCCGGAGACTTAGTCGGCGGCTCGCTCTCCGATCTGATCTTCAAGACCACGGGCAAGGCCAAGTTGGCGCGCCGCGTCGTTGCCGCTCCCGGCTTTATTCTTGCAGGTGCGTTCGTAATTCCTGCCGCGCTGACCCCGAACACCTTCAACTCGATTCTTTGCTTGGCCGCCTCCTTCTTTTTTCTCGAATGGGTAATCGGTCCGGCGTGGGCCGTTCCTATGGATGTGGGCGGTCAGTTTAGCGGCACGGTTACGGGCGTGATGAACATGGTCGGCGCACTTGGCGGAGCCTCCACCGCCGTCGTGTATGGAAGTCTGTTCAACCGCGGTTTGTGGGTCGCGCCATTCCTGGTGAGCGCGGGAGTGATGCTCCTGGGTGCGCTGATCTGGATATTTCTGATTAACCCCGAAAAGTCGGTGGTTGACGGCGGAATCGTGAAGTCCGAGCT
>DASPYR010000083.1:0-3435 GCA_035636675.1 Rugosimonospora sp. | reverse complement strand
TCACACCTCGGGGCCGTCGGTCGGGCTGCCGGAAGGGCAGATGGGCAATAGCGAAGTAGGACACCTGAATATCGGGGCCGGCCGCATCGTGCTGATGGATATCACGCGCATCGATGAGGCGTTCCGCACGGGCGCGCTTTTTCGCAACGAGCTTCTGCTCGGCGCGATGAAGCGCGGGCGCGAGCGGCAATTGCACCTGCTGGGCCTGGTGAGCGATGGCGGCGTGCATTCGCACATCGATCATCTTTTTGCGCTGCTGCGGATGGCGCAGCAGAACAAAGTCGAGCGCGTTTTCGTGCATTGCTTCCTGGACGGGCGCGATACGCCGCCGCACAGCGGCATCGATTACCTGCGGAAATTGCAGCAAAAAATGAGGGAGCTGAGCGTGGGGCGCATCGCGTCGCTCACGGGCCGCTACTACGCCATGGATCGCGATAACCGATGGGAGCGCATCGAGCGCGCCTATCGCGCGGCCGTGCATGGGGAAGCCGAGCGGCGCTCGGCTGATCCCATTGAGGCGGTGCGCAAGAGCTACGAACAGGGCGTCACGGATGAATTCGTCGAGCCGGTGGTGATGACGACGGGCAGCGAGCCGGGCGCGACGGGTGTCGCGCCTATTCGCGACGACGATGCCGTGATCTTTTTCAATTTTCGCGCGGACCGCGCGCGGCAGATGACCCGGGCCATTGCGGAACCGGGGTTCGATAAATTCGCCGATGCGGCGCGGCCGAAAGATCTTTTCTTCCTGGCCATGACGCAATATGACAAGACCTTCTCATGGCTCAAATATCTTTTTGGGCCGGAAAAACTCGAGCACATCCTGGCGCAAGTATTCGCGGAGATGAACTTTCGCAATCTGCGCGTGGCGGAGACGGAAAAGTACGCGCATGTGACGTATTTTTTTAACGGCGGCGTGGAGAAGCCTTTTGGCGGCGAGGAGCGCATCCTGGTGCCGTCGCCGAAAGTGCCGACGTATGATCTGAAGCCGGAAATGTCCGCCGAGGGCATCGCCGATAACGTCGTTCAGGCCATCGAGAAAGGCGCATTCGACGCGGTGATCATGAATTTTGCCAATGCCGATATGGTCGGCCATTCGGGAAAGCTGGAAGCGGCGATACGCGCCGTGGAAGCGGTGGACGCGTGTCTGGGGAGGATTTTTCAGGCGCTGCGTCCCCGCGGCGGCGCCTGGATCATCACCGCGGACCACGGCAATGCCGAAACGATGATTGATCCGGTGACGGGCGGTCCGCACACTTATCACACCACGAATCCGGTGCCGTTTATTCTCCTGCACGAGGATGGGCCCGCGCGGCTGAAGTCAGGCGGCGCGCTGCGAGACATTGCGCCGACGATGCTGGGGGTTTGGGGCGTTCCGAAGCCAAAGGAGATGACGGGGAGCGATTTGAGGATTGCGTCGAAATGAGCGCCCTGAAAGAGCCGGAAAGCGAAAAGCAGATCCCCCGCAAAAGCGTCCGGGGCGCGAAAAGCGCGCCTCGGGCAAAAGACGCCTTCGGGATGACGGCACATGCGAAGAGGGATTCTTCGCTTCGTGGCCGCGCGCCGGGAAAGGCCCGACGAAGAAGGGCGCGGCCACTTCACTCAGAATGACATCCGCAAAATTTCGAATTGATCGACCACGCTGTACATTGAAATGTCCGAGCGACCATGAATCCCCCCAAACCGGCTGATACCAAGCTCGTCATCTCTTCTTATCACCGGTTCACGCTGTGGCGCTCGCCGCCGGAAATGGCCGCAGCGGTGCGCCAGAGGTGGCCGGAGATGCGCGTGCTCGATCTGCCGCATTATGACCGGATCACGCCCGAGCTTCCCGACACGGATATTTTCGTAGGCTTGCTGCTGCGGCCGGAGCAATTGCGCGAAGCGACGCGGCTGAAGTGGGTGCACACGACGTCCGCCGGCGTGGGTCAATTGATGTATCCGGAATTTCGCAGCTCGGGGATTATTCTCACGAACGCCAGCGGCGTACACGCGCCGGCCATGGCCGAGCATATTGCCGGAATGGTCGTGGCCATGGCGCGCGATTTTCCGGGGGCCATGCGCTTTCAGGCGCAGAAGAAATGGGCGCAGCAGGAAATTTGGGATGGCCCGGCGCGGCCGCGGGAACTGAGCGGCAGCGTGGCTTTGGTGGTGGGCTTCGGCGCCGTGGGGCGAGCCGTGGCCGAGCGGCTGGGCGGCTTCGGAATGCGGATCTGGGCGGTAACGCGTTCGGGCAAAGCGGATGCTTCGCTAGCGGAACGCGTGTTTGCGGTTGCGGAACTCAATGCCGCGCTGGCGGGCGCTGACTACGTGATTTTGGCGGCTCCGGAAACGCCGCAAACACATCATTTGATCGGCGCCGAACAGCTCGCGGCGATGAAGCGCGGCGCGATTCTGGTGAACGTGGCGCGAGGGTCGCTGGTGGACCAGGCGGCGCTCGTCGCGGCGCTCGAAAAACGGGCCATCGGCGGCGCGGGGTTGGACGTGGCGTCGCCGGAGCCGCTGCCGCCGGAAAACCCGCTATGGTCGCTCGAAAATGTGTTCATTACGCCGCACACCAGCGGCATAAGCGAACGCATCTGGCAGAGGGAAGCGGAACTGCTGGTGGACAATCTGGAACGCTGGTTCCGGGGCGAGCCGCTGCGGAATCAGGTGGATTTGGCACGGGGGTATTAGTGCCTTGCCTAGACGGGATGCCCGCCTGAAGGCACGCGCTACATAAGCTAAACCGCACAGGCCAGAATGCCTGTGGCACGGATGCCGGCTAGAAGCCGGCGCTACAAAAAAAAGAGGCGCATGCACAGGCAAGAGTGCCTGTGCCACTAGGTGTCAGTTGCCGGCGGTGCTGGTGGGGGCGGTGTAGCCCTGGCGGGCATACACCTGGAATTTTCGCTTCTTGCCCTTTTGATCCAAGACGGTCAGCGGCCCGCCGTCGGGAGCAACCAGTTCCACCTTAATCTTGCGATACTTGCCGTCGTTCTTCTGGTTGCTGGGAATGTAGCCGAGGCTATATTCGTTTCTGAGACTGCCCGCCACGTCGGCCATGATGCCGGGAATCTCGCCATCGAATCGCGGGAACCAGACGCGGCCGCCGGTCATTTCGGCAAAGCTCTTCAGCTGATTCTGAGCCTGGAGATAGGTGAGCCCGCCGTTGTCAAGAGTTCGAACGAACATCTGCTCGGCGACGCCCACGCAATAGACCGTCACGTCGGTTTGCTTCAATTTGGCGATGGTCTTGTCCAAGGTGAGCCGGCTGAATGTATCGATGCCCGAGGCCAGGACCAGGACGGCCTTTTTGCCCTTCACGTCCTGGAGGCGGTCCGTCACGTCCACCAGGGCATCGAATAAATTCGATTCATGAAATGGCGGGAAGTAGAGCGAGATGAGGCCTTGCTCAACTTCACGAGGGTTGTGCGTAAAGTCGACTTCCACGTTGGA
>DASPYR010000082.1:0-9232 GCA_035636675.1 Rugosimonospora sp. | reverse complement strand
GCAGGGCGGGGAAAGTCCTTAACTAGTGCCGTTCCAACTTGTTTGACCCCGAACCAAATGGGGCTTCTGAAATTTGGTTCGGGGTTGAGCAAATCGTCTTTCGTCTTGAACCGAACGAATCGACTTTTTGTCCCCTCAACGGCAGCCGGCCAGATGAATCGATTCGTTCGGCTCTTGATTACGGCGATCTCTCGGAAACGTTCGCTTGCGCGTTTGGCCAATCTAGTTGGAACGGCACTAGCCCGCGCCGATATTGCCCAGGCCAATTGAAACGTAGGCTCTGGATTGTTTTTCCCCCTTCTCTGTCACATTTCTTGCCAAAGAGAATCCAAACAACGGAGAATACCTTAACCAACCATGGCTCTGCCCGATCTCGCCATCGTCATTTTGGCCGCAGGTAAAGGAACGCGCCTGAAGTCGTCGCTCGCCAAGGTACTGCACCGCGCCGGCGGCCGTACCCTCGTGGAACACGTCGTGCGCGCATGCCAGCGCTTGAAGCCGCGGGCGATGATTGCCGTTGTCGGACATCAGGCCGACGATGTCTCTGCGATTCTCAAGCCGTTGGGTGTGCAGATCATTCTTCAGGAGCCGCAGCGAGGGACCGGCCACGCCGTGCTGGTGGCCCGGCGCGCGCTCGGAAGCCGCGTCAAATACGCCATGGTTCTGCCGGGCGACGCGCCTTTAGTGCGCTCCGAAACTTTGGCGGAACTCGCACGTCTTCATCAGCAACATGCCGCAGCCGCCACGATTCTCTCCGCCGAATTGGCGCAGCCGGCCGGTTACGGGCGCATCGTTCGGCGGCAGGATGGCAACGTCGAAGCAATCGTCGAGGATGCCGCGCTGACCGACGATCAGCGCAGCATCAACGAAATCAATTCCAGCATCTATGCCTTCACCCTCGATAAGCTCTGGCCCGCGCTCGCGCGCCTTCGTCCGGTCAATGCGCATCGCGAGCTTTATCTCACTGACGCCATCGGCTTTCTACGCGCAGGGGGAGGCACCGTGCAAGCTCTCGTTGCCGCGGATGCTGACGAAGTCCTCGGTTGCAATACGCGCGCCGATTTGGCCGAGGTGGATCTGGCCTTTCGCCGGCGCAAACGCGCCGAACTGATGGCCGCCGGCGTGAGTATGCTCATGCCGGAATCCATATTGATCGATCCTGATGTGACCGTGGGCCCGGATACGCTGGTCGAACCAGGCGTGCAGTTGCTCGGTAAATCGCGCATCGGCGCGGGCTGTACCATCCGCACCGGCAGCATCCTCAGCGATGTCATCGTGGAAGATGGCGCCCTCGTCAAACCTTACTCCGTGATCTCGTCGAGTTACCTTTCGGCTGAAACGCAAGTCGGACCTTTCGCACATCTGCGCGACTCCGCGCGCCTGCTCAAGGGCGCCCGCGTTGGCAATTTTGTCGAAGTCAAAAAGAGCGTGCTCGGAGAGCGCGCCAAGGCCATGCACCTCACCTATCTGGGCGACGCGCGCATCGGCAGCGAAACCAATGTTGGCGCCGGCACCATCACCTGCAATTACGACGGCGTGAACAAAAATCCCACGACCATTGGCCGTCGCGTCTTCGTGGGCAGCGATACGGCCCTGGTGGCTCCCGTGAAGGTCGGCGACCGTGCCTATATCGCCGCCGGTTCCACAATCACCGAAAATATCCCCTCGGACGCGCTGGCCATCGCCCGCGGCCGCCAAGTGAATAAGCCCGGCTGGGCCGCGGCCCGCCGGCGTGAAACGGCCGCAGCCGCGAAGCGGAAACCAGGCCGCAAGTCGAAACGAAAATCTTCCGCGAGCGCGCGCCCGCATTCCCGCGCCCGCTCCGCGCGCGTCTCCCGGGGCAAGGCCGCCGCGGCAGCCAAACGTGCCCGCAAATCCTCCCGCCTCCGCTAAGAGTGTGCGTGCAAAATCGGGCGCGGCGAGCGCCAAACTGCTATAATCTAATTCCCCCAGGAGCCGCATCGCGATGAAAATTGGTGTTGTCGTATTCCCTGGATCCAATTGCGATCACGATGCGCTGCATGCGGTAAGCGAAGTCCTTCACACCCCGGCCGAATTCATTTGGCATCAATCGCAGGACCTCGCCGGCTTTGACGCCGTCATTTTGCCCGGCGGCTTCTCTTACGGCGATTACCTGCGTACCGGCGCGATTGCCCGCTTCTCGCCGGTGATGAACGCCATCGCACGGTTCACCCGTTCTGGCGGCCTCGTGCTCGGAATTTGCAATGGCTTTCAGATTCTCTGCGAAGCCGGCCTTCTGCCCGGCGCTTTGATGCGCAATAAAGGACTGCGCTTCGTCTGCCGTCACGTGCACATCCGCGTAGAGACGACGGCCACGCCGTTCACCTCCGCCGCGCGGCCCGGCCAGGTGCTCAGAATTCCCATTGCGCATGCCGAAGGCAATTACGTCTGCGACGCCGCCACTCTCGCGGATCTAAAACATAACAACCAGATCGTTTTTCGTTATTGCGCGCCCGACGGCCGGCTCGATACCGCGGCCAACCCCAATGGCTCCCTCGACGCCATTGCCGGGATCTGCAATCGCGAGCGCAACGTCATGGGCATGATGCCGCATCCCGAGCGCGCCGTCGAAGCCGCCCTCGGCTCGACCGACGGCTTGATCGTCTTTCGCTCGCTCGTGCAATCTCTCGCGCGGCAACCCGCCGCTGCGGTGAGCTGACGCTTGTCGCACGCGGCGCGCACGCCCCCAATCGTCGAAACCGCGATCAAGGTGACGCCCGAAATCGTCGCCGAACACGGCATCACGCCCGAGGAATACGCGCGCATCCGGAACATTCTCGGCCGAGAACCCAATTTCACCGAACTCGGCATTTTCAGCGTGATGTGGAGCGAGCATTGCTCCTATAAATCCAGCCGCATGCATCTCCGGCGCCTCCCCACGCGCGCGCCGCAAGTGCTGCAGGGTCCCGGCGAAAATGCCGGCGTCGTGGACGTCGGCGACGGCCTCGCCGCCGTCTTCAAAATGGAATCGCACAATCATCCCAGTTACGTCGAGCCCTTTCAGGGCGCGGCTACCGGCGTCGGGGGAATTCTGCGCGACGTCTTCACCATGGGAGCGCGGCCCATCGCCGTGCTCGATTCGCTGCGCTTTGGTTCAATTACTCCGGCAAAGGGCACTTCAGCCAATGGCGAAGCGCCCGAAGTCGTCGCCCGCAATCGCCGCCTGTTTGACGGCGTCGTTCGCGGCATCGCCTTTTACGGCAATTGCTTCGGCGTGCCCACCGTTGGCGGCGAAGTCGAATTCGAGCCCGGCTACGCGGGCAATCCGCTGGTCAACGTCCTGGCCCTGGGCATCGCACCCAAAAATCACTTATTTTTCGCCCGTGCCCGCGGCGAAGGCAATCCGGTCATCTACGTCGGCGCAAAGACCGGCCGCGACGGCATTCACGGCGCCTCTTTGCTGGCTTCCGCCGAGTTCACCGAGGAATCGCAGAAGAAGCGCCCCAACGTGCAAGTTGGCGATCCGTTTCTTGAAAAGCTTCTGCTCGAGGCTTGCCTCGAAGCTATGGCCACTGGCGCGATCGTCGGCATTCAGGATATGGGCGCTGCAGGGCTGACCAGTTCCTCCTGCGAAATGGCTTCGCGCGGCGGCATGGGCATCGAAATCGAACTCGATCGCGTGCCGCAGCGCGAAAGCGGCATGACCGCCTACGAAATGATGCTCAGCGAATCGCAGGAACGCATGCTGCTCGTCGCCGAGCGCGGCCGCGAAGCCGAGGTCTTTCGCGTCTTCCGCAAGTGGGGACTCGACGCCATCGAGATCGGCCGTGTCACCTCCGACGGCATGCTGCGCGTGCTGCACCAGGGCCAAACCGCCGCGGAGATCCCTGCCAACGCGCTGGCCGAGCAGGCGCCCGTCTACCACCGCCCCATCACGCGGCCGAAGCCGTCGCCTGCGCGCGATGCCCGCGTCTCGCTCGCGCCCGTTGGAGCCGACCTCACCGCCAATTTCCGCTGCCTGCTCGCCGCTCCGGCCATCGCCTCGAAGCGCTGGATCTTCGAGCAATACGACCACATGGTCCGCACCAACACGACCGTTTTCCCCGGCGCCGCCGATGCCGCCGTCGTCCGCCTCAAGGGCACCAGCCGTGCCCTCGCGCTCGCCACGGATGGCAAAGGCCGCTGGTGTGCGCTCGATCCGCGCGTCGGCGCAATGCACGCCGTCGCCGAAGCCGCCCGCAACGTAGCCGCCGTGGGCGCGCGTCCCTGGGCGGCCACGAATTGCCTCAATTTCGGCAATCCCGAAAAGTCGGAAATCATGTGGCAGTTCAGCGAAGCCGTGGACGGCATGGCCGAAGCCTGCCGCGCGCTTTCCATACCCATCACCGGCGGCAACGTCAGCTTCTATAACGACACGCTCGGCAAATCCATCGATCCCACGCCCATCGTCGGCGTGCTCGGCGTCATCGAAAACGCGGCTGCCACATTGACCATGGCCTTCCGCAACGAAGGCGACGCCATCGTTCTGCTCGATGGTCGTGGCAACGCTGCTGCGCCCGCATCTGAGCCCCGCGAGCGCGAATCCCTGCGAGAATTCGCTTCTTCCGAATATGCCCGCACGGTCGCCGGCATCGTCGGTGGTGTTCCGCCCGCCGTCGATCTGGCGGCCGAATCGCGCTTGATCGAAGCGCTCGTAGCGCTCGCTGCGGAGGGCATCCTCGCCTCGGCGCATGACATCAGCGATGGCGGCATTGCCGTGGCCCTCGCTGAATGCGGCTTCGCCTCGAACGGTCTTGCCGCCGAGGCGGCGTGGCAGAGTGATGAGCCCGCCGAGCTGGCCCTTTTCGCCGAGACCGGCGCCCGCGCCGTGGTCTCTTTGTCGCATGCGTCACTTGCCCGCCTGCTGACCCTTGCGGCACAATATAAGACCGTTGCGTTCGTGATCGGTCGCGTCACGCGCGGGCAGTTCCAGCTCTCTCTTAACGGCGCCACGGTAGTTCGCGACCCTTCCGGTTCGCTCCGCGAAATCTGGAGCGGCGCGATTGAGCTCGCGGTTCCCGGCGAGCAAGCGTCAAAACAAATATGAGCCATCTCGACGACGATCGGTTCCATGATCACTGCGGTATCGCCGGCGTCTTCGGTCATCCCGAAGCCGCCAAGCTCGCCTATCTGGGCCTGTACGCTCTGCAGCATCGCGGCCAGGAATCAGCCGGCATCGTCTCTTCCGATGGCGCCACTATGTATCTCGAGAAGGGCATGGGCCTGGTGCAGGAAATCTTCCAGCCACGCATCCTGGCCCGCCTTCCCGGCACCGCGGCCGCAGGGCACACGCGCTACTCCACCGCCGGCGATACCTCGCTTGTCAACGCGCAGCCCATCGTCATTGATTGCAATAAAGGCAAGCTGGCGCTGGCTCACAACGGCAATCTCACCAACGCGGCCAAGCTGCGCCGCAGCCTCGAGCATCGCGGCTCCATCTTCCAGACCACCAGCGATACCGAAGTCATCGTGCACCTGGTGGCCCGCAGCGCCGCCCATAATCTCCAAGGCGCCCTCGGTGACGCCCTCAACCAGGTCGAAGGCGCGTATTCGCTGCTGGTGCTCACGCGCGATGAGCTCTACGCCATTCGCGACCCCCGCGGCTTTCGCCCGCTCTGCCTCGGCCGCCTCGGGGACGCCTGGCTGGTGGCCTCGGAGACCACCGCCTTCGATCTGATCGGCGCGCAGTACGTCCGTGAGATCGAGCCCGGCGAACTTGTGCGCATCTCCCGCAGCGGCGTGGAATCCCTGCACTTCGCTCCTCAAAAGCAGCATCAGTTTTGCGTTTTTGAACACGTCTATTTCTCGCGTCCCGATAGCCTGGTCTTCGGCCGCCCGGTCGATCGCAGCCGGGAGATGCTCGGCCGTCTGCTGGCTCGCGAACAGCCCGCCGACGCCGATCTCGTCGTGCCCGTCCCGGATTCCGGCGTGCCCGCCGCCATCGGCTACGCCCTCGAATCCGGATTGCCCTTTCGCATGGGCTTGATCCGCAATCACTATATCGGCCGCACCTTCATCGAGCCCGAGCAGTCCATCCGCGATTTCGGCGTCAAGCTGAAGCTCAATCCCGTGCGCGCGCTGCTGGAAGGCAAGCGCGTCGTCCTGGTAGACGACTCCATCGTTCGCGGCACCACCAGCCGCAAGATCGTGCGCATGATGCGCGAAGCCGGCGCTACGCAGGTGCATATGCGCATCAGTTGTCCCCCTACGATTTCGCCCTGCTATTACGGCGTGGATACCCCCACCCGCGAGGAACTGCTCGCCTCGGACGCTTCCTGCATCCGCCCGCGGCTGCCCGAAGGAGGCCGCCCCGATCTTTCCGGGGCCGCCCGCACGCTCGAAGAGATCCGCCTCTTCCTGGACGCCGACTCGGTCGGCTATCTCTCTATCGAAAGCCTGCGCCGCGCCGTAAGCGACACCACTGGCAGCTTCTGCACTTCCTGTTATACCGGCGCCTACGTCAGCGAAAACGTGCAGCTCGAAGTCGGCGTACCTGCCGGTGGCCGTGAGCAAGTTACGGTCCCTGAAGCCGAAGGAAAACGCCGTGAATGATAATTACACGAGCGCCGACTCCAGGATTCCTGCCGCGGGCGCCGATCCTTCCGCTGGCCGCGATTCAGTCATCCCTGACGGCCCGAGCCATTCGCCCGCTGTTGAGTCCAGGACCTTCCGCGAGCGCCTCGTTCGCGAACTGCTCTCCTGGGTTTGGGTGGCCCTCGCATTTTTCCTCATTACCGGCACCATGGTTCAGGCTCGCGTGATTCCCTCCGCTTCGATGGAGGGCACTCTGCTCATTGGCGATCATCTGCTCATGAGCCGCTTCGGCTATGATATCGGCCTGCCCTTCACGCGTTATCACGTGCGACTCTGGCGCGAACCGCGCCGCCAGCAGGTGGTGGTTTTCCACGCGCCGCTTCCCGACCGCGATGAAGATTTCATCAAGCGCCTGATCGGAATGCCCGGAGATACGGTACAAATTCGCCAGGGCCGGGTCTTTGTCAATGGCCAAGCTCTCAGCGAGCCCTACCGCCATGATCCGCCCAATGCGCTCGATAACTTCGGTCCCGTCACCGTTCCCGCGCGCAGCTATTTCGTTCTCGGCGATAATCGCGAAGACTCCTGGGATAGCCGTGATTGGGGATTTGTGCCTGAGTCCAATATCATCGGCACACCGGTGGTGATTTACATGTCCGTGCAGGCGAATGAGGACGCTTGGCAGCCGGGCCAGGTGCGCGAACGCATCTACGCTTATGCCAACGCCTTGCTGCACCCGCGCCTGGTGCGCTGGCGCCGCCTCCTCACGACATTTTAGGTGACGCTGTCATTCTGAGGTCGCCGTGGGCGACCGAAGAATCTCTCTTAAGTTTCGTTTTATACGGGCGGCTTAGCCCCTGATGTAGACTGTCGCACGCATTCCCTGGAACAAGGTTCGCCACCTATGCGCTATGCCGAAGCCGGCGTGGATATCTCTCGCGCCGAACAAGCCAAGGAACGGATTCGCCGCATGGCTTCGCGTACCTTCACGCGCGGGGTCGTCGGCGGCATCGGAGCCTTCGGCGGCCTGTTTGCCCTGGATGTAAAGCGCTGGCACGAGCCGGTGCTCGTTTCCAGCACCGACGGCGTCGGCACCAAGCTGAAAATCGCCGCGGCCATGGGCATCCACTCCACCGTGGGCGGCGATCTCGTTAATCACTGCGTCAACGACATCCTCACCCTCGGCGCCGAGCCGCTCTTCTTTCTCGACTATCTGGCGCTCGGCCGCATGGATCCCGACGTCGTCGAACAGCTCGTCGACGGCATCACCCGCGCCTGCCATCAGGCAGATTGCGCCCTCGTCGGCGGCGAAACGGCCGAACTGCCCGATACCTACGCCCCCGGCGAATACGACCTCGCCGGCTTCATCGTCGGCGTCGTCGAGCGCAGCCGCATTCCCAAGACCAGCACGGTCCGCGCCGGCGACGTTCTGCTGGCCCTGCCCTCGCTCGGCCTGCACACCAATGGCTACTCGCTCGCCCGCAAACTGGTCTTTGAAACTGCCGGTCTTGCCCCTGATGCTTACGTCGCCGAAATCAGCAACAAAATCGGAGCCGAGCTTCTGATGCCGCACCGTTGCTATTGGCCTGCGCTGAAAAATATCATCAGCCAGGGCCTTCTCACCGGCATGGCGCACATTACCGGCGGAGGAATTCCCGGCAACCTCCCGCGCGTCCTGCCGCGCAGCACGCAGGCCGTGGTCGAGCTGGGCTCCTGGCCCGTGCTGCCCATCTTTTCCTATCTCGCCAAACTCGGCCAGATCGAACGCGATGAGCTCCTGCGTACTTTCAATCTTGGCGTGGGCATGATCCTGATTATCCCGCCCACAAACCTGCGGGCCGTCGAAACCGAACTGAAACGCCGCCGCGAGAAGTACTACCGCATCGGCGAGATTCGCAACGTAGACTCGCGCAAATCGCCTATGGTCTTCACCGGCTCCCTGCCGCTGTAACTCTCTTGGCCCTTTCCCGATTGGGTAACTCCCCTCTCAACATCGGAAGAGTCCGATTGCTTGGGCGCTTTCGTCCCTGTTAGGATGCCTCTAAATTTGTTCGAGGAGGGCTGCATATGGCCGTCATCAAGCGCATCACTCCGGGATCGGCCTTTAAATTAGGCCTGGTGCTCTACGGAATTCTCGGACTGCTTCTGGGTGTTCTCGTGGAGCTGGTTGCGTTGTCCAGGATGAACTTGGCCGGGGCAAACCAGCCTCCCCGAAACATCTTTTTCCCTTTCGGACCTGGCGCGATCATTCTTCTTCCAATCATCTACGGGCTTGTGGGCGGAGTGTTTGGCGCAATAGGCGCCGTCCTTTATAATCTCGCCTCCAAGTGGGTCGGCGGTCTTCAAATCGATATCAACTAAGTCGAAGAGCATGCTTTCCATCCGCCCCGCAGCGGTCAAAGACGCTTCGCTGCTCGCCACCATGATCCTCGAGCTCGCCGAGTATGAACGCCTGGCACATGAGGCCGGTGTCACCGCGGAATCCATTGCCCGCGACGGTTTCGGCCCACACCCCAAATTTCGCGCCGTCATTGCCGAATCGGATGGACAAGCCGTTGGCTATGCCGTCTTCTTCGAGTTCTACTCCACCTTTCAGGGACGCGCCGGGTTGTTTCTCGATGATCTCTTTGTGCGGCCGCAGTTTCGAAAGCACGGCATCGGCCAGGCCTTGCTCGCGCATGTGGCGCGTATCGCCTGG
>DASPYR010000081.1:0-8048 GCA_035636675.1 Rugosimonospora sp. | reverse complement strand
CACGGCGACCGAGCGGTGATCCATGGATTACGCGGACGAAGATCAAACCGCAGGTTAGCCGCGCGGTTGGAGCTGAAGATTTTGCGCCGGGTGCGGCAACGCTATGCGGACTTCGGACCCACCCTGGCCGCCGAGCACTTGACATTTATCTGCGATCAGAAAGACGCAGGGATAGCCACTATGCCGTCTCTTGTAGTAGCATTGCCGGGATAAGTAGGAGATTAT
The DNA here is from genome assembly GCA_035636675.1 of Rugosimonospora sp. Lineage (GTDB taxonomy): Bacteria > Acidobacteriota > Terriglobia > Acidiferrales > UBA7541 > Palsa-189. Next base: position 7,823 of record DASPYR010000081.1, on the reverse strand, counting down.
GAAACAACCGCGTCTTTCCAAAGCCGAAACTCGCATCCTGGAACAGTACTGGAAACTGGGAACTGCGTCCGTGCGCGAGGTCCTGGAAAGCCTGCCTGAGGACGAACGCGTCGCTTACACAACCGTGCAGACGCTCGTCTACAGGCTGGAGGAGAAGGGTGCGTTGCGAAAGGTAAAGAAGATCGGCAATGCCCAGCTCTTTCAGCCGGCCATAAACGAAACCCAACATCGCAGCAGACTAGTACGCGATTTGCTCGATTTGTTCGGCGGCTCGCCGCGACTGCTCGTCTCTAATCTCCTCGAAAATGGCGCCCTTACCTTACGAGATCTGAAGGCGCTGCAGAATGCGGCGCGCAGTGATAGAAACGGCCGCACCCGCGAAGGCAAACGTGCATGAGCATATCGCACGCGCGATGTACTACTTCAGCGTTCACCTGCTGTTTGCCTCGATTGTCTCCTCGGCGGCGTGGGCGTTAACATCAATTCTGCGCGCGAGCGCCACCACAAAATATTGGATCTGGGTTGCCACCGCATTCAATTTCGTTCTGCCTTTAGGAGCACTCATCGATAAGCTTTGGGCGCCGCACCTGACGTGGGCTAGGCCGCTCGCTGTTATTGGGGACCCCGTATGGGACATGACACAGGGCCGGACGGCCGTGATCCTCGGAGTTATATGGATGACCGGGGGCTTCTCTATGCTTATGCGATTGATCTCGCGCATACGCAAAGAGCGTCGCGAGGCGAAAGTGCCGGACGGTCTGAACGACCGCGGCGACACGTCCAATTTCGTAACAGACGGCATTCCCGTGAGCTTTGGCTATAGCCATCCGAGTCCCGCAGTTCGCGGAGTCCTTTCCCCTCGTATCCTGCTTCCCACCGGCATCGATCGGCTGCTCAGTCAACGTGAATTCCGCGCTGTCCTGATTCACGAACTCGCCCATGCAACACGGCATGATAATTTAATCCGTTTACTTTATGAGGTTTCCTTGTGCGTCTTGTGGTTCCATCCGCTCATCTGGCTCGCTGGAGCGCGGATTGCACTCTATCGCGAACTCTCCTGCGATGAATCTGTGGTCAGGCGCTCTCATGGGCCAGCACTGGTTTCAGCGCTCGTCAAACTTGCAGTTCCTGAACAAGCGGGAGTTCTGCAAGCAACAGCCTCATCACATCTGAGCTATCGCTTGGCACGCCTGAGTGGTCCAGCCCAAACGACCTACCGCGCAGCAAGCCTGCTATTGACATCACTGTTTGCCATTGTCATCGCCGCCGCCATCTTTCAAACCGTCGCACATACGGCCTGCTGTTTCGTCCTGAAGCGATAACCACGGCGAAGTGCTCACTTCTTGCCGCTAAGTGCGTCCAATTGACGTATACGGTAAATGTAGTAGGATCACTGTTATGTGTAGTAGAAAGGCGAGAAGCGAATCTCTACGGCGCAGCCGTTTGCGTTCATCTCTCAGGAGCGTTTAATCGGATGCGACGGTCACACGCATTTGCTTCTCGACGTTATTGTTCCCCCGGAAGCAGAGTACTCGTGAAGGACGGCCAAGTTGTTCGGAACGATGTCGTCTCGCACTGAGGGCTGAGCTGATTACGATTCAAGCGCGGATAAACAACAAAGAGCGCACATAAATGAAACGAATACAAACTTGGCTATTCGCAGTCGCGTTTATCACCGGTGCTCTCATTGCTGGTGCGGCTTTCCGCCACACTCCGAAAGCCGCTGCCGCGGGGGCGCAACAGCCGCAGCAGTCGCCGCCGACTCTGGCAGCAGCGGTAGATCGCGACATCAGCGCAGTGGAAAAACAAATCATCGATGCCGCCGAGGCCATGCCCGAAGAGAAATTCGATTTCTCTCCCGAAAGCTCGAACATTCCCGGCAGCGATTACAAAGGTGTGCGCACCTTCGCCGTCCAGGTTAAACACATCGCCACTTCCAACTGGTTTATCTGGTCCCCGCTCACCGGCGAGAAACTCCCTGATGGCTTAAACGACGGAAACGGTCCCGCCAACTTGAAGGCCAAAGCCGAAATCATCAAATTCCTCAAAGACTCATTTGCCCTCGGCCACCGCGCTGCTGCCACATTGACCACGGAAAACATGCTGCAGGCTCCAGGGAAAAGCAAATCCACACGCCTACGTCTAGCCGAGTTTGGGGTCTCTCATGCCTACAACCACTACGGCCAAATGATCGAATATCTCCGCATGAACGGAATCATCCCACCAGCCAGCCGCCAGAAATCCGAGTGATGGCGAATGGCTGCAAGTCGACGCACTCAAATCGAGGAGACTCACACGAATGAAGCACCCACGAATCTCGTTGATCCTTGCTGCACTCATCTCTGCCGCATCGGCGAGCGCGACTCGCGCTCAACAATCGCAGCCGCCTAGTCCGCGCGTCGTCGATCTGAAGGCCTCCGACGGCACTTTGCTTAAGGCCACTTATTTCGCGGCTGGAAAACCGGGCCCCGGCGTCTTGCTCTTCCATCAGAGCAACCGCACACGCACATCCTGGGACGACCTGGCGCGCCAACTGGCCACCGCTGGAATCAGCACTCTAACTCTCGACGATCGCGGATACGGCGGAAGCGGCGGCACACACGAAGGCGCCTGGGAGAAGAAGCACGCCGACCTGGAAACTGCCTTCCAGTTCTTGATCTCTCAGCCCGGCGTCCAGCGCGATGTCATCGGCTTGGGAGGCGCCGGCAGCCACGGAGTTGTCAATGCCGTAGAAACCGCCCGCCTGCATCCTGCCGACACAAAGTCGCTCGCCATGATGTCTGGCGAGACCTTTCGTCTGGGCATCGAATTTCTCCACCAAGCTTCGCAGTTGCCCGAACTCTTCGTCGTTGCCGACACTGACGAATATCCTCCTACTGTCGAAGCCATGCTCTGGCTCTACGCCAGAGCCTCCAGTCCTAGCAGAAAGCTGATCCGCTATTCCGCTGCGCAGGAAGCCCCTTGGCTGTGGTATGAGACCTACGATGCCAGCAAAGTTCCCGCCACCGGGAGCCACGGCACCGATCTCTTCAGGGACCATCCCGATCTGTCCGGCATCATCGTGCAGTGGTTTGTCACCACGCTCATCAAAACTCCGGGGCGCGCCCCCGCCGATCCACTGGCGGCCTCCGCCATCCTCAATCAGCTTGCAACGCCCGGCCAAGCCGCGCAGGTCAAACAGCAGCTGATCGAAGCCCGAAGAAAGGATCCCAAAGCGCAATTATGGCCAGAAGTCAGCGCCGACATCATCGGCAGCGGCCATTTGCGCGAGGCCGAGATCCAGGAGGCCATCGAGGTCTTCCAGCTCAACCTTCTGGCGTATCCCGACTCTGCCGACGCGCACTCTAACCTCGCCGACGCCTATTTGAAAGATGGACAGAAAGATCTGGCGAAGCAGTATGCCGAAAAGGCCTTGGCGATGCTGGATTCCCATGCGGCGCCTTTATCGTCGTGGTCCGATACCGAGCAGCGCCGCGCCGAGATCCGTCAGGGCATACAAGACACGCTGAAGAAACTAACTGAGGGGAATAAGTAGGCGTCTTGGAGCGGTACAGAACCGAAGCGCGACAGAATCCGCCACGGTGCACAGCGAACGCTCGCATGAGCGAGCGAAAAATAATCCACTAGTTTTCAGTCATGGCACGTCCGTTTGTCGAACGTGATTGGGCTCCTCATAGCGTCCAACGACCCCTTGTTTGATGACGGCAATTCGGAAATTGCCGGTCGAACGTGCTCGCACGCCAAGATTACTTCCGAACTGCCGACAATTCGCCCCGAATGTGCCGACGGCGTACGTTCAGCGCGTGTGGCCTGCGCTGGGCGCAAGACCTAAGCTAGGAATTCGCCGAGAGGCTCCCAATAGTGGGCTTTCCATCCCGACGCCAAATGTTCACCATCGCCTTTGGGAAAGCCGGCCTGGTCAAAAACGATTTTGGTTCCGGTTCCATGCTCGATGAGTTCGAACTTCGCAATCGAGTAGACACCTGGAGCCCAGTTGCCCACTCGCCAGGCTTGGATGATTCGAACACCTGGCACAAGTTCGATCTGTCGTCCCGTGATATACCCGCCGAAGATCGCGAACGCGCCGCCCTCTTGGCGACTGATCTCCGTGGGTTTATTGGCCCCCGGAGGCATGCCGGACTTCATGACGCCACTGAGCTCTATGATCTTGTCGAACTGTTTGGTTTCCGTAAGCGCATCGTAAACGCGCTTCCGGCTCGCCTTGAAAACGGGCTCTTGATGAATAGATTCTGCCGAATGAGAAATCTCGTCTTCGGCCCCCGCCCAAGACTTGCCAGAGGCCAGGACTAAGCCGCCGAAAACCATCGCAACGCCGGCGATCGCTTGTCGCCGACTCGGTCCATTCGCGCGCGCCGCCAAATTTGTTCTATCGCTCATCATTTCGCTCTCCTGAATTCCTGCCTTAAACCGTTATGCATAGGAGCACCGCGCGAAAATATGTTCAAGATAATATTTTCCTGGGCAGGCGAAGCCTCTTTGGCGCATACTTCAGCGGCTAACAAACAAAGGGGGCCACATGCCTTACCCTGCTGGCCATCGCGCCAACGTGAAGAAAAACATCATCAACAGCGCACGCAAGCTATTTAATCGCCATGGTTTTGAGAACGTCTCTCTCAATCAGATCATGGCCGGCGCAGGCCTCACACACGGCGGTTTCTATAGCTATTTTGAAAGCAAGAGCGATCTGTATTCCGAGGTGCTGGGGTGCTTCTTTACAGACCCAGAGTGGAAAAACTGCTGGGAAGGCGTGCGCGTAGATCTGTCATCGACCGACGTAGGGTCGCAAATCGTCCGAGCGTACTTATCCCGCCAGCATTTCGAGGACGTCGAGAATTCCTGCCCTATGGTCGCGTTGCCGACCGACGTCGCGCGTAGTGGCGTAAGTGCGAAGCGCGCCTTCGAAACCGTGTTCAAAGCAATGGTAAGCGTCTTGGAACGGAGCTTAGCCCAGAATGGCCGACGTCGTCGCACCACAGCGCAGGGCATAGCTGCGCTGTCCATCGGAGGAATGGTCGTGGCTCGGACCATGATCGACCGCGCTCTTGCGGATCAATTGCGCGCTGCTTGCATATCGGTCGCCCTCGATCTTGGCGATTGGGGCAAAAGGAGCAAATCGACCGGCGGCAGATCCAAGCGACCCCGATCGCGCGCGTGACAGCATCCTAGTAGAGCCAAGCGCGATCCTCTGTGGTCGTGTCTGGATCACGGGCAAACCTGAAGTAATCCCAAGGTAAGAGTTGCCGACCACTCGCCATATGACCAGTCGGATAGGCATTCACCCGTATTACTATTTAGTTTATTGAAGTGGGGATAAGCCAAGATAAACTAAACAACCTATCTTGTCGAAGTGCACGACCCCTGCTGCCCAATGGAAAGCTTGGCTCGCGGCTCGGTCACAGCGAATCCGCGCGCACCCAGCCATATTGCGTGTTGCGCGGCGCATTCAGTCCTGAGTGCTTGTAGGCTTTACGTAGTTTCTCAAGATAGTGGCCTGGTAACGGATTGCGCTTCGCCTCGGGGTCCACTCCGTACACGCGGGCCGCGTTGAGTCCGAAGATCTGCCGCTTGACGTCGTCGGTGAGCGGCTGCCAGCCGAAGCGCTTCATCAAATCCTCAGGCATTTCCAACCGGCGGAAGGCTTCAATCTGCCATTGTGGCGAGCCCCACCAGATCGAATCGGTGCCCCAGAGGACGTGGTTGACTCCAAACGCGTCAATGATCATTCCCATCACATGCGCGGCGAGGACGGGGCTCGAAGACACCATGTAAGCGAACGTGCTGCCCATTTCCATGTAGACGTTGTTGACTTGCGGATTTTTCTTTTTCCACGCACAAAGGTCTGACGTCCACGGAATGTAGGAATTCTTCTGGAAGCGATCGCGTGCCGCGGGAAGCACCTCCCCCGCATCACGAAACCCGGAGTGGTAGACGAGAAAATTCATGTCTGGAAAATCCATGGCTGCGCGGGGAACGTCCATGGGACTCCAGCGTTCCGGGTCGCCGGGAAATGGGAGACCTTTGTGGAGACAAATGTTGCGGATTCCGTGCTTGCGTGCAAAATCGAGGGCCGGATACGCCAGCTTTTCGTCATCCATGCGCCAGCGGTCAACTCCCTTGGCTCGCGGCCAGCCGGTGTAACCTTTCCACGCCTCGATCTTGATTTTCTCGAGCTGTGAATGCATGTATTCGAGATTCTGCTGGCCGAGGTCGGGTGAAAAATAGCCGTGGCTGATGACCCGCGGCGAACTGGTCACTTCGTTGATCCACGAGCGGCTCTTATAGATTACGTCCGGCGTAAGGATATCGCTCTCCTCCGAGGAGCCCGGCAACGCACTGAGCGCAACGACGTCGGTCTCGCTGTCGAGAAAGATTTCCTTGACGTAGTTCTCAAGATAGAGGTCTTCCATCTTGGGTACATGGTTCTTTAAAGCAGGATTCATCGAGCGGGCCGTCTCGCGCAGGCTGAAGATGCCCTGTAAGAACTCCTGATCCGCATGCGGGATCTCCTCGGGCATGGCCACGTGATGCGTCTGCACGTCAAAGATGAAGAACCGCGTCTTGTTCGCCGCGACGGCGGCTGGATCGCTCAACTCGGCGGCGCCAACACGGAAACACTTTCCGTAGATCGTGTTTAAAGCAGCAAAGGCCAGCGCCATCCCGCAAGACGAGCGCAGAAACTGGCGCCGATCGGTTCCAGCGAGCCGCGCTTCTCGTTCGGCACCAGCAAGGATTTCGTGCTCGAGGCGCTTTTGTTCCGGCGTCTGCGGAATCGGAAAGAACTCCTCATTCGAGACGGCCTGCGTGGGGATGGGCAAATAGCGGCCGAGCCATGCGTCGAGATCTGATTTGCGGATCCAGCCATTGCGTTCAACTGGTTTGGGGGCCGAGGGAGTAGTCTTGGAATTAGGCATGTGACCCTCCTGGCAATTCTGAAGCCGATTGCCCGAACTATACGCTTAGGGGGTACTGCGGGTACAACTTATTGAGGAGAAGTAGGACTCGGCCCGGCTCCCATTAAGTTCCCGACGGTTATCCAACTTGCCGACGTCAAATTGGGTCTCAGCATAACTTCAGAGTAGCCGACGATCCACTCGGTAGCTGAAAGCGGCGGTCTCTCCGACGTCTTCGTATTGCGCTCAGCTGAGTTCTTGGGCGAGTCCGATGAGAAGCCCTTCAGGCCCGCGGATGTAGCAGAGCCGATACGCGTCTTTATACTGGACTACTTCGCCTACGAGCTGCGCGCCGCGCTTGCCGAGCTTTTCAAGCGTCTCGTCGATGTCGTCCACGGCGAACATGACGCGGAGGTAGCCTAGAGCGTTCACCGGGGCGTTGCGGTGATCCGCGACGGCAGGCGGCGTGAGGAAGCGGGAGAGCTCGAGCCGGCTGTGGCCGTCCGGCGTGCGCATCATGGCAATCTCGACGCGCTGATCGCCCAGTCCAGTGACACGTCCGGCCCATTCTCCTTCGATCGTGGTCCGCCCTTCGAGCTCGAGGCCGAGCTCGCGAAAGAAATCAATCGTCCCTCCGAGGTCATCGACGACGATTCCTACGTTGTCCATTCGTTTGAGCGCCATGTGTCCAATCTACAAGGTGCCATCTAGTCTGACAACAGACCCTTTCTGCAACGCCGAAGCACGAGCGGCGTGGAGCCTGAGAGATCGCTCCCGAATAGCGCTTACTCGGGGCGGATCACGCGCTACTCGGAAACAATAGCTCCTTAAGAAGTAGCGCTCATAGGGAGTCCTCCCCTGATCTCATTGACCTCGCTTGTCGCAGCCGAGTCCCACCGCGTACACTCCGCA
>DASPYR010000080.1:0-2605 GCA_035636675.1 Rugosimonospora sp. | reverse complement strand
GCAGGCTTTTGGGTCAGTTCGGAACTGGAGAAGTCCAGGGTTATGCTCAACCAGCAAGGAGGCCACCGTGAAGAAGTTTGTTCTTTTGCACTACGGATTCGAAAAGCCCACGCCGGAAATCATGGCAGCCTGGGGCAAGTGGTTCCAGTCAATCAAAGACCGCATCATCGACATGGGCGGCCATTTCAGCAATGGTCGAGAAATCTCGAAAGCCGGAACCAGGGATCTGCCGCTGGCGCGTGAGTCCATTACGGGCTTCACAATCGTGAGCGCTGAGAGCATCGATGATGCCGAGAAGATCGCGCAGAGCAATCCGTACATATCCAGCATCAGGGTCTATGAAGTGATGTCGAAGTAGAAGTGAAGTCGAAGTGGACTTGCCCTATTTGTGAATGGGTACATCGCCACAAACAGCCGACCCGTTCCGGCAAAATCATAAGTCCTTGCGCGTAAGTCCTTGCGCGCTTGCGTCTTCCTGCTAACCTTCACGCGGGGACGTCGCAGCCTCCCCGTTAAGTGGTAACACCCATGCAAGCGCTGCTCGCTTTCCTATGGAGCGAGCACATGGATGGGTTAACCCTTGAGCTTCCGATCTTTCTTCTGGCTACGTTTGTCGGCGCGCTTGTCGCTGGCCTCTCAGGATTCGCGTTCGGTCTGGTCGCGGCATCGCTCTGGCTCTACATTCTCTCGCCGGTGCAAACTGCAACGCTGATCGTGGCGTTCGGGCTGATCGTGCAGGGCTACTCGGTTTGGAAGCTGCGGCGCGCGCTGGACTGGCACAAACTTTGGCCGTTCGTCGCCGGCGCAGCGATCGGCGTGCCGCTCGGCGTCACGCTGCTGACATGGGCCAACCCGCACAGCGTGCGCGTCGGTGTCGGAATTTTCCTGGTTCTTTACAGCCTGTATGCGTTTTTTCGCCCCACGCTGAAGCCGGTTACCGGAGGCGGTGCCGCGGCCGATGCGGGCGTCGGATTTCTGAACGGTGTTCTCGCCGGTATCACCGGCCTTGCGGGCATTCTGGTCACGATATGGTCTGGCCTGCGCGGCTGGCCCAAAGACGTGCAGCGCGCGATATTCCAGCCGGTTGCCGTGTGCATTTTTCTGATGAGCGCGCTTTGGCTTGGCGCCAAGGGAACCGTCACACCGGAAACGATTAAACTATTCGTGATCGGTCTGCCGTTCCTCCTGGCTGGAACATGGCTGGGCCTTCGACTTTTCGGACGAATTGACGAAGCCATGTTCCGAAAAATCGTCCTCGCCCTGCTGTTCATTTCAGGTGCGGTGCTGATCATCTGAGAACGCATTGACAGCGTAAGCCGCTGGCGTTTTATTCGGGGCATGGGGGCACAGCGATCCCCTCACGAGGCGACATGCCCAAGTATCGCGTCCCGTTTTCACGAGGGCGCACGCATGTCTTGTTACCATCCCGCCACATCCGAAAACTCGTCAACGCTGGGCCGCGCCGCATCGTGCATCGCGGGGTTTCTGCTCTGTGCGGTCCAGAACGATTTGGGACGCAAAAAGGAGAAAGCCATGAAACATCCCCTCACGGTATTCGCGCTGGGCACAGCGCTGTTGCTATCGTTATCGGCCCATGCCGCTGACATCGACTGGAAGCAGGTTGACGCGGCCTTGGGCAAAACCGCCGCCGTAAGCGGTGAAGTTCACCGCTATGGACTGCCGCGATCCGACCTGCGCGTCACGCTGGACGGCATCGCCATCAAGCCAGCCCTGGCGCTGGGAGGATGGGTGGCTTTCGCGCCCATGCACGGCGAGGCCATGGTGATGGGCGACCTCGTGCTGCTTGATACCGAAATTACCCCCGTCATGAGCAAGCTGCTGGACAGCGGATTGGACATAACGGCCATTCACAACCACATTCTTCGGGCCGCTCCCGCAACGTTCTACATGCACGTCGCCGGGCACGGCGATCCCGAAAAAATGGCCGCGTCGATTCGTGCGGCACTTTCATCCGGCAGCAAGACGCCGTTCGATCCGCCGGCGACGACCGCCGGTCCGGCTCCCACAGTCGATCTCGACACCGCGAAGCTCGACGAAGCGATGGGCGCGAAGGGCACGGCCAATGGCGGTGTCTACCAGTTCGGGATTCCCCGGCGCGATCCGGCCACGGAAAGCGGGATGCAGGTGAGCGGGGCACTCGGTGGCGCCAACGCGATCAACTTTCAGCCCACGGACGGCGGCAAGGCAGCCATCACCGGCGATTTTCTGGTTACCGGCGATGAGGTCAATCCACTGATTCGAGTCCTGCGCGCTTCCGATATCGAAGTGACGGCGATCCACAGCCACATGCTCGACGAGCAGCCGCGCATGTTCTTCATCCATTTTTGGGCCAACGACGACGCCGTGAAATTGGCGCGCGGCGTCCGCGCCGCGCTCGACAAGACCGCTGTCGCGCAGCACTGACGATCCAGGAAGGCAAGCGATGACATCATCCCGCGCGGTAGCTACGGCGACTCTTCGGGAGGCTTGATGTGCCGGAACGAATATAAGAGCGCCAGATCATAGGCGATCTTGAGCGTGCCGCAGACGACGAGGGGCAGACCGGAAAATGCCGTCGTCAAGAGCACGCCGGAAATGGCCGGGC
>DASPYR010000079.1:0-10662 GCA_035636675.1 Rugosimonospora sp. | reverse complement strand
GCGATCCACGTCGCTGTAAACGGCGACGCCGGTGATCCTCAAGTCGCGGCAGGCGCGCAGAATGCGAACCGCGATCTCCCCGCGATTGGCGATGAGCAGCTTTTTGAACATACTCCGGCAGCCGAGCGCGCGTGCATTCTAGCATTACAACAGGGGGTCACTCAGGCATGGGAATTCGCAGGTCGCGGCATATGACTATAGTCCGTGGACTGTCAGTCACACCACGGGCAATGTTCTACCCTGACGAATATGGCTGGGGAGCACCCGCTCGAGAAGATGTTCGCATTAGAAGCACCGTCAATACTTGACGTAATCCAGCGAAATAATCGATTGCTTATGGCAGTTAAAGGAGGGATTGCCCAAGAGCATCTCAGGCAATATCTAGTCGGTCTGCGCGACTCGCGCGAGATCACCGATTTCGGGTTGTTGATCGAAGAAGGAAGGCCAGATTTCTGGGTGCTTTGGGAGGGGCGCAACTATTTCGTTGAATGTAAGAATGTGCAGAGGACATTAAGGCGTGGTGAGATCACGGTCGACTTCATGAGGACCCGGTATGCTAAGACCGTTGGGCCGCAGGGGAGGTTTTACAAGTCTTCAGAGTTCCACGTGCTGGCCGCTTGCCTCTTCAATCAGACTGGAAAATGGGAATTCAGATTTATACCGACAGGAAAGTTGGCACCGCACAAGGAGTATCGCGGACGGCTCGATAACAAGGTGTCACTGGGAGAGTCAACGGTATACTTCAGCCATTGGTGCGCCGAGCTGGTTTCAGCACTCCGCCTGGTGCCGAAACGGTGACATTTTCAGCGAGATTCGGAGAGGTTGTCCGGCAGGTGCGTAACCGACGGGGCCTTTCTCAAGAGAAGCTCGCGGAATTGGCAGATTTGGATAGGACTTTTGTGAGCATGATCGAGCGGGGAAAGCGACACCCGACGTTAGAAACGGCAAATAGTCTTGCCGAAGCGCTTCAGGTTCGATTGAGTGTTTTAATAGCCTCTGCGGAACGTCGAAAAAGTTAGCGAGAGGATGCACTGCGGAAAAGTTCTGGTTCGACGAAACGGAAACGCGATCCCCTTAGATATTCCTCTTTGGTTTCGACGGCAATCCACCGCCTATTATTGAACTCTGCGGCCTCGCCAGTTACGTTTGAGCCGGCGAACGGATCTAAGATCAGGTCATTCTCGGAAGTCGTAAGTTTGATGAAGAAGTCAGGAATTTCTCTTGGAAATCGAGCAGGGTGGGGCTTAACGCCTGCTTTTTGGCACGCCTTAATGTAGTACGTGTTGGATTCATTGCCGCCAACTTGCAAGAGATTGGGCGGAATTGCACCGCCATGGTCAACCATAAACTTATGGGTGACAAAATGGCCGGAAGGCCGAAGCTTCGATCGATATCCTTTCTGCAGAAGTCTAACCATATCCTTACTGTAAGGCTGTAGCACGTTGCGGTTGTTGGCTTTGGGCCATTCGCTCTTACTTAACCACCAGATGCAATTCACAGAATCTTTGAGCCGGATGCGCCGGACTGTCACCCACTCAGCCGGTGCAGGAAGAGCGGCCGGACGGAACCAGTAGAAGTCCTGTGCGAGGTGCAGCCCAACCTCCTCACAAAGTGCGACCAAAAGCTTGAATTGGTAAAGGGAGCGAGTAGGTGTCCCCTTCTTCCAGGCACCTCCGATGTCGATCACAATACTTCCTTCTCTATTGATTACTCGCTTCATTTCCCGCGCATATGGCAAGAACCAAGCGAGGTATTCGTCTGCATCGGGATTGCCGTATTCTTTCTTAAAGGCTAGGCCGAAAGGCGGTGACGTCATCACTAAACTGACGGAATCGCTCGGCATGTCCCTCATGACCGCAAGGGAGTCTAGATACGCACTGCCAAGGCGGGTCTGATAGTAGGGTTTAGACGGCGCCATCGGCCCAAAGCATAATGTTGCTGATGACTTTAGTCAACACTGCGCTTTTGCGCTCTGCTGTGGCTAACTTGGTGCCGGCTTCCGTGATAAAGACGATTTGGCTCCAAAATGAGCTGGAGAGCTTCTTTCAGATTTCGGCGCGCTTCCTCCAGCGTTTTACCTTGCGTGTTGACGCCTGGAATTTCTTCGACCCAAGCGAGGTACCAGCGGCCTTTCTTTTCGATTACGGCGGTGGATTCTCGTGTCATTTCGAGCGATTCTAGCACGCTCGCTGACACTGCAACTGATGTTCCTGATCCCCGCAGGTTCTCTAGACAGCGTGAGCGAACACGTACGTCCCCCAGAGAATCAAGAAGACTCCCGCGACGCGGCCGAAAAGCAATCCTTGACGCCACAGTTTCTCAACGAGCACGAACACGGCAATCGCAGCTACCCAGAGCAGGTTCATCACGCCGGCTACAAACAGGAGCGCCATTAATGCCCAACAGCAGCCCACGCAGAACAGTCCGTGAAAAAAGCCCATGCGGACTGCTCCCACAGGCCCTTCTCTCCAATGCTGGCTCAGAAAACTTAGAGGGGATCGGCAGTGGGCGAGACATGCGTTTTTGATGGGCAACCATTGATAGACGCCTACAATAATGAGAATGGTTGCGGTCAACACGCCCGACCGGGCCGCCATGTCCGGGGAGAGAAGTGCGGCACGATGAAGCGCAATTTGCCCTGAAGCAGCAGCCAGGCTGAATATCGTCCAGGCCAGCAAATAGCCGCTGAGAAATAAGATGCTGTTCAGGCGCGTGTGACGGTCGTCGCGGCGGCGATATACTCCGAGTATTAGTAGAATGAGGGGCGCGGCCGAGGGCAGCATCATCCCCACCATCATCACGGTCCACATCACAAAAAGCGCAACTAGGTCGCGTGGCCAAGACTGCATTTCCGCCATTCCCATGGCGGCATGCATCTCGGCTTCGCCGAGCATGGCCCGCATCCCGGCGCCCGCGGTGACGAGATAGCTCCACGAAAGCGCAACGATTGCCAGCAGCCCAAGCGCCATGATGAGCCGATCCCGGCGAATCATGCGTTCGAGGGCAGAAGTAGCAGCGACACCCGCACTGGGCATAAGGCTATGTTTGGTTGGTCCAGTTCACTTCGGCCGCGGCAGCGTATCTGTTCGGCCACTCCATGCGGAAGCTTCCATGTTCGACGCGCATGGTCTCCGTAGTCGCTATGTTCCCGTCATTCCAAAAAAAGCCGCCCTTCGGATAAACGATATGAACTTCCTTCTCCTTACCGGAGACGGGATCGCGCAGCGGAGTAAACTTCATTTCGACCGCGCCGGGCACGCGCACTTCCGATCTCACGCCATTCAGGCGCATCTGGATGGGTTTTCGAAACGGCCCCTCAAACCGCTCGATGGTTCCGGCCAGCGCCTCCCACGGCATTCCTCCGAGCTTGCCCGACAGAATCGTTGTAAACGCATCCACCTGCTCCTGGCTCGCCTTATCGTCCACGAACAGGATAACGTGGCCGTGTCCCTCGTGAATGGCTTTGGGATATTTGAAGGCGACCACGGCGCGAAGGCCATTCAACGAAACATTTCCGAATCGGCCGGCCTTCACTTCGAAGCCGATGATGGCTTCACATTTACCTTCATTGGGATAACCGCCGAACTGACAATTGCAGCCGTGCTGACAGTTGCAGGCTTCGATGCTTTCCGCTTTGACGCGATAAGGCGTTTTTCCGGTTTTCGCTTGCGCGGACGTCTTTTCCGCTCTCGTTTTCCCCGGCATTTACCACCTCCGACGGAAGAAGATTTGCCGCCGATCATATCCAGCCGCTTAGCCGCCCGTCAATTCGTGCGGATTGTTGATCAAAGCGGGATATTGCCGTGTTTTTTCTTCGGGTTTGAGTCGCGCTTGTTTTCGAGCGCGCGCAGGCCGGTGATCAGGTGCCTGCGCGTCTCTCTCGGCTCGATGACCGCGTCGATATAGCCGCGTTCCGCGGCGATATAGGGATTGGCGAAGCGAGCGCGAAACTCCGCGATCTTTTGCTCGCGCAGCCGTTCGCGTTCTGCCTCGGGCGCGTTTTCGATCTCTCGTTTGTAGACGATGTTTACGGCCCCCTCGGGGCCCATGACCGCGATTTCCGCAGTGGGCCAGGCCAAATTCACGTCTGTGCGGATGTGCTTGCTGGCCATGACGCAATAGGCGCCGCCATAGGCCTTTCGCGTGATCACGGTCAGCTTGGGCACAGTGGCCTCGGCAAAAGCGAAGAGCAGTTTGGCGCCGTGCCGGATAATCCCGCCAAATTCCTGCTGCGTGCCGGGAAGGAAGCCGGGCACATCTTCAAAGGTGATCAGCGGAATATTGAACGCGTCGCAGAAGCGCACGAAACGCGCGCCCTTCACCGAGGCGTTGATATCCAGCACGCCGGAGAGCACGGCCGGCTGATTCGCCACGATGCCCACGGGCCTGCCGTCGAGACGCGCAAAACCGATGACCAGATTTTTCGCGAAGTGCTCCTGAACCTCGAAAAAATAGTGGTCGTCCACCACGGCGTGAATGGCCTGCTTGATGTCATAGGGCGCGCGGGCGTCGGCGGGAACGAGCTCATCGAGCGAAGCATCCGCCCGTTCGGCGGGATCATTGCAGGCGCGCCGCGGCGGGTCATCCAGATTATTCGACGGCAGAAAACCGAGCAACTCGCGGATCATGGCCAGGCAATCGGCATCGTCGCGTGCTGCAAAATGCGCCACGCCGCTGGTGGCGTTGTGCGTCATGGCGCCGCCTAGTTCCTGTTTGGATACCTCCTCGTGCGTGACCGTTTTAATCACCTCGGGGCCGGTGACGAACATGTAGGAAGTTTCGGCGGTCATGAAGATAAAATCCGTGATGGCCGGGGAATAGACCGCGCCGCCCGCGCAAGGACCAAGAATCGCGCTGATTTGCGGAATCACGCCGCTGGCCAGCGTATTGCGAAGGAAGATATCGGCGTAGCCCGCCAGCGACATCACCCCTTCCTGTATGCGGGCTCCACCGGAATCGTTCAGCCCAATCACCGGCGCGCCCGCGCGCATGGCCAGGTCCATTACCTTGCAAATTTTGGAAGCATTGGCTTCGGACAGGGATCCGCCGAAGACGGTGAAATCTTGCGCAAAAACGTAGACCAGCCGGGCATCGATTCGGCCGTAGCCGGTGACAAATCCGTCCCCGGGCGGGCGCTGCTGCTCCATGCCAAAGTCGACGCAACGGTGCGTCACAAATTTGTCCAGTTCCTCGAACGTGCCTTCATCCAATAACAGGGCGATCCGTTCGCGCGCCGCCAGTTTTCCCGCCTTGTGCTCGCGCTCGCGCCTCTCGGCGCCTCCGCCTTCTTCCGCGGCTGCGCTGCGGCGTCGCAATTCCTCGATTTCCTGCGGCGTTTTTTCCGTGGTAGCCATCGTGCGCCTCGCCATAGGATTCTAACCTAGTGCCGTTCCAACTAGATTGGCCAAACGCGCAAGCGAACGCTTCCGAGAGATCGCCGTAATCAAGAGCCGAACGAATCGATTCATCTGGCCGGCTGCCGTTGAGCAGGTGAAAAGTCAATTCGTTCGGCTCAAGACGAAAGACGATTTGCTCAAACAAGTTGGAACGGCGCTAGGCGGGCATGGCCGTGAGGCTGGCGGCGACCGATTCCCGCCGAGGCATGGCCACAGTAGTTTGCGTCCAGAGCGACTTATCTGCGAGCAGGCGCGCGACCAATTGCGTGTGCAGGGCGTGGCCCGCCTTGT
Source organism: Rugosimonospora sp. (assembly GCA_035636675.1). Classification (GTDB taxonomy): domain Bacteria; phylum Acidobacteriota; class Terriglobia; order Acidiferrales; family UBA7541; genus Palsa-189. Next base: position 4,975 of record DASPYR010000079.1, on the reverse strand, counting down.
GCGCCTCGACGCGCGCCAGCAGGGGCCGGCCGATCAGCGCGAGATCGCCGATCAAGTCCAAAGTCTTATGCCGGCCAAACTCGTCCGAATAGCGCAGTTCGCCATTCATGATGCCATCGCGCGTGAGCACGATGGCGTTCTCGAGCGAGCCCCCGCGGATGAGGTCGACGGCGCGAAGCTTTTCCAGTTCGTCAACAAACCCGAAGGTGCGAGCGCGAGCCAGCCGCTGGCTGAAGGTTTCGCGGTTGACCACCATCTCGATCTCTTGGCGGCCAATCATTGGGTGGGTATAGTCGACCAGGCAATGCACGCTGAATTCGTTTGAGGGGTAGATGCCGATGTAGCGATCGCCATCGGAAATTTCGAGCGGGCGCAAAACTTTCAGGTAGCGCCGCCGCCGGCGCAGGCGGCGAATGCCCGCCTCTTGCAGCATCTCAATGAAGGGCTGGGAAGAGCCGTCGAGAATGGGCACCTCGATGGCATCAATATCGACATAGACGTTATCGACGCCGCAGGCGTACAGGGCGGCGAGCAGATGCTCGGTCGTGGAGAGCAGGACGCCCTTTTTCATCAAACTGGTGGCATAACTGACGCGCGCAACGTTGCGGCCGTGAGCTTCGATTTCAAAATTATCGAGGTCCACGCGGCGGAAGACAATGCCAGCGTCGGGTGGCGCGGGGTTTAACCGGATGCGGCCCGGAACCGCAGTATGAAGACCGATTCCGACTGTTTCGACGGGGCGTTCTATAGTGGTCTGGCTGGACATAATGTTGTAAGGTGCATTTAGCTAGCCTTTTGGTTGGATTGCAAGCTATTTATATTCATGTGCTTAGAAAGCTATGCGGAGTGTGCCGGAAGAGCCATGTTGTACAAATACAACAAAACACCGCTTTTACTGTGGCTGAGTGGACGCAATTTGTCTACCGTAATCCCCGGAGGCCTCAGCCGACGGCCTTTGCGCCTTGTGGCCGCTGAATGGGGCGGCGTAAAATCGAGAAGAGCGGCTGATGGCGTCACAGTTCAACATCCTTCCGAACACAACAAAGTGCGCGGCAGACATTCCGCCAGCGGAACTGCATCCCCGGCCGCCGTGGCTCAAGGTGCGATTTTTTGGCGGCGAGAACTATCAGGATTTGAAGCGCATCATGCGCAGTCTCGACCTACACACGGTTTGCGAGAGCGCGCGGTGTCCGAATCAAGGCGAATGCTGGGAACACCGCACGGCCACCTTCATGATCCTGGGAGACATTTGCACGCGAGCATGCGGTTTTTGCGCGGTGACTTCGGGCCGGCCGGCAGGGCCCCCGGACGAAGACGAGCCGCAGCGTGTGGCGCAGGCCGTAGAGCAGATGAACCTGAAATATGTGGTGGTGACTTCAGTGAACCGCGACGACCAGCCGGATGGCGGCGCGAAGATTTTTGCGCGCACAATTGAAGCGGTAAAGGCCCGCATGCCGGAGTGCAAAGTGGAAGTCTTAATTCCTGATTTTCGCGGCGATAGCGCCGCTTTGCAGACCGTAGTCGCGGCGGGTCCGGACGTTCTGAACCATAACGTGGAGACGGTGCCACGACTTTATCGCCGCGTTCGGCCGGGCGCGATTTATGAGCGTTCGCTGGAGCTGCTGCATCGAGCCGGGCAGCTGGCGCCGGCCATGCCCGTAAAAACGGGCATGATGCTGGGACTTGGCGAGACGCGCGAGGAAGTGCTGCAAGCGATGAGCGATCTCGTTGCGCGCGGCACCAGCATCCTTACGCTCGGCCAATACTTGCAGCCCACGCGGGAGCATTTGCCGGTGGTGCGGTTTGTGCATCCGCAGGAATTTGCCGAATACAAACAATTGGGACGTAACATGGGTTTTCGCCACGTGGAGGCCGGCCCCCTCGTCCGTTCTTCCTACCACGCCTTCGAACAAGAGCAAGCATCGCAGCAGAAGGTTTAATCCGTACACAAAGAGCGCCTTGTCCTGGTTGAAGTCGTATACAATCGCATATACCATCGCATAGACCTGCACTCGCGCCTGGGGGCATAGCGGCCAGGATTCCGTCCAGACCATGGCACAGACGACCACGCTTGACGCGCCGCGGCAAAGGGCTCAACCGCGAATCCGGTTTGATCGCAACGAACTCTCCGGCGCATTCGGCGACATCGGCACCGATCTCCCGCTGATCGTGGGCATGATCCTGGCGGCGAAACTCGATCCGGCCAGCGTGCTCACCATGTTTGGCCTGATGCAGTTGCTTACCGGGCTTACCTACGGGCTGCCGATGCCGGCACAACCGCTGAAAGCGATGGCCGTGCTGGTGATTTCGGGAAAGGCGACCGCAAGCGTGCTTTACGGCGGAGGGCTGGCGATCGGCATTACCATGCTGGTGCTGACGGTCACCGGATTGATGGATTGGCTCGCGGTAGCAGTCCCCAAGAGCGTGGTGCGCGGGATTCAATGCGGTCTGGGGCTGCAACTCGCCATACTGGCGCTGACCCAATACGTGCCCGCCGAGGGTGGACGGGGATACGTCCTGGCGGCAATTGCGTTCGTCGTCACGCTCTTGCTGCTGGGCAATCGTGTGTTCCCGCCGGCACCGCTGCTGATCGTGCTTGGCGTCGCTTATGCCTTTGCGTTCAAGCTGAACGCCGGCGTTTTGGCGCACAGCCTAGCGCTTCAATTACCGCGAATCCACACGCCGCGGGCCGGCGATATTCTTGTCGGATTTATCGTGCTGGCGCTGCCGCAATTGCCGCTCTCGTTGGGAAATTCGATCCTGGCCACGCGCCAAATCGCTGAAGATCTCTTCCCGCAGCGCCGCGTAGGCATTCGTAAGATCAGTTATACGTATTCGTTAATGAACCTGATCAATCCCTTTTTTGGCGGAGTACCGACCTGCCATGGTTCGGGCGGCATGGCCGGTCATTATGCCTTCGGAGGCAGGACTGGCGGCTCGATCGTGATTTACGGCTCGATTTATCTGGCCCTCGGGCTATTTCTCAGCCACGGCTTTCAGACGGCCATCGAGCTCTTCCCACGACCGGTGCTGGGCGTGATTCTAGCCTTCGAGGGGCTGGTCTTGATTCGGCTGATTCGCGATATGGCCTCTTCCGTGGCGGATTTCACGGTGGTGGTGCTGGTGGCACTGATGTGTGTGGGACTGCCATACGGATACGTGATCGGCCTGGTGGTGGGAACGATTGCGGCGCATTTTTTGAAGGGCAGATTACAGGGATTATCGAAGTGATTGCGATTGCTCTGCTGGTTTTGATCACAGGATGCATCTATGGACTCTGGCGAGGATTACCGTTTTCAGCGGCACGGCGCCAGGGATGGCCGGGCGTCTGGCGGCTGGCTTGCGTAATTGGGGCGGTGCGAATCAGTGTTTTCGGAATTGGCGTGATGTCCATGCGGAACGCGGATTGGCGGCAAAGTGTGGGTTACATCTTAGTTCTAGTCGGCCTGCCCGAAATCTACGCGGCAAAAGGGCTGCGGCATGACACCGCAGCGTGGTTCGCGGCATGCTCTACGTTGCTGGCGGCAAGCAGCTTCCTATGGGCCGCATTGTTCCGATTACCTTACCGCGCGCCGATGAAGGCTGACGAGCGCCCGAAGAATTAGCTTGAGTGCATATCCCGAATCAGTGCAATGCAGACGCGGGAATCACGCGAGAAGTGGCCGGCACGCAGCCGGAGGCCGCGCCGAAGCAGGTGTCTCGCAGAAACAAGGGAGGCGTGGAGGTTGCGGGAAAAGAGTTTAGGGACTCCGGCCGCACGAGGTTCGTCGCCGAGGAATTGAAAACCACGAAGCGGCCGTCGGGGCTGATGGCGGGAGAGAAGCTGGCGCCATTGGCCTCAGCGCCGTCAGGCCCGATGGAAAGGCGAAGTGTAGCGGGGACGCAAGCCGATGTGGCGCTGATGCAGGTATCTCGCAGGAAGACATCACTCCATCCGTTGCTGTCACCTTTGACCAGATTGTTCGCCTCTGATGCGAAGACCACAAAGCGGCCATCGCGAGTCACCGAAGGCGAACTGCTCGGGCCGTTTGGGTCAGCCCCATTCCATCCGATGGAGATCGGAATCGCCTGAGGGTCGCAGGCCGCCCCAGCACCGAGGCAGCTATCGCGCAAGAAAATTCTGGTGATGCCGGTTTCCGTGTCGATAGCAGCGTCGGCGGACTCTGCGACGATGGTCTGATAACGAGGAGCCATTTGCATCGCCGGCAAAAGCCGCGATGCGGAAGGATCTGGCGTGGTCGAGGTCCTGGGGCTAAGGATCGGCGCGACTGAGGACCCTGACGGCGGAAATACGATAAAGGGAACGAAGTTCGAGATATTGTTCCCGGCATTATTTCCGCTGGTGGGTCCGGGCGCGATCACTCCGATGGAAAAAGTGCCTTCAGTGGTTAGGAGCGCTTTCGGGATAGTGGCTTGGATTTCGATGCTGCTGACGAAATTGGAGGCCAGATTTATGCTGGTGCTGTTGGAACTGTTCCAGGTAACGCTGGAGTTCGCAACAAATCCAGAGCCACTGACGGTCAGAGGATTGATGTCTTGGCCTTGTCCAGCCATGGCGCCGCTGGGAGTAATTGACGTGATCGTGGAGCTAATCGTGGGCGAGGCGCCGAGATAGGGATTATAAGAATTGCAGCCGAACAACAGGAACAAGGCGCATGCGGCCGTAACGCCGAAAATAACGCGAGATGGGCGGAGCAGTCGTTTGCTCGTGGGTAAGGGCTGAACTTTGGTGCTGGAGCGAGCGAGGCACTGAGATTGCCATGCTCGCGGCGTGGTGCGGAGTTTCAAGCCTTTCAAGGTACTTGGAGGTCCCCCTGGCCGCTGAAGCGTTCCGTGATACCACCCGGGTAGAGGCAAGTCAAATGCGTATACCCGCGAGATTACCGTTTCCCGGGATTGGATGCCAATCAAAACCAGCTTGTTGCTTATTGGTCCGGTGAAGCAAGCGCAGCGAGGCCGCTACCTGACTGTTCGG
>DASPYR010000078.1:0-10742 GCA_035636675.1 Rugosimonospora sp. | reverse complement strand
TTCACCCCATTGGTTTCGTCAATAGTCTGGATCAAATGGCCGCGCGTACCGGGCAGGTAATGGCTTCCGCGCCCAGAAGCTCGGGCAGTTCGGGCACCTCGGGATTTGGCGGCGGAGGCAGCGTCGGCGGCGGCTTCGGCGGCGGTGGTGGCGGCGGTTTTTAGATGCGCGGCACCTTTGCCCACCCGTGACCCGCGCGATTGGGACGCGCTGAGATATGCGGGCTAGTGCCGTTCCGACTATTTGCACCAAATTCTCTACTAGGCCACCCCACAGCCAATCGCGGCTCTTTGGGCCGAACCTCTCGCCGGATCAAGTTGGAACGGCACTAGTTGGGGCGGCGGCGCCAAAAGCGCCGAGGAAAAAATTGGCGCACCGTCAAGACGCGTTCGCGGCGCCGTTCTGCCTCCAGATTGCGGACTCGCGCTTTCAACAGATCGTCCAGCGAGACCATCCCCACCAGCTTGCGCGAACTGTTACGCTCGACGACCGGTAGTCGTGTGAGCCCGGTCTCAGCCATCCGATAGACGACCACACGCAGTGGCTCGTCCGGATAAGCCGTTCCCGGAGTGGACCTCACAAGTTCGCCAATGCGGCGCCCATCATCCTCGGTCCGATGTTCTTGCGCGAACCTGTTTAAGTCGCCACGTGTGAGAACGCCAGCCAGGCGCCCTTCCTCGTCCACCACGGGATACAACTGTTGGCCATGCCTATGGCCGGCGTAGAGGAACCGGGCTATATCCTTGCCCAAAATCTTTGCTGGAAGAACGGCGATGTTGGTCTGCATGACCTCTCGAACGAACAGAATCTCCAGCGGATCAACCGCGTATTCGCGGCTTAGGTGATAGCCTCTGCGGGCAACCTTTTCGGTCAGGATGGAGCGGCGCAGCGTCAATACCGTGAACCCATGAGCGATGACGGCGGCAACCAGCAAAGGCAAGAGCACCGTAACGTCATGAGTGAGTTCCAACGCGAAGATGACTCCCGTGAAGGGCGAGCGCATCGTGCCACCCAGGATAGCGCCCATGCTGACGAGCGGCCAGAAACCCGCACCTTCATTGGGCAGCACCGTTGCCACCACCCCACCCAGCGCACCCCCCATCATCAGCAGCGGAGCGAGGACACCACCCGAAGTGCCCGAGCCGAGGGATACGGACCAGATGATCCACTTGACCGCGAGAAGGCCCAGCATCACGCGAACCGTCATGCCTCCCTGGAGGAGTGCTTCGATCGAATCGTAGCCCACACCCAGCGCCCGAGGGGAAATCCAACCCCCAATTCCGATCACCAAACCTCCGAACGCTGGCCACCACATCCAATGGATCGGCAGCTTCCCGAAAGAGTCTTCAGCGGCATACACCGAAACAGTCAGCAGTGCCGAGAGCGCACCGGCGAGCAACCCCACCAAAACACACCCAAGAAGACCCTTGGGACCGATAAAGATCGGGTGCGTTGGAACGGCGAAGAGGGGCCCTAACCCAATCATGTAGCGTCGCGTCACCGCTGCGGCTGCACTGGCCAGCGCCACCGGGATCAAACTTCGCGGCTTCCATTCGAAGAGCAGCAGTTCAACGGCAAGTAGAACCGCTGCGACCGGGGAAGCAAAGGTGGCCGACATGCCGCCGGCAGCCCCGGCGACGAGCAGCGTTTTACGCTCAGAACTTGTCAGGTGCATAAACTGCGCCACCGTCGAGCCGAACGCGCCGCCGGTCATGATGATCGGACCTTCCGCCCCGAACGGACCGCCGGAGCCGATGGAGATAGCCGACGAAAGCGGCTTCAGGAAAGCGACGCGGGGCTCTATACGGCTGCCGCTTAGAATCGACTCAATGGCTTCGGGAATTCCATGCCCACGGATGCGCTCAGAGCCATAACGAGCCATGAAACCGATGATGAGTGCACCCACTACCGGCACAAGGATTACCGTCGCTCCCAGGTGATGGCCGGCTGGAGAAACAAAAGCACTGTTCCATCGCTGATAAAAGAAAAGATTGGTAAAAAGGCCGATGAGCCGGAGCAAGGCCAGCGCCACGAAGGCGCTGAGAATGCCGATCCCGATGGCCACCAGAGAAAGCGGGATGACGCTCCACGTAGTAGTGAAGTCGCCGAGCGCGCTCGGCGCCTCCTCGTTTTCGAATCGGGACCCTTTGGTGGGCTGCGTTGAACTTACCTCATTTGGCATAACCCTGCACTTTGCGGATTGAAGCACATTCCTTCTGCCGCAGCGGATTGCATTAGCCCTGTTGGCGTATCCTGCGACTTTCTCCTTCCGAGCTTCTTGGGGCACCTGGCCGGATTTCGCGCGAAGCAGAAGCGAGCACCGTCTGCAGGGCGAGCGCCAACTCAGGTGCGCTCACGCGCAGCTCGGCGATGCGATGGCGCACCAGCCGGCTCAGTAGTTTTTCTCCTCTGGGGGTTACGTACACGTACACCTGACGCCGGTCTCGCCGGGAGCGTTCGCGACGAAAAAGTCCCCGTTTCTCCATGCGGTCCACCAGCTCCACCGTGCTGTGGTGCTGGATCTGCAGCCGTTCGGCCAGGCTGCGGATGGTTGGTTCTTGCTCCGGAGGTAATCCGCGCAATGCCAGCAGACCCACATACTGCTGCGGCTCGAGCCCCACCGACCGGGCCGCCTTTTCGCCATTATTTAGATATCGCCGGATCAGGAAGCGGAACTGCGCAAGGGCTTGATACTCGGCGGTGTTGGTGGAGCGGCTCATCACTTAATTATATCGTACAGCGATAAGGTCGTAAGTAAAAAATTGCGCGTGTTTCTGTAGATGAAACGGGAGCTGCCGGCGCGATTCAAAACACCTTGTCGGAATCGACCAGAATCGTCACCGGGCCGTCGTTTTCCAGCTCCACCACCATATGCGCCTGGAAAATGCCTGTTTCCACCGGAACACCCAGCGATTTCAGCCGGCCGACGTATTCTTCATAAATCCGGTTGGCTTCAGCGGGCGGCGCGGCGCGCTCGAATCCCGGGCGGCGGCCCCGGCGCACGTCGCCGTAAAGCGTGAATTGTGAAACCACCATCGCGGCGCCGCCGCTTTCGAGCAAGGAAACGTTCATCTTCCCGTCAGCATCGTCAAAAATTCTGATATTCGCGGTTTTCTCCGCCAGATGATGAGCCGCCTCGCTCAAATCGCCTTTGCCGATTCCCAGCAAGACCACCACTCCGGCGCCGGTCTCGCTCACGACGCGCCCGTCAACGCTCACGCGTGCGTGGCGAACTCGTTGGATGACGGCTCGCATGTCGTTTTCAGCCCCGCGGCTTCGGCGCGTTCCGCCTGGCACGCGCCCGCCGAGGCGCCGGCTGGCAGCGCGGACAGAAATAGCTGCTTCGTCCCGCGACGCTCCCACGCCGTATCTTCGATCCGCAACGAAAACAGGGCTTCCCCTCGCGCCCATAAGCGCGGTGTCTCTGCTGGTATTCTCCAGGCTGGCCTTCCGCATCCACAAAATTCGAGATCGAAGAGCCGCGGTCCTCGATGGCATGCTGCAGAATGCGCCGAATCGCTTTCCGAAGCCGCGCGAGGTCCGCGGAATTCAGCCGCGCGGCAAGACGCGCCGGATGAATGCGAGCCTGCCATAAACTTTCGTCGGCATAAATATTTCCGATGCCTCGAAAGATGCTTTGATCGAGCAGCAAGGCTTTGATTCGCGCCCGGCGCCCTGCCAGGCGCGCGTGGAATTCACTGGCCGAAATCTCCAGCGGCTCCTTGCCGAGCCGCTCCCTGAAAGCAGCGATCTTGCCGCCCGCTACCAGCAGGATCTGCCCGAAGCGGCGAATATCCGTGTAGCGCAGTTCACGCCCGTCTTCGAGTTCAAAAAATGCGTGAGTGTGCGGCGCAACGGGATCTTCGGGCCGGCGCACGCCCAGCCATCCCGTCATCCCCAGATGTATCACCAGATTCATCTGCCCGTCGGCATTTTTCGCACCGGAGCCCGCACTCAGTTGCAGCTGGATGAATTTACCAAGGCGCTCCACCCTTTCGATGCGGCGTCCAGGAAGCAGTTCGGAGAGAGCGGCTGGGTCTTCGATGAAATCGGTTTTTCCCAGCCGGACGGACACAATGGTGTGCCCGGGCAGTACGGTTCGCAGCCCGCGCACGATGGTTTCGACTTCGGGCAACTCAGGCATGTTTACATGAAAATCGAAAAATTACGGAAGGGGTAAACCCGGAGACGCGACGATACCGGCCATGCGTAACACTTCCTGGTAATCTTCGTCGGAGACCGCAGAAATAATCAGCCGAACATTCTTCAGGAATTTCATCTTTCGCAGCGCCGGGTTTGCGCGAAGCTCCGTGAGGCTCACTTGCCGCGGCAAACGCTCCAGCGCGCGCAGATCCGCCACCAGGCTCTTTTCTTCCGGATCGTGGGGATCGGGATAGGGATCGCGTGTCACTTCCGCGAGCGCGTAAAGAGAGCGCTCCGGGGCGGCGTGATAACAGAGCACGCGATCCCCGCGCCGTACCTGCTTGAGCTGCCTCAATGCATCCGGCCGCGAGCCCGCGCCGCGCCACATCTCTTTGCCTTTAACAAACAAAGTATCCCAATGGTAGTTGTGCGGATCGACGCTGAACAACCACTGGTTGCGTTTTGATTCCGGGCGGTTGGTATGCGTAGTGGAGCTGGTCAAGGGTCTGGGCGCAAAAGCCATGCGGATCCGCCTTTGCCGCTTAAAAGCCGCCTGAATAAAGGCAGCACTATACACGCGACTATCGCGGTACGGGAGCAAAAAGTGATTTATTACTTACACTTCCGTGCACTGCCGCGCTCCTCCGGAACCGCCGGAAACAGGCGTCCAGAGGGATTACTCCTTTATTTTGTGCGAAATGCGGCGCTGAATTCCTCTACGCTGAAGGACTGGCGCGGCCTTCCGCACCCACCTAGTGCCGTTCCAACTAATTTTGACTATCCACGGCCAGCTAGATAGCCTTTGCCGGACACCCTTTGCTTAGGCTCATCAAGTTGGAACGGTACTAGCGGGGCCGCCGCGTTTTGCCTGCGGGAATTTCCTTGTTTGGGTCCGTAGGGGACTGGGAGCCAGATTCGCGCGCGGCGGTGGTCTGGCGGGCGCGGGCCGCGAGCAGTTTATCAACGTCACCCGCGGAGAGCACAGTTTGCTTGCCGAGCAGTTGAGTCACCAGCGACACCTGCGCGAAGTGCTCCACGGTTTCCAGCCGGAAAAAAGCGCTCAGCAAGTCCTGCCCGTAGGTAACCACGCCATGATTGGCCAGCAGAATGGCGTCATGATTCCGCAGTAGCGGCTCGATCGAATCGCACAATTCCGTGGTGCCGGGCGTGCCGTAAGGCGCCAGAGGAACGCAGCCCAGGGAGGACACAGCTTCGCTGAGAATGGCTTTATCGAGCGGCACCCCGGCGGCCGCAAATCCCGTCGCAATGGGCGGGTGCGCGTGGCAGATGGCGTAAACGTCGGGCCGAAGCCGGTAGATCAGCAGATGCATGGCCAGTTCGGTGGATGGCGGGCGCGCCCCGGAAAGAGCCCGGCCCTGCATGTCGGTGACGACGAGATCGTCCGGGGTCATCATGCCTTTGCTGAGGCAGGTGGGAGTCGTGAGCACGCGCGAAGCATCCAGGCGGACGGAAATATTGCCGTCAGTCGCGGGAGCGAAATGGCGCGCGTGAATCCAGCGGCCGGCCGTACAGATTTCTCGCCGGTGCGCCTCCTCGGTTTTGGCATTGCCGGGAATGATGGCTTCGGGAAGCATCAAATTGAGTTCAGGCGTAAATACCGCGGAGCTTCAGGACAAAAGCGACGCGATCAATGGCCAGCATATAGGCCGCGATGCGATTATTTACGCCATTCGTCTCCGAATAGCGTACCACTTCGTCGAAGCTGTGCTCCATGACATCTTTGAGCCGCTCGTTGACCATGCTTTCGCGCCAAAAGAAGCCTTGGCGGTCCTGCACCCATTCGAAATAGCTGACCGTAACGCCGCCGGCATTGGCCAGGATATCCGGAATCACGAATATGCCTTTAGCGTCCAGCGCCTCGTCGGCGTACGCCGTCGTGGGGCCGTTGGCGCCTTCGCAGAGGATGCCGGCCTGAATGCGGTTCGCGTTTTCGCTGGTGATCTGATTTTCGATGGCGGCGGGCACTAAGATGTCGCAGGGCTGGAAAAGGACTTCTTGGGCTGACATGCGCGCGCCGCCATCCGGAAAATCCGGGAGCGGTTTGTGCTGTCGCACCACCCAGTCTTCGACGGCGGGAACGTCGAAGCCCTTTTCGTTGTAAAGGCCGCCGTGAATATCGGCGAGGCCAACGATTTTGTAGCCTGCGGCGTGCATCAGGGAAGCCGCGGCTGAGCCGACATTGCCGAAGCCTTGCACGATCACGCGCGTATCGGCGCGCCGCCGCCCCAGCTTGGCCACCGCCTTATCGCAGACAATCAGCAATCCTCGCCCGGTGGCGGAGTGGCGCCCCTCCGATCCGCCCATCTCCACGGGCTTTCCGGTGACTACGGCCGTGGTGGTGCGGCGGACGTGCATGGAATAAGTGTCCATGATCCAGGCCATGACCTGTTCGTTTGTGCCCAGGTCCGGCGCGGGGACGTCGCGCTCAGGGCCAAACCATTCGCTCAACTCGGCGGTGTAGCGGCGCGTGATGCGTTCGAGCTCGCCGCGGGAAAGATTGCCGGGATCGCAAATGATGCCCCCCTTGGCGCCGCCAAAAGGGATATTCACCACCGCGCACTTCCACGTCATTTCGCTGGCCAGGGCGCGGATTTCGTCTAAGGTGACGTTCGGCGCAAAGCGCACGCCGCCTTTGCACGGCCCGCGCACCAGGGAATGATGCACGCGATAGCCGATGAAGACCTGCAGGCGCCCGTTATCCAGTGTGACCGGAATGTAGACGGTGATCTCCTTATTGGGATAGCGCATGAAGCGGTAGACGCCCTCTTCGAGGCCGAGCTTCCTGGCGGCGATTTCGAAGCGCGCTTCCGCCGAAGCGTACACATTCATTTCGTCGTGAGGCGATAGGGTAGGGCTGGACATAACTACTTCTCCAGGATTGATCCGGTGCGCCAGGTCCTCCAGGAGTTTAGCTCCAGAGAAAACTATTTTAGCGCGCGAAGTCCGCAGTCCCGGATTTCAGGAAAGCGAAGCTCATCTCCCGTTTCAGGAATCCGCTTCGCAGCCGGATCCCGGGGTGACGCTCGCGCCGGAAGAGATAAAACGCTTTGGTGCCGGCCCGCGAAGAAACCGCAGTATACGAACAGGTGCCCGGCGGCGCAAGATGATCGGCGCCGCTTTTCCAATCAGGCACTATTTTTTCACGAAGTTTTCGATTAAGAGCGAGGCCAGCCGTGTAGGGTTGTGGCGCACTACTCCGTGAACTTCCAGAAGATTATCGAAGACGCATTCGAGGCCCATGCGCTGCAGCTCGGCGCGATCAATCGAGACCGGCTCGGCGCCCTGGTGTTTGTATCGCCGCAGAACTTCGGGCGCCAGGGGACGATCATTGATGACCACGCAATCAATGATCTTTCTTCCGGTGTGCTGGTGGATGGCGCGCACGTGATCCACGAGTGTGTAACCGAGGGTTTCCCCGGGCTGGGTCATCAGGTTGGCGATATAGACGCGCGTGGCGCGCGATTTTTCGATGGCTTCGGCCACCCCGGAAACCAGCAGATTGGGAATGATGCTGGTGAAAAGTGAGCCTGGCCCAAGCAAAATCAAGTCAGCCGCGGCGATTGCTTCCAGAACTTCGGGCAGGGGCTTCACTTTTCGGGGAACCAAATGGACGCGGCGAATGCGCGCTCGTGTAGCGCCGATGTGTGTCTCGCCGGCGATGACTTTGCCATTCTCCAAAGTAGCTTCGAGAGAAACCAGTTGATTCGTGGAAGGGAAGATCCGTCCGCGAATCGCCAGCACTTCGCTGCTGACCCGTACGGCGCGCGTGAAGTCGCCGGTAACATGGCTCAATGCGGTGAGGAAAAGATTGCCGAAACTATGGCCGCGCAGACCGGCGCCGGAATGGAAACGATACTGAAAAAGCCGGCCCAGCAAGGCTTCGTCCTCGGACAGAGCCACCATGCAATTGCGAAGGTCACCGGGTGGCAGGACGCCGTATTCGCGACGCAAACGCCCAGAACTGCCGCCATCATCCGTGACGGTTACTACCGCGGCAAGATCGCCGATGAGATGGTGGGAATTCCGTTGCTGGTGCGGAGCAACGTGAGTTTTCAAGCCGCGCAGCAGTGTGGAAAGTCCCGTGCCGCCGCCGATGGCGACGATCCGTACGGGCTGAACGCGCTGAAGCGCTGAACGGTTCACGTGCAGGAAACCGTCAGGTTCCAGAACCGTCGCGATCGGGGTAAAGCAGTTCCGTGAACCTGGGGTCTTCCTGGAGAAAGGCAAAGTCCTCATCGTTGCGCGCGTGATAGCGATTCTCGGGACGAAGCTGGATGGCCAGCTTCAGGTTTTCCATGGCCGATTCGGCTTCGCCCGTCAGGCAATCGAGAGCCGCCATAGCGTAGATGACATAATCGGCTTTGGGGGCCAACTTTCGCGCGCGGAGCAGGTGCTCCCTCGCCTCATCCCAGCGCCCCATATTCATCATGGCCACGCCCTGCTGATAATGTTCTTCCGGCGTGCGTGGGATGATAGGCTCGGAGCGCTGCATGCGCTGCTCGATAATGCGCAGGTGCACGCGGGCACGATCAGCGAGGTCTTTGCCGGGTCCGCTAAGTACCTTTTCAAATAGAGGTTTAGCTTTGGCGTACTTTTGCTGGTGGAAATTTTGTACGCCCTCCTCGAACGTTTTCAATTGCTGTTCGATCGCCGGATCAACGATGGAACGGGACGATTCCTTAGCCTTTAACCCCTTTTTTTTCAGAAATCTAACCTGAATTGGGGCGCTCACTCGCCTCGTTTTCCTGGCTTTTTTGGATTTTCCGGAGCGACGCATTGCGCATTTTTAGCACAGCTTTCCAAAGCGCGTCAATCCGGCCCCCACCACACGCCGACTTTGCGTGTGGCGGGGTGGAGGGTAGACGCCGGGACGCGTAGCGACAATGTCTGTGCAAGCTGAAGCAAGCCACAACTTACTGCAAAACCGGGACTTGCACCGTGCTTATGGGCTCCTGCATCTTGCCTTCGTTGGCAATTGGCTACGCTCGGCGCTGCCGTCCGTTGGCCTCTCACGCTCGCTATGTTATAAATACCCTCCCGGCTGGCCCGGGGCACCGTGCCTTTCATCAATTTTCCTGCACGCGAAATCAATTGCAAGCTTGTGTATTACGGTCCCGGCTTAGGCGGGAAAACCGCTAATCTCCAATGGATTTACGACAACACCGGAGCGGGCTTGAAAGGCAAGATGATTTCGCTTGCTACGGAAACCGACCGCACGCTTTTTTTTGATTTTCTTCCGCTCGATCTCGGTACGGTTCGAGGTTTCAAAACCCGCTTGCACCTGTACACCGTGCCGGGACAGGTCTTCTATGAAGCCAGCCGCAAACTGATTTTGAAAGGCGCCGATGGAGTGGTCTTCGTCGCGGATTCGCAGGAGGAGCGGCTGGATGCCAATCTCGAAACGTTGGAGAATCTGAAAGAGCATCTCAAGGAACACAAGCTCGAGTTCGGCACAATTCCTTATGTGCTGCAGCTCAACAAGCGCGATCTCCCCCACGTCATGGCCCCGAACGCGCTTTGCAAGCACTTGCGCCTGAAAGGCGAGCCTGTCGTGGAAGCTGTGGCGGTCGAGGGAAAAGGCGTGTTCGAGACGTTGCGTGAGGTGGCCAGGCTGGTCCTCGCTGAATTGAAAAAGGGCGCCTGAATCGCGTCCGGTCGCACAGCCGGGTTGGGTGCCGCACCCTTCGGTTTCAAGGGTGCGGGTTTTGAGCTTCATGAAATCGCTGCACCTGCATCGCTGGGACGTGAGTCCGGCCGAAGCGCGGGAGATACAACTCCAGCTTCGCGAGCGCATGGAACGCGAGGATCGGATTCCCAAGGTCGAGCACGTGGCGGGCGCGGATATTGCCTTCGAGCTGCGCGGGAGGGGTTCGTGGCGCACAGGCGAGGGACGCGCGATTGCCGGGGTGATTGTTTATCGATTTCCTGAGATGGAGGAAGTCGAGCGGGCGAGCTCGATCCAGCCTTTGAGATTTCCCTATGTTCCCGGATTGCTCAGTTTCCGCGAAATTCCGGCGTTGCTGGCGGCGTTTGAATCGCTGCGAGTTTCGCCCGATTTGATTTTCTGCGATGGGCAAGGCTATGCGCATCCCCGGCGTTTCGGATTGGCTTGTCATTTGGGCGTGCTGCTGGACGTGCCATCGATCGGAGTCGCCAAATCGCTTCTTATCGGCGAGTGCAAAGAACCAGCTCGGCGAGCCGGAACTACGGCGGCGTTGGTCGATGTGGGCACGGGCGAACAAATCGGTGCCGCGGTTCGCATGGCCGGCACAGTTAAACCCGTGTACGTATCACCGGGGCATCGCATTTCGCTCGAGCGGGCGATCGAATTCACATTGGCGGTGAACGACGGATTCCGCATTCCCCGGCCCACACGCGAGGCGGATCACTTTGTGAATCAGATTTGCCGCCAGCGCAAGGCGCTTGCCGCCGCCGCGGGCGGGGAACCTGCCGGCAAGGCGTCCTGAGGTTGTCGAGCCCGAAAAGTGCCTTCTTCGCGCGAAAGTCTTCCTCGCGGCGAACGTCTACCAACAGGATGAGCTTCGCGGCGTTAAAGAAGTCATCAGGAGCTTTCGCGC
>DASPYR010000077.1:0-33680 GCA_035636675.1 Rugosimonospora sp. | reverse complement strand
AAAACGAGCGGAAAAAACTCAGACCGAGTCAGCACAATTGAGGCAAGACGTGGGCCACAGAATCGTTCTCGTTTGAATCGCCGGCCGACCCCGCAAAGCACCCACACATCGGCAACTTTACCTGTACTCCTGGCCGGGAGTGAAATCCCTCCTTTCGATCAGGGTATATGATTCGCCGCTCAGAACCCGCGAAAAACTTGCTGGCCGTCGGATCGCTCATTAGGCTTGATAGTACGAACCGCCGCCCAGCAAATGAGACGATCGAAACTCATCGTTCTGCTTCTCCTGGCCTCTCCGAGCGGTCTGTTCTCAAGTCCTGCGCGTGCCCAGGATACGTCCGGAACGGCTTTCCTCGCGAGATGCAAACCGGGCAGTTCCGTACCCGGATATAAACGCCCCGGGTTATCGATAAGGGCTTACGCGCACTTCCCGTGCGGCAGTTCCGTGTACGTTTGGAACGCCACGGCCAAAGGGGCGCTCGTTCAGCAGGAAACTACTGTTGCTTACATTTCAAGCAAATACATTTTTGGCGCCGACACAAGAAACCAGGAGAGCCCAGCGGCTGTGCGGACCTTCTTGCAGGGCATAGCGGAAAGCCTGCAATGGCAGGATGCTTCTGCCATCGCTGCGCGCAGTCAGCTGGTGCGGAGCTGCCTGGCCACTCGAGGCTGTCGGGCGGAGGCTTGGTCGCATTTAGCCTGGACGCGCATCAAGCAGCCGAATCAGCTCGCCGAATCTCCGGATGCAACGCTCCGATTTTTCACTCATCGCACTTACTATAGCGTTTTGGTCGTAAATCCCCCTGTCTTGTTCAGAGATCGTCCCGTCCCGAGCCTAAAGTCCCCCGTACTCCTGCTGGACGGCGGAGGATTGAGCCTGGCGGTTGTAGACCATGCTTGCTACACGCTAGGTACGGATGGCAAATGGGCCGCGGCGGGGGCGAGCGCGGTGCAGTCCGCAGCCGCAATGCAGTAGATCTTGCGTTGGTACGAATCGTACGAATCCACGCCACCCAGTCCGAGAGGTTGCTCCAGAGACGTCCCGCATAAATGCCTGAAGCTTATTCGCTCCTTGAGTCGTCTGGCGGCCCGCTATTTTGTTATGGCATTCAGTTGGCGGTAATTTTTGAGGAAGGGATGACTTTACACACGGCGCCCTTGATGAAATCAGAGAGTTCTTGGCGGCGCCGGTAATTTGCGAGCTGGTCATCTTCGGCCACCAGGATGATCGAAACTCCCGGGAACATAACCTGGCGCTCGGGGGCCGTTTAAAGGCAAATCACACGAGGACTTCGGGAACTTCCAATCTTTGCTTGCGGAACGCCGCCTCAAAAGCGTTTACGATGCGCGGATCGAAGTCGGTCCCGGAAGCCTTTACGATCGTATCGCGGGCCTCGAAGGGCGAAAGGCCTTTGCGATAAGGCCGGTCACTAACAAGAGAATCGAATACGTCAGCCACGCTGATGACCATAGCTTCGATGGGTATCTGCGGGCCTTTCGTGGGGTGGTATCCCGAGCCGTCAAACTTGTCGTGGTGGGCGAGGATGATGGGCAGAACGCGCCGCAGCGAGCCTCCCACCGGGCTCAGCAGCCCCACACCCCGCTCGACATGGGTCTTGATCTCTTTCATCTCATCGTCGGTCAACCGCGCGGCCTTATAGAGGACTTCGCGGCTGATTTCCAGCTTGCCGACGTCGTGCAGGAGGGCGGCGGCGCGCACGTCTTCCACCTGGTCGTCTCCCATGCCCAATTCGAGGGCGATTTGTGTGGCGTAAATGGAGACGCGGTAGGAGTGATTTTGCGTGAACTTATCGTTAGAAATCATCTGACTCAGGATTTGCAGTACGCCGAAATAGGTCTCGCGCAGCTCGCGCATGCGCTCTTCGCTATGTTCGTGCAGCGTACCCATGGCGTAAGCGAAGATTACGAGAAACCCGGCCCAGATTGACAGGTCGGACCATCCGAGCAGATCTTCAACGGGAACAGGGCCGCGGTTGAAGAGCGTGGGATGCATCACATTCACCCAGGTCACGAAGAGAATGGTGGCCACCGCGGCCTGTACTGCCCGGCGCCGCCCGAAGTAGTAGACGGCGAAAAGCGTTGGCAGATTGTAAAAAGTGAGAACCAGCCGCTGGCCCTCGACGAAGAAATTCACCAGGGCCGCCGAAGCCACAATGGAAAAAATCAATAGCAGCTCTTTATTTACTTGTGCCAGGCGAGAAATCCACTTGCCCTTCATACATCCTCCTGCGGAGAGGGAGAGAATGACCCAGCTGCAAAGAGATCAGCTTGGCGCGAAAAAGAGGAGAGCCGCCATAGTACTTCTCAGGTTTAGTGCCGGGTGGGTAAATAAGTGCCTGGGAATGCGTAACGAGCCGCTCGAGGGCGGCTGGCCGCCCGGGAAACATCGGTGACGAGGTCCTTCAATATCGGAAGGACTTGATCGCAAAGACGGTGATGGGTTTCTCCAGCGGCAGCGCATCCATGCGCGTCTTGCACATGAGCCGCCCAAACCTTGCGGCCGAATTTACCCACGCACAGCCCTTGACAGGGACCTGGAATCCTCTGAGAATCCAATGCTTTGTGCTTCAGGGGTAGTCACGACAGTTCTGTCTAGGTCATTTCTGGACTTGAGGTTGATTAGATGGAGAGTCACGAACACGACGTTCTGATCATCGGCGGCGGAGGGGCAGGGCTGCGGGCCGCGATCGAATTGGGCGAGTCCTATCCACAGCTTCGCGTTGCGGTGCTTTCCAAGGTATATCCCATGCGCAGCCACACGGTCGCGGCCGAGGGAGGTGCGGCGGCAGTCACCAAGTCCAATGATAGTCTGGATCGTCACGCCTATGACACGGTGTCAGGGTCCGATTGGCTGGGCGACCAGGACGTGATCGAAGCCTTCGTCAAGGAAGCGCCCGGTGAGATGATCCAAATGGAGCACTGGGGTTGCCCCTGGAGTCGCGAGCCTGACGGCCACGTTGCCGTGCGCCCTTTCGGCGGCATGGCGATTCCGCGAACGTGGTTTGCCGCGGACAAGACCGGCTTTCACATGCTCCATACGCTGTATCAAACGGCCCTGAAGTGCACATCCATAAAATGGTATGACGAGTATTTCGTGACCAAGATTCTGGTCGAGGACGGCCGGTGCCAGGGCGTGGCCGCGATTGAAATGCTGACCGGCCAAGTCTATGCCCTGCTTGCCAGGTCGGTCATCTTGTGCACGGGCGGGGCCGGTCGTCTTTTCCCATTTACCACGAACGGAGCTATCAAGACAGGGGATGGCATGGCGCTCGCCTATCGCGCTGGCGTGCCGTTGAAGGATATGGAATTTGTGCAGTATCACCCCACTGGACTCCCCGGCACTGGGATCCTGATTACCGAGGCTGCCCGCGGGGAAGGAGGAATCCTCGTTAACAAGGACGGCTACCGATATCTGCAAGACTACGGATTGGGGCCACCCGACCCCTGGCCGCGTCTGCGAGCCATGGAGTTGGGGCCGCGCGATCGCCTTTCGCAAGCGTTTGCACACGAAGATGCCAAAGGCCGAACGATCCCTGGTCCTTACGGCACCGTGGTGCATTTGGATGTGCGCCATCTGGGTGAGGCAAAGATCAATAAGCAACTGCCTTTCGTTCGGGAATTGGCAACGAACTATGCGGGCATCGACCCGGTTCGTGAGCCGATTCCAGTGCGTCCCGTGGTGCACTACATGATGGGGGGCGTCGACACCAACATAAATGGCGCGACAGTTCTCCCCGGTCTGTTTGCCGCCGGGGAGTGTGCCTGCCTCAGTCTGAACGGTTCCAACCGGCTGGGCTCAAACTCTCTTACTGAACTGCTGGTCTTTGGCAGACGCACCGCACGCGCGGCTGCCCAGTTTGCCCTCGATCATCAGCGTGTTGCTTCCGAAGCTGTCAAGTTGCAGGCGCAGCCGGAACAGCAACGGATCGCCTCCAACTTCATTAGAAAGCAGGGAGGAACCGAGCGAGTAGCTACGGTACGCCAGGAAATGACCAAGTCCTTAGAATCTGGCGCGGGAATCTATCGAACCGAAGAGTCGCTTCGCAAGACCTGCTCGACCGTCGCTCGTTTGAGAGAGCGCTTCCAGAATATCCACCTAGACGACCACAGCGTGTCATTCAACACCGAATTGATGTCGGCTCTCGAGTTGGAGTTCATGTTGGATGTGGCGCAAGCTCTGGCGCATTCCGCACTTCGCCGGACGGAATCACGAGGATCGCACCAGCGCACGGACTATCCCGCCCGGGACGACAAGAATTTCCTGAAACACTCTTTGGCATTTAGGACCGATGCGGAACCGCGTATCGAGTATAAGGATGTGGTGATCACCCGCTGGCCTCCTGGAGAACGAGTCTATGGCAAATAGCAGTGCCCATGGCACGATGCGCCTGGAAGTCTTTCGGTATTCTCCTGAGACGACGGACGGGCCGCACTTTCAGACCTACGAAGTCCCGTACCGCAAAGACTGGGTGGTACTGGACGCCCTTAACCACATCAAAGATAACACCGACGGGTCGCTTTCCTTTCGGTGGTCCTGCCGGATGGGCGTTTGTGGCAGTTGCGGAATGATGGTCAACGGGGTCCCTAAGCTCACTTGCGCGGCGTTTCTCCGAGATTATTACCCCGACCCGATTCGAGTCGAGCCCCTTGCGAATTTCCCGGTTCTCCGAGACTTGGTGTTTCAACTGGACAGTTTTCTTGACAAGCTGAAGAGCGTCCAGCCATGGATCGTTCGGAAAGAAGAGGAACCCGTCTCGGAGGGCGAGTATCTGCAGAGCCCGGCGCAGTTGGCTCGATTCAAAGATTTCACCATGTGTATCAATTGCATGCTGTGTTATGCGGCTTGTCCAGTGGTCGGGTTAGAGCCGCATTTCCTGGGCCCGGCGGCCATCGCCCTGGCCCAGCGCTATAACCTTGATTCGCGCGACCAAGGCCGTGAGCAGCGACAAGAGGTGGTGGCCAGTGAGGACGGGATCTGGCAGTGCACCTTCGTCGGTGAGTGTTCTGCGGTTTGCCCAAAGCACGTGGACCCGGCTGGAGCTATCCAGCAGGCCAAGGTGGCCAGCACCCTGGACTGGTTCAGGGAAGTGCTTTGGCCGTGGGGACAGAAACAATGAAACCTTACGTCCGGCCCATGCGCGCAACCTGGTGGATGCAGCGCTGGCCCTACTTTATCTTCATGCTGCGGGAACTCAGCAGCGTTTTTGTCGCGGCCTATCTCGTGTTGCTATTGGTGATGATCCACCGCGTTTCCCAGGGGCCGGAGGCTTATATTTCCTTTCTCAGCAGCCTGCGGTCTCCCGCAGCTCTCTTCTTTCATATCGTGGCTCTGGCGTTCGCGTTGCTCCACACCATTACCTGGTTCAATCTCACGCCCCAGGCTATAGCGGTTTATGTCGGTGAGGAACGAGTTCCGCGTGGATTGATCATTGCCCCCAATTACGTCGCCTGGGTGATTGCCTCTGCCATCGTTGCGTGGTTTGTCTTGAAGGGATAGATCATGGCGAAATCCAACGAACCAATTTGGTGGTCGTTATTCTCCGCAGGTGGTGTGGTTGCTGCCTTCCTGGTCCCCGTGCTGATATTGATCACCGGCATCGCCTGGCCTTTGGGACTCTTGCCGGGCGATGCTCTGCAGTTTGCCAGGATGCAAGCCCTGCTCTCCCATCCGCTGACCCGCGTGTTTTGCTTTGTGCTGATCTCCCTCCCGCTCTTTCACTGGGCGCACCGGTTCCGTTTTACACTCATAGACGTGGGCTTGAAAAGCATCCATACGCTCGTTGCGGTCCTATGTTACGGAGCCGCCATTGCGGGTACGATTGCAGCCGCTGTAATCCTTTGGAGGTAATTCCCTGCAGAAGCTCTTAGTCCCTCCGCAGTTTTAGGGGACGCCCGCACCGGCGACGGCCTCGCGCGCACGTCCACCCATGGGCGCCGCGAAGGTCGTGACCGGCTGTTGGGGAATCGGCGCGGGTGGCGCGGGGCCCTGATCCTGGAAGACCAAGCATCGCGCGTCGCGGTCCCAATCGATGCATACCATATCGCCGAGTTCGACCTGCGCCGAGGCGAGCAAGTTAGCGAGAGGCGAAACCACATGCCGGGCAATCGCCCGTTTCAAATGCCGTGCGCCGTATCTCAAATCCGTGCCTTCACGCAAGAGGAAGGCCTTTGCTTCCGGCATCACGCGGAACATGAACGGCACGCGGCCTGCATCCAGCACCTGTTGCTGCACGGCCGCCAGTTCGATATCCAGGATTTCCTCGAGTTGTTCAGGCCGAAGCTGGTGAAAAACGACGACGCGGTCGAGCCGGTTCATGAATTCCGGAGAAAACCGGCGCCGCGCCGCTTCCACCGCCGTACGTTCGAGCTTGAGGTTCAGTCCGCCGGCTGATTCGGCGGATGGTTCAATAAATCCCATTCCTTTGCTTACTAAAGCCGTGATTTCACGGGCCCCCAGATTGGAAGTCAGAAAGATGATGGTTTGCGACAGATCGACGTGACGCGTGTCGCCTAGCGTCAAAGTGGCCTTGTCCAGAATCCCCAGCAGCAATTGCCAGAGCGCATCGCTGGCCTTCTCGATTTCGTCAAAGAGCAAGAAGCTGAGCTTGAGCTTATCGGTATGATACTGGCTTAGACTTTCCTCCGTGATCAGAGGATGAGTGTCCCGATGTCCCAGGTAACCGGGCGGCGAGCCGATGAGTTTGGCAATTTCGTGGGAGTGCTGAAATTCCGCGCAGTCGATTTTCACCACGGCCCTGGCATCGCCGAATAAGACCTCCGCCGCGGCTTCAACGATGCGCGTCTTTCCCGATCCGGTGGGTCCTAGAAACAGCAGATTTCCGACAGGCCGGCGCGGCGTATGCAGGCCCGCGCAGAACACCTGAAAGACTGCCACTACCGCCTCGATCGCTTCCTCTTGTCCGACGATTTTGGAGCGAAGAGCGGCCTCGAATTCCTGCAGCTGAGGGCTCCGTTTGGTTGGGTCAAGTACTTTGCCCCGAACTCTCATTGCGCTCTCCCGAAGAGTCCGCGTTCAGGCCCGCACTATGAGCAATACCAGCGTTTGGTGTCCGTACAATAAGGCGAAATACCGCAAAACCATAGGGCCAAATACCCTACAATCCCGAGCACGCCAGTTAGTGCGGTCTAGATACCGTTCGCAGGAATAAGACGCAGCAGTCGAATCCGGTTAAACTCCATGGAATGAACATCAAAAACCTTGATTTCTCGCCCTATTTGGGTTCCCTATTCTAGCGAGAACGAGACCCGAGAAAGGCTCGATCAGAGTTCCGATAAACTCCCGATAGGAAGGACCCCGAGCCGCTTACCGAAAGAATCGTTTCGTGTTTAGGTCGCTGTGATATCTAAGCCGGCTTGTTGCCAGTCCGCTGGTCATGAATCTCGTTAGTAAGCGCAATCGAGCTTTTGCTCGACGTTCGCCTTGTCTACAATGGCCAAGTGACGCAATTCACACTATTTATAGGCAAGGGGGGCGTTGGCAAGACAACGGTTTCGGCGGCCTATGCGCTGCATCGTGCGATGCGGCGCCGGAATAGATCCATTCTCCTGCTCTCCACCGACCCGGCCCATTCGCTTTCCGACATCCTCGGCGAGCCGTTCGCCGACCAGCCACAAAAGCTGCGCCTGGCTCCAAAGGCACGACTGCACGTCTGGCAAGTCAACGCCGAAAAGCAATTTCGCGCTTTCCTGGGCCGGCACAAGGAAAAACTGCTCTCCATACTCGAGACCGGCTCCATCTTCTCCCGCGACGATATCGAACCTTTGCTTGAAACCACGCTGCCCGGAATGGCCGAAATGGCGGCGCTTCTGGCCATCTCTGACGCCTTAGCCTCCGGCAAATACGATCAGATCGTGGTAGACACGGCCCCCATCGGGCACACTTTGAGGCTTTTTGCGTTGCCTCAGTATTTCTCGAGCTTTCTCGACATGCTGGAGCTGGCCGCGAGCCGCGATCGGCTCTTGGCCGAACATTTCGGGGGCGCCGTAGAAAGCGCCCCCAATACCCTGATTCAACAATGGCGACGGATGGTGGAGTCGGTCAGGGCGGCACTGCTGACCAATGCGGAGATTTTTCTGGTGACTACGCCGGAGAAGTTTTCGCTCAATGAGTCCCGGCGGGCCATCCTGGCACTCCGTTCGCTCTCACCTGATCTCGATCTCACGGGCATCGTGCTGAACCGGGCTGTGCTCGCAGGCCAGCGTTGCCAGATTTGCCGCATGAGGCATGCCGCAACGCGTGCGGCACGCGAGTTTCTCCGGCGTCATTTTTCGGCGAAGGACCTGTACATCGCGGAAGACGCCGGCGCACCGGTAATGGGGCCGCTACTGCGGACTTTCGGCGACCATATCTTTGCAGGCAAAAGCTTCGCCTGGAAAGCCACCCCGCCAAAACCAAAGCCGCGGGAAGAGCGGCTATCGCGTGCGGAGTGGCCCACTTTGGATCGATCTCTTACGATGGTTTTGGGCAAGGGCGGAGTGGGGAAGACAACGATTTCCGCCGCCCTCGGGTTTAGTACCCGGCTCCGCCATCGTACGGCCGTGGATATCTGCTCAGTCGATCCGGCGCCCTCTTTGGATGACATCTTTCAAAGCGACATCTCGGATCAGCCTCATGCCGTTCTGGGAGATTCGAAATTTCGCGCCTCCGAGATGGATGCCGTAGCCGCATTCAGAGGCTGGGCCGGGCGGGTAAGGCAGATGATCGACGAGGCCACTACTGCGGAAGTATCGAGCGTGCACGTCGATCTGTGGTTCGAGCGACGGCTGTTTTCGCAGCTTCTCGAAAGCGTTCCGCCGGGATTAGATGAAATCCTCGCTGTGCTTCGGGTACTCGACCTGGTACGCGGCCAGTCGAGCCGCGTCTTGATTGATATGGCGCCTACCGGCCATGCTCTCGATCTTCTGCGGACGCCCGATCGCATCCTGGTCTGGACCAGGCTATTATTGAAAAGTCTCGCTCACCACCGTACACTCGCTCTGGCGCGTGATGCCGGAGTCAAAATCGCGGAACTGGGGAAGAGTATCCGCGACTTGCTAGGATTTCTAGAAGACTCCCGACACACTCGCGTCTACGCGGTTATGCTCCCGGAAGCGCTCCCTGACAGGCAAACCGAGCGGCTTATCGCCGAACTCTCCAAGCTGCGCCTATCCACCGCGGCGATCTTCGTGAACCGCGTTCTGTTTAAAGACGACGTTGGGAGGTGCCGTCGTTGTTTGCGCACACGCCAATGGCAACTCAGTACGCTCGGCAAATTATCGGCCCGCTATTCGCAGATTCCGCTGTACGTGGTGCGAAATTTTGCCCACGAGATTGCCGGCAAGAGGGCGCTTCGGGCTTTTGTGGGTGAGTTATGGCGGCTGGCGTGAAGGTCAATCGGCTTGCCAAATCCGCTCCGCCCGCTCAGCTGCCGGCTACGGTCCTTCACCTCTATGGCCTGACGCAGTCCCCCGGCCCTTCTGCTGAATTGTTTCGCGACTTGAAGGGAGTCGATGGAGCCGCCTCTGTCGAACCGCTCGCTTGCGCTGGACTCATCTGCTGGATCAGCCGTGTATCCGAAGCCGATTTCGCGCGGGATCTGGCGAAGAATATGCAGGATCTCGATTGGCTTGCGGCCGCCACGACGCGGCACCAGCAAGTCGTTTCGGCTATCGCCCGAGCCGCAGACATTCTGCCGGCGCGTTTCGGAATAGAATTTCTCAACGAGAAGTCGCTCGGGTCGCACATCGAGAACCGCGAAGCTGTTTTGAAGGCCGACTTCAATCGCATACGGGGCAAGGAGGAGTGGGGCGTCAAGGTTTTTGCGCTGCCGATTGTACCCGTGCCGAAGAAAACGATTCGCACCGGGAAGGAATACCTGCAGGCGAAGTCCGCGTTAACGCGCCGAGCAGCTGATCGAGCCAGCCCTGAGCTGCTGGATTTCACCAAAGCGTTGCAATCGATTGCGGACGGGGTTGCGGAAGGCGGAAAGTTTGCTGCGGCCAGACGTGATCTGGAATTTCACAAGACGCTTTTACTGAAACGGGCGGATCGCAAGAGACTGGAAAGTCTCGTCCGGAGCTATTCGAGAAAATGGAAAAACAAGAGGCGAGTCGAATGTACCGGCCCCTGGCCCCCATTTTCGTTTGTTTCGCAACCGGACTCATCCGGATAGACCGATGGCGACGCATACTCCCGAGATTGTTCTCATTGGCAATGAAGAATCGGCAGATCTGACCTTGCTGGATTTAATCGATCACGTACTCAATACAGGCGTGATCATTCGTGGCAATCTGGTGCTGACGCTGGCGGGGGTGGATCTGGTTTATCTTGGCCTGGACCTCATCGTCAGCTCCGTCGAAACGGCGCTGCGCCACATGGCAAAGCCGGCGTTGCCAGCAGGCTCGGCAGACGCCAGCCGAAGCGCTAAGAAGGGACGCTGACCGAATCAGAAACTTGTGCTCGCATACTGCATCGCAGAACAACAAAGCCAAATTGATACTCCGCTCTGCGGAGTAGCAGGCGCGCCGGTACGGTGGATCGACACGGGCATGCTGCGTTGCTTTGCGTCTGATTTCACTGCGCACATGCCACAGGAACCCGCGCCCGAAATGGTCAAAGCCTTCCATCGAGTTTTGCAACGTATCTTTGCGCAAACCGCTATCATTCCTTTCCGCTTCCCCACCGTCGTCGAGAGTGAAGATGTGTTGAGGCAATTCGTAGAGAGCCGGTCCGCGGATTACAGCAGCGCCTTGCGTCGGTTGCGCGACAAAGTCCAAATGGATGTTCGGGTCACTCTGAAGTCGGGCGGTGGTGCGGCCGATTCCTCATCCCAATCTGGGAAAAACTATCTTCAGGATAGAAGAGCGCGCTACCAGCAGGCCCAATCCATTTTGGAGGAATTCCGGCGCGCCTCTGATTCGCTCGCCGAAAAATGGGTTCAGCGCGATACGCAATTTGGAATTCGCGCCTTTGCGCTCGTAAATCGCTCCTCACTTCCTGTTTTCTTGGAAAAGATCGCGAGCGTACTCACCCCTGCTGGTATCTCGGCGCGCGTCACGGGCCCCTGGCCACCCAGTGAATTCGTGGAAGTTTCCCCGTGAGTAACTTCCATGGGTAAGTCTCCCGCTAAAAAAGGACCGCCCGAAGTTTCCGGGACGACAGGGGAGGCGACCTCCGTTCCCTCGCGCATTGAATTATCCCCCGACAACATCGAACAGGGTCTTGCCCAACTCGTTCTTACCCTGATCGATTTTTTGCGGCAATTATTGGAACGGCAAGCCATCCGCCGCATGGAAGGCGGGACGCTCAGCGATCAGGAGATCGAGCAGATGGGCGAAGCCCTGATGAAGCTGGAAATCAAAGTCCAGGAGCTTGCTGAACAATTTGGCCTTTCGCCTGCCGACTTGAATATCGACCTGGGTCCCTTAGGCCGTCTTCGCTAAGAACAAAATCTCGCCGTTCCAAGTTGTTGAAAAAGCTAATGTTTTGTTCTGCAGATACAGGAAAACACTTATTGACGCACTTTCGTATGACTATTACTATCCCGCCCTTCCCCTGGACGGGATCTTCACGTCTAAACCCGCCCAAAAGAGAGCGCGAATTATATGGAGAAACTGCCGACTGTCTCTGGAACGGCGAACCTTGTCGACATTTTAGATCGCGTCCTCGATAAAGGTCTGGTGATTGCCGGCGATGTCCGTATCTCGCTCGCTAACGTAGAGTTACTCACGATTCGCATTCGCTTGCTGATTTGTTCGGTGGATAAAGCCGAACAGATTGGGCTGAACTGGTGGAAGTACGACCCGCATTTGACCATGCGAGGCCCGGCACCCCCGGCGCTGCCCCAAGCGCGGCGAGTGGCCCGCCAGCCGAGAGCTCCGAAAGCGGCCAAAGCTAGACGGAGAGTTTAGTTAGAGGAGGACGGTCTTATGGCAGTTGAACGCATACCGGGTGGCTCCAGCCTGATCGATGTCCTGGATCGAGTTCTTGACAAGGGCATCGTTATTGACGCCTGGGTGCGTATCTCCCTGGTCGGCCTTGACCTGATCACGGTGGAAGCGCGCATCGTGGTCGCATCCATCGATACATACTTGAAGTATGCGGATGCCGTCGGTCTCAGCGGCCTGGTTTCGAGGCCGCAGCTTCGTCCAGGCGCAGAGCCGGAACTGGCCGTGGAGCCAGCGCGCCGTGTGCCTCGCGCCCGTGCGCGCCGGGGTGCGCGGCGTTAGAATAGGGTTAAGCAATGGCTCCGGTGGCCAGCCAGCGCGTATTAGAAAAACCTGTCCTGCTCATCCAGGAGAGAGCAGGAAACTCTGCCGCGCTGCGCCTGCTTTCCGCCGAACGTTCCGAGGAGATCTTTCCGATACTCCTCGAAGAGGTTGTGAAAATCGGTTTCCCGCGAGCGCTGGTGCTCGAAGTGGACTTTGAAAGTGGCGAAGTTAAGGCCACCGCCTCGCTCAACTGCGACAGAAATGAAGTGGAAAAGTTTCGCACCTCTCTTTGGGCTCGCGACAATCCCATCATGACCGTTCTTCAGCGGCTGAGCCCCGGCGTTCTGCCGAACTCCTCCGGCCGAGGCGCCTCCTTCTACGCCTACCCCATGATTTACCGCAGCCGCACGCGCTGCTGGGAGGCGGAACGCGAACGCCGCGAGGATTGTCTGGCGGTCCAGAATGCGCGTCTCTCGCGGCATTTGCCGCTCGAAGGTCAGGTTTGCAGTGCTTGCGGCATGCGCGCCTACGCTACGCTGCTTCTCGCGCAACTGGGCAAAGACACCCCCTCAAGCCGTTTGGAACAACTCCGCAACCTCGCCGAGCGGGCCAATGATTACCTGGCGCGATTGTTCAAGAT
The DNA here is from genome assembly GCA_035636675.1 of Rugosimonospora sp. Taxonomy (GTDB): domain Bacteria; phylum Acidobacteriota; class Terriglobia; order Acidiferrales; family UBA7541; genus Palsa-189. The sequence continues at coordinate 20,810 of DASPYR010000077.1, read as the reverse complement.
CGAGCACTACTTCAACCGCATGCGCGATATGGAAGTAACCATCTCGCGGCTCAGCGCGGTCATGCAAAGCATGGCGGATCCGGTGATTTTTACGGACGACCAGCACCGCGTGGTGATTCAAAACCGCGCCGCGGAAAGGTTCTTCCGCGTCCCGGAAGGCATCGGCGATGGCGGACGCCGCGCCGTGGAACTCAACAATCTGCTGTTTTCGGCTGCGCTCTCCTCCATGATGGTGAGCGGAACAGATACTTCGCGAGATCTTACGCTGGTGGATGTGATGGAGGGCGAGGAAGTTCTCTTCGAGGCGGTGTGCGCGCCCACGCAAAGCACGGACAGATCGCGAACCGGCATGGTCACGGTGATGCGCGACGTCACCGATTTGCGGCGCGCAGATATGGAAGTGCGCGCCAATCTGGACAAATTGCGCATTGCCGAAGAGATCGTGCGCCAGGAACGAGACCGCCTCAATCTGGTCATTGAAAACGTCGGAGATCCCATCATCGTCGCCGATAATTCGGCGAAAATCGTGCTCCTCGATTCGCTGGCCAAAGAGCTGTTTGGAATCGCCGAGGGCTCCAAGCATCCTCAGGTGATGAAAAATCTGGCCAAGCTCGATGCTTATTTGACTGCTTTCACCTTTTCCTTTGCCGACAAGGATAACCGCTCCCTGCGCATCTTCAATCCTACTTCCCAGGCCGAAGTGGAATATGCCGCGCGTTCCGGAAAAATTTATGATGTGCGTGGCCAGGTTTCTTACACGGTAACCGTGCTGCGCGATTTCACCGCCTGGAGAAAGCTCGAGCAGTTGCAAATGGAGCGGCGCATGCTCGAAATCGAGAAATTCGCCGCCACAGGTAAGCTGGCGGGCACCATCGCGCACGAAATCAATAACCCCATGGAGGCCATCAAGAACGCCATCCACATCCTGGGCGAGAAAGTGGAGCCGGAGTCGAAGCAGATTTACGACGTGCTCAAGAATGAAACCGAGCGCGTGACGCGCATCGTGCGTCAAATGCTCGGGCTCTACCGCAACGTCGTGCAGTTTGATAGCTTCGATATAAACGGGGTGGTGGAAGACACGCTGGCGCTGTTTGCGCGCCCGCTGGCCAAAGCCGGCGTCGTCGTGGACAAAAAGCTGGGCGAACTCCCGCCATTCAAGGGCTCGGGCGATCAGTTCCGGCAGTTGCTATCGAATCTGGTGGTCAATTCGCGCGACAGTATGAGCTCGGGCGGCAAGCTGGTGATGCGTACACGGGGAATCCGTTCCACCGATGGACTCCGCCGCTGGATCAGTCTCACCGTCGCCGACACGGGCTGCGGCATCAGCCCGGAGATCCGGAAATCGATGTTTGAGCCTTTTGTGACCACCAAGGGCGGGAAGGGCACCGGGCTCGGCCTGTGGATCGTGAAAGGGATTGTCGAGAATCACACCGGCCGGATTCGCTTGCGAAGCGCCGTAGGCAAGGGGACCGTAATCAATCTGCTGTTTCCGATTTCGACGTGAGCTCGGCGCGATGAAGCCCGAAGACTGAGCGGCGAGCACAACCTTTCGAGGAGCCTGGAAGATCAAGGGACCTGTGGGAGCGAGGAAAGCGTATGCCGGCCAAAGTTGAGCGACCAGCGCGAAAAGGCAATCTTCGCCTTAAAGATGATCTGCATGTGAAGATCGACGAAGCCCCGGCAGCCGCGTCATCCGCGGTCCCGGGAGAGGGCGGGCGCTACGTGTATGGAATCGTTCGTTCCAAAGGGACCATGAACTTCGGCAGTATTGGCATTGGCGGGGTACCTGAGCAGGTCTACGCCGTAAACTATCTGGACATCGCCGCCGTAGTGAGTAAGACCGGCGTGGCCATCTTTGACCCCACCCGCGAAAACGCCCTGGCTCACGAACACGTCATCGAGACGGTGATGAAGAATCACACCATTATCCCCATGAGCTTCGGTACCGTCTTTCGCACCGACGATGATATTCGCGAAGTTCTGAAAGGCATTTACTCTTCGGTGAAAGACGTGCTCGAGCAGATGGCCGGTAAGCTGGAGTTTGGATTGAAAGTCAACTGGGATCGCGACCAGATCATCCAGGAATTGATGGAACAGGATGATGAGATCCGCCGGTTCCATCGGGAGATCATTCGCAAGCAATTGCAGTCGACTTATTTCGCGCGCATGCAACTGGGCCGCATGATTGACAAGGCCCTGTCCGAGCGGGCCATTCAGTACGTGCGCGAAATCTATGAAGCGCTGCGCATTTGCTGCGTGGCCTCGCGTGACAACCAGCCCATCGGCGATAAGATGATTATGAATGCGGCCTTCCTGGTGGAGCGCGAGCGCGAATCCGAGTTCGACCGGGTGGTGAACAAGATCGCCAGAAAGTATGGAAAGCGTCTCAAGTTCAAGTACACGGGACCCTGGCCGCCATATAACTTTGTGAACATCCGGTTGAAACTGGAGCGCGTGACATCCTCGTGATGTTCGAGGGGGCCGCTTGTGTTCCTGATCGACGATCTGCTTTCGTTGCCGGTGTCCGGAATCAAATTCGTCCTGCGCACTCTGCAGCAGGTCGCCGAAGAGCAGTATACGGATACTACGCCCGGTAAAAGGCGTTTGCTCGAGCTGCAACTGGCGCTGGAGTCCGGCGAAATCTCCGAGCAGGAGTATGTTCGCCAGGAAGCGGACATCCTGCGGGAGCTTCGTGAAATCGAGAATCGCAAGCGCAGGATGGCGGGAGCGGAGCCGGGGGAGGCTCCCGCGGTGCCGCAACTGGAAGTTCATCCGGCTCTAGGCCATGAAAGCTCGGGACAATCCGGGGCCGCGAAGCGAGCGAAAGCGGATGAAAAAACGCGTTGAGCTCTTGCCGCCTAGCGACGACGCGGCCCGCGATGAGGGACCGCGCCTGATTCCTCTGGGAGAGCGCACGCGCGAGCCCTCGCGGCTCGAGCATTATCTGGACCTTGCGGACAGAGCTTTGAGTCTGAAGAAACACGATCGCCGATCGGAAGCGGATACGGAAGCCTGAGGAGAAGCTGCTTAGCGCTTGCCGGAGGGGAGGACGATGGCTGAAAACAAAGGACGCAAGCGGGTGCTTTTTGTGGACGACGAACCGAGCATCCGTCTCACCCTGCCGCCCATTTTGGAGAAAGCAGGATTTGAAGTGCACGTTGCGGAGAGCGTCGCGGATGCCCTTTTCGAGATTAATTCTTTTCAGTTCGATGCACTGGTGACCGATTTGAATATCGGCGAGGAAGGCGATGGCTTCCTGGTGGCCAGCGGCATGCGGCATATTCAGCCCAATTGCTCCATCTTTATTTTGACGGGCTATCCCGCGTTCGAGACGGCCTTGCAGGCGATCCACAGCCAGGTGGACGATTACCTCGTGAAGCCGGTGGAAATCGATTCGCTCGTTAATGCCCTGAAGGGCAAGCTCGAAAGACCCGCCGGCAAGGCCGAAGCGAAGCGCATCTCCGCTCTCCTCAAGGAAAACAGCGCTGAGCTTCAAGCCGGCATACTTGCGGGGATCGAACGCGATGCCAAGGCCTCCTCGAATTCTCTCGAGGAACTCGCCGGGTTCCTTTCTGGATTCCTGCGTGCGGTCGTTGATTTCATGGATCAGCAAGGCAATAAGCCCAAGCCCGATGCCTTGCGTTCGGCTGCGCAATATGGGCAATGGAGAGCCCGCGGCGGCGCTTCTGCTGCGAATATTGCCAAGGACTTCCGCGTCGTGGAGGAAGCCGCCTACCAACTGATCCAAAAAAATCTGACCGTCACCGATCTCCTCCCGTTGATTTCTGATTTGAGGCGGCTGGGAATCGGGTTGAATATGCTCATGGAGCAATCGCTCCAGAGTTTCGCGGCAACCGCGTTGAAAAGTGCTCCCGTATAATTAATTTGGCCAGCCATGCGACCGGATGCCCAAAGGAGCGCCCCGCCTGTTTTCGAGAAACCCGCTGCATCCGGCCCGCTGGCTCCGGAGGAACAGAAAAAGGCCGCAGAAGAATGGAAGAGCGGAGTCGGGCAATTATTCCTGTCCTCCCGCGACGCCATCACTCTGGTTGATCCCGCCGGCAACATTCTCGCCTGCAATCCCTCGGCCGAACGGCTTTACGGATGGAAGGAAAGCGAAGCTCTCGGCAAGGCTTTTCTCGAATTGGTGAAAGCGGAACTACCCCGGCCACTCGCTCAGATTGAAAATATCCTGCGGCGCGAAGGTTATTGGGAATACGAGCTAAAAAAAACCACGCGCCAGGGAATCCAGATTACGGTCGCCAGCCGCTGGATGGCTTGGAGGAATAATGCCGGCGCAGCCCTCGGGCGCGTGCACCTCGATACCGACCTCACGAAGTTAAAGCGTACCGAGCAGCAATTGCGAGTGGTCTCCGGTCATCTCCTGAATCTGCGAGATGAAGAGCGGCGTAAACTCGGCCGGGATTTGCACGATAGCGCCGGGCAATTGCTTTCCATGGCCAAGCTGAACCTTTCCCTCGCCCAAGAGCATCTCGGTCCCATCCACCCTCGGGCCGCTGCTTACGTCGAGGAATGCTCGAAACTCATCGATCAGGCCCTGTCTGAGGTTCGCACGATCTCTTATCTTCTTCATCCGCCCTTGCTCGAAGAGCTTGGCTTGGCCGGCGTTCTACCCTGGTATGTGTCGGGGTTTTCCGAACGCAGCCGCATCAAGGTTAGCCTCGATGTGCCTAAGGACATGGGGCGGCTCCCGCGAGAGCTCGAGCTAGGGCTGTTTCGCATCGTGCAAGAGTGCCTCACGAACGTGCACCGCCATTCCAACAGCTCGACCGCCAGCATCTCCTTGTCCTTTGCGAATAAGCAGGTCCGGCTCAAAGTCGAAGATCAGGGCATGGGCATGGCGGCGACGACACGGGAAAGCGGCGATCAGGAGAGAACTTCGGGCGTAGGCCTCAGTGGGATTCGCGAACGCGTGACCCATCTGGGCGGGCATATGCAAATTCGCACCGGCGATTGGGGCACCGCCATTGAGGTCGTTTTCCCCTCGGCTGAAATCACCGTAGAAATGAGTTAGCGTTCTTTCCCGGTAGCGCCTTTCGCGAAGCAATTCCGTTCTGCTTTCGAGCTCCAACCTTCTGCGTATCGACGTCACCACGCGCGCCTTCGAATACCTCAGTTAAAATGAATTCATGTCCCGCCTCGAGGAATATAGCCGAAAGCGCCGGTTCGATCGCACTCCCGAGCCCTCTTCCGCCAAGCCTGCTCCGCAAGTCGAAGGCACATTCGTGGTGCAGAAGCATGCCGCGCGCCGCCTGCATTACGACTTCCGCTTGGCGATCGATGGCGTGCTCAAGTCGTGGGCCGTGCCCAAAGGGCCGTCCTTGAATCCCGCCGATAAGCGCATGGCGGTAGAGACTGAAGATCACCCCATGAGTTATGCCGATTTCGAGGGCATCATTCCCGCGGGCAATTATGGCGCGGGTACGGTGATGGTCTGGGATCGCGGCAGATTTCGCGTCGAAGGGCAGCGGGGCGCGCAGGAGCAATTAGCCCGCGGGGAAATCAAGTTCAGATTAGCGGGCGAGAAGCTCGCGGGCAGCTTTGTTCTGGTGCGGACCAGAAGCGGCCAGAAGCAACCCGAATGGCTGATGATCAAGCACCAGGACGATGCTGTCGATTCCGCGTGGGATATTGACCAGCACGATGGTTCCGTCCTTACCGGCCGTACGCTTGACGAGATTGCCTCGGAATCGCCTCCGAAGCGAAACCCGATCCCGCTCCAGCCGGCCGAGTTGGAGGGCGTGCGCGAGGCCCCCATGCCGGCCGCTCTCTCTCCGATGCTGGCGACACTCATCGAGCGGCCGTTTTCAGGCCCCGGCTGGCTCTTCGAGATCAAATGGGATGGTGCTCGGACGCTGGCGTGGGTCGAGCATGGGGAAGTGCGTTTGCGCTCGCGTGCCGGCAACGAGGTCACGCACCAGTATCCCGAATTGGCCGCTTTGCCGCGGCACATCAGCGCCAAGCGCGCCGTTTTGGACGGCGAAATCGTCGTCCTCGATGAAAAAGGGCGCAGCGAATTCGAGCGCATGCAGCAGCGCATGAATGTGCAGCGGCCTTCGCCCGACCTGCTTTCACGTTATCCGGTGACCTACTATTTGTTCGATCTGCTTTATTGCGATGGATATGATCTGCGGGAAGTCCCCTTGCTGGAGCGCAAAACTTTTCTTCGCGGCATCCTGGACCCCAGCCGCGAATTTCGCTTTTCCGATCATCAATTGGAACGCGGCAAAGATCTGTTTGAATTAGCCCGGCAACAAGACCTGGAAGGAATCGTCGGAAAACGTATCGATAGCTTTTACGCCAGCGCACGCTCCCAGAATTGGGTGAAGTTGAAGACCACAAAAACTCTGGACGTGGTCATCGGCGGCTGGACCGCGCCGCGCGGCAGCCGCACCCATTTCGGGTCCTTGCTGCTCGGTCTTTACCAGGGCAGGGCGCTGCGCTTCGTCGGCCATGCCGGGACGGGAATGGACGAAAAGATGCGCGCATTGCTGATGAAGAAACTACGCGAGCGCGAAATCGACAAGTGCCCCTTCGACAAAATTCCCGAGACCAACGAGAAGGCTTTCTGGGCCAAGCCCGAGCTGGTCGCGCACGCGGGCTTCCTCGGCTGGACTCAGGAGCCACGCTTGCGCGCCCCGGTCTTCCTTGCTTTGCGCAGCGACGTCGAGCCGGAAGAATGCCGCTGGGAAAACGAAGTGGCGCCACAGGCCGCGCCGGCGCCCGGGCCTGCGATCGTTCGCTCGCTCGAAATTGTGGGCACAGTGCTGAGCGAAAAAGAAGATATCGAAAGCGAGCTCTTTTCCGGGAAGCAGGAGTCGGTCACCCTCGATTTCGAGGGCAAGCGCTTCCGGCTGACTCATCTCAACAAGGTATTTTTTCCTGAGTCCGGCTACACCAAGCGCGATTTGATCGCGTACTACTATCGCGTTGCGAAATATCTTCTTGCATTCCTCAAGGATCGGCCCCTGGTACTGCGCCGTTATCCTGACGGAATCAAGGGGCAGGCGTTTTTCCAGAAGAACATGCCGGAGGGCCTGCCCAAGTGGATCGAAACGGTGTCAATCCCATCAGAAGGAAAGCGTGAAGATGTGCAGTATGTAATCGCCAATGACCTTGCGTCGCTGCTCTATCTCACCGGCCTGGGCTGCATCGACCACAATCCCTGGTCGAGCCGGCGTGATGACCAGGAGCATCCGGACTATTTTTTCTTCGATCTGGATCCCGCCGAAGGCACCGAATTCTCCAATGTCCTCATAATTGCCCGCGCCCTATACGAAAAACTCACGCGGGTTGGGTTGAAAATATTCATGAAGACCTCGGGCGCCACCGGATTTCACCTGTATCTGCCAGTCGAACGCGTTTACAGCTTCGAGCAGTTGAGGATGTTTGGAGAAATCTTCGCGCAACTCGTTACTGCCGAACATCCGGGCCTCGTGACGCAGGAGCGCATGGTAGCCAAGCGCCGGCCCGGCCGCGTGCTGATCGATGTAACGCAGAATTCACAGGGGAGGCCGCTCGCCGCGCCTTACACCGTTCGTGCGTTTCCCAAAGCGCCCGTATCCGCGCCAGTGGATATAAAAGAATTACGGCCTACTCTGAAGCCGGAAAGGTTCAATATGAAGAATCTCTTCAGGCGGCTCAAAGAGAAAGGCGACTTGTGGGCCGGCTTTTGGGAAAGCCGTCAGAGGATTGAACCCGCCCTGGACCAACTCGGAGCGAGCTCCTTGGAATCCGAACCACAGCCCGAATGACACTCACTAACCTCAACCGCCGTTTGCTCTTCCGCAGCTTCTCTTCCGCAGGCCGCAGTGATATTCTCCCAACCCACAGGCAGCTGGCCTTTGTTCCAACTTCGATTCGATAGGGAGCCCAATGTCAAACAACTTTCCGCTGGCCGCGCATCTCACAACCATGCTTCGGCGCTCGCCGCTGGCAGGGCTGGTCATTCTTCTGGCTATGGCTGCGGCGGCTCAGCCGCAGAAGGAAGAGAAGAGCAATATGCAAGTGGTTGGCTATAACGATCTGCAAAATCGCAGCTCATATCAGCCCACCATTCACCAGCAAGGGCAGCGCTGGATCGCCTATCTTGGCCATCACGGCGGCTCGCAAATGAATCCGCTTACCGGGAAGCAGGAGGATAACGGCACCTCTCTCGTCGACGTGACGGATCCGGCCCATCCTCGCTATCTCTCGCACATTCCGGGCGAGCCGGCCAAGAATGGCAGTGCCGAAACTGGTGGAGCACAGATGGCCCGCGTGTGTGACGGCAGCTCGCTTCCTCATGCGGACAAAAACAAGGTGTACCTGCTGCGCACGTTTGGCGGATCGGCGCACGAAATCTGGGACGTGACGGACCCGACGAAACCCAGCCGTGTGACCGTGGTCGTCAGCGGCCTGGTGGATACGCACAAGAGCTGGTGGGAGTGCGACACGGGCATCGCTTACCTTGTTTCCGGCGAGCCCGGCTGGCGCGTCCGACGCATGACCCAGATCTATGATCTCAGCGATCCGGCACACCCGGTGTTCATCCGTGATTTTGGCTTGCCGGGGCAGCAGCCCGGTTCGACCGGGCCTGCGCCAACCGAATTGCACGGCCCCATGTCCACGGGCCCCAGCGGCAATCGCGTCTACTTTGGCTATGGGACCAACGGCAACGGCATCGTGCAAATTGTCGATCGAAATAAACTCCTGAACGGACCGAAGGAGCCCACGGACGCGAATTTACTCTACCCGCAGATTGTCAGGCTCGATTTGCCTCCCGATGCGGGTTCGCATTCGGCGTACCCATTGCTGGGAATGGATCTGCCGGAATTCGCCAAGCAAAAGCCGCGCGTGTCCGCGGCTGCCGCGGGCATGGAACACGGCGAGGCGGACACCACCGGCAAGCCGAATCAGTCGCACCGAGACTTTCTCTTGTCCGTAGGCGAGACCACCGGCAACGAATGCCTCGAAAACAGGCAGATGGTGCGCGTCCTAGACATCACCAATGAAAGGTATCCTTTCGGCGTAGCCACGTGGACCGTCCCCGAGGGCAGCGGCAATTTCTGCGACCGCGGCGGGCGGTTTGGCACGCATTCGAGCAATGAAAATTTCACGCCGGTCTACTATCGGCGGATTGTTTTCATCGCGCATTTCAATGCCGGGGTACGTGCTCTCGACATTCGCGACCCCTTCCACCCTAAGGAGATCGCTTACTACATCCCCGCGATTACAGACAAAACGGACAAGCGCTGCGTGGGCACCGGTGCGGATCAGCGCTGCAAGGTGGCGATTCAGACAAATAACGTGGACGTCGATGACCGCGGCTACATCTACATCGTGGATCGCGCCAACACCGGCATGCATATCCTCGAACTGACCGGCGCGGCGCGCCAAATTGCGAATTTTGACCCCAAGCGTGTATCCGAGAAGCGCTAATTACGCCTCGATGATGTCATTGCGAATGGCGTAGCGAACGAGTTCGGTCACCGAATGGCATTCGAGCCGCCGCATGATGTTGGCGCGGTGCGTTTCGACGGTCTTGAAGGTGGTTCCCAGCGTGGCGGCGATCTCGCGGCTATTTTTGCCCTCCGCCAAAAGCTGCACGATTTCACGCTGCCGAGGCGTCAGCCGAAGAGCGTGATCCTGCCCATTATTTTTTGGCGGCTTCTTGCGTTCGTCCAGGAAAACTTGCGGCACGTTGGAAGTGAAGAAGGTCTTATTCCGTTGCACAGCTTCAACGGCGTGGACCAACTCGCTGGCGGCGTCGGATTTCAATACATAACCTCGCACGCCAGCCTTCAGCATCTGCTGAATGAGTGGATCGGAATGGTGCACAGTGAGAATGAGCACCTTGGTTGGGGATCCGCTGGCCACGATCTGCCGCGCCGCCTCCAGTCCGTTGAGAGACGGCATGCTGATATCCAAAATGCTGACGTCGGGTTTCAATTCCTTGGTTTTCTCGACCGCTTCTCTCCCATTGGTCGCCTCAGCAACGACCTTCCAGCCAGGCTGCTTTTCGAGCAGGTCGCGAAGGCCCCGGCGCACGATATCGTGATCGTCTGCTACTAACAGCTCTAGCTTAGGCATTGGCGGACCTCCGGGTGGAGTACCAGATCATACAGCAAAGACCTGAGTCTGCCATACAGCAATCGATGTAGTACTGGCGAAAGCCGTTACGAATAAAAAGCGAAACTCTATTCCCTGGAAATGCAGACTCCTGCGAAGTCCTGCCAAGCCGGCTTGTGCGCAAGTAAGGGAGCTGCAGGGGCTTGGCGTTACCCCGAGTCACTCATTATTATTCGGGCGATAAAAAGAGCTCGGCGGCGGTTCAGAGTTGGCTATCCAGCGCTTTCGACAAATCCTGGTAATTGATTAGGCCCACAATTGTCTTGATCTTTCGGCCATCGCGTGAATAGAGCATGCTCGTGGGCAAGCCCAGAATCCCGCCAAATTTATCGGCCACTTTGTCATTACCAAGGAGAATCGGATAGTCCATAGCCTCCTGCTGGCCGTTGACGTCGAAGCGCTTGGTTTTTACCCACGGCTCGACAGCTTTTTTGCCCTCATCGTCCATCGCTATGCCCAGGATAACGAGCCCCTTGGGCCCATACTTGTGATTGAACTCGATCAACCAGGGAATCTCTGTCTTGCAGGGATCGCACCAGGTGGCCCAGAAATTTACGAGCACGACCTTGCCTTTGTATTGATCCAGGCTGGCGGTCGAACCTTCGAGCGTGGGAATGGCCAAGCTGGCTTCTGGCGCGGCTCCGGAGGCTGTGCTGTTCGCGCCTAGGTTTGCGTTCTCGCCCGCTTTCTGTTTGCAGCCCGCCAGCGGAAGCAAGGCCAAAATGCCGCTGATCATCAGGGCCGCTAAGAACTTTCCTCGCATGGCGTGCTCCTCACTTTACAAAAACGTTTAGAAAACTCAGTTTACCCGAAAGCCAGGTCAGGCGATTGAAGAAGATCAGATAGCCCACTGCCAGCAGCAACGCGCCGCTGCCCACTTCGACCGCATGCAGGTGGCGGCGAAAGCGCTGGTAGAAGCGGAGAAATTGATTGATGCCCAGCGCCGTGAGCAGAAACGGAATTGCCAGGCCGGCGGAATAGAAGGCCAGAAGAAAAATGCCGCGCGAAACCGTCTCGGCCGTGGCGGCCATGGCCAGCACGCCGGCCAGGATTGGCCCGATGCAGGGAGTCCAGCCAAAAGCGAAGGCAAAGCCGAGCAGAAAGCCGCTAGCAACGCGCGCAAAGGGCCCAGAGGCGCGCTCTTGCTGGCTTTGGCCTCCCAGATTGCGGAAATGGATGTCGCGATTGAGCCAGCGCGTGAGCATAGGACCAACCAGGAAAATCAGCGCGACGGAGATCAATTGCGCTGGGCCGAATCCCCAAATTTCGTTTCCGCCGAGCCAAATCCACACCGCTGCGGCGAGCGCCAGCAGCACTCCTCCGATCACTAGGCCGCCGCGCACGGGAATGCGTCCCAGCCAGCCGATGAGATGCAGGCCAAGGAGCACGATAATCGCCCCGGCAAAAGGCGCGAGCAAGCTGCGATTGCGCACCAGAAACTGGCCCACAGCGCTGGCCGACGCGCCGAAGGTGATGAATACGACGGAAAAGCCAATCACGAAGGCCAATGAAGACGTGAGCAGACTTCCGCGCGGCCTTTCTCCCTGCCGCAGTTGCTCCACTCCGATGCCGGAGAGCATGGAGATATAGCCGGGAACCAGTGGCAGAACACAAGGGGAGAGAAAAGAGATAAGCCCCGCCACAAACGCGGCGAATATCGATATCTGCATTCTTTCATTATCTCCCAAATTGGCTCGCGCAGAGCAGCGCCCGGCATGACACCGATGAGATTGTCCGCGCTGAAGAGAAGATTCAAAGTGCAGGCCGATTGGCGTAAACAGAAGCCTGTTAGGAGCGCATCGACAGAATTGCATCGGTGAGTTCCCAAAATGGGAGCAGCGGAAGCACGTTTTCAAATCTAAAACTACCTCCGCGAGATTGGTGCCGAAATGCCGACGGCGTGCCGGGATTATGGCACTTGGTTTTCGGCACCAAAGCCAATTCTAAAAATCCGCCGCTGATTCCGAACGACTTATCCGCATAGCCCGGCCGCGGTTTCCTGGCCCACAAAATGCATTAACCAGATTTCGATAATACGTTAACCATACGCAGGTACAACGCTAATGCTAAAGATTTCAGTTAAAGACGAGGAGCCGCAAAAACACGTTTTGCTCGAGGTCGAGGGACGCTTGGCGGGACCTTGGGTTCAGGAGCTTGAGCGCTCCTGGGAGGCCGAGCGTAGCCGAGCGCGGTCCGAGCTCATCGTGAGACTTTCTAACGTGACTTTCATCGATGAAGCGGGAAACGAGCTACTCAGCAGGATTTTTCACGCCGGCGCCAGGCTCGAAGGCAATGGTTGCATGGTGCGCGCCATGATCGCCCGCATAACGGGCGCGGCGTTCCCGGCGCACGATTGTGAAGGCGAAAGCAAGAAGAGCATTGCGGCGTTATCAGGGGGAAGTCAGGGGGAGGGAAAATGAACACACGCGAAGCCAATGCCAGAACCACCCATACAAGCAACTTCAACTACACAATCAGCCGGACAACTCCCGACGAGGCGACACTTGTTCGTCAGGCCATCGCGGGCGAAGAGGGTGCTTTGGAAATGTTGTTCGCCCAGCACAGCCGCGCACTGTTTCAAACAGCCCTGAGGCTGCTCGGCAATCCAGAAGACGCCGAGGACGCTTTGCAGGAAGCCATGCTGTCCGCCTACCGCAATCTGCCGCGGTTCGAGGGCCGTTCACAATTCTCTACCTGGATGACGCGAATTGTCATCAATGCCGCGCTGATGCGGCGCCGCAGCAAGCGCGCGCATCCCGCTTTATCGCTCGACGACTCGACCGAGGATAAAACGCCGATGGCGGAGCGCTTCGCCGACGGGCATCCCAGCCCGGAACAGCTCTACGCAAGCGCCGAGCTTTCCGCGCGGGTGAAAGAAAATCTGCAGGACCTTTCGCCGCTGTTGCGCAACGCTTTCGAGCTGCGCGAGCTGGAAGGTCTCTCCGCGGACGAAGCGGCCAAAGCTCTGGGAGTTTCGCGCAACACGCTCAAAGCGCGGCTATGGCGCGCGCGCCAGCAACTGGCCGGGCGGTTGGGTGACGTTCTGCGCCAGGGCAGCCGAATTACGCAGAACACGCGGCAGCTTGCGGCGCGACTTCAGCCCGCCGCGGGTGTCGCCGCCGGCGACTAACATCTCCATAGCGCACACGTGAGCCGCTTCGGCTATAGGCTGCGGCTCACTTGCGCCTGTAAAGCTTTTGCAACGATACGCATGTTGTGGGTCGCGGCTTCGCGACTCTAAGCCGTTCAGAGGATTTTCGGCTACCGTTTTGAACTCTCCGGTGGCCGCACCGGCGTCCTCTGACCAGATTGCTGAACACTTGATTGTGGGCTTGTTAACTTCACGCTCCGCGGTCAAACTAAGCCGCCCACCAATTCCTAGGACAGGAGCACGACATGAGCGCCACATCCGCACCGATGAACACTCCATTGCCTCGAAGGCTCTTGGGAAAGAGCGGCCTGAGTGTTTCGGCCATTGGCTTGGGATGCATGGGCATGTCCGAATTCTACGGCGCAACCGACGATGCCGAATCGATCGCCACGATTCACCGCGCGCTCGATCTGGGCGTGAATTTTCTCGATACTGCGGATGTCTATGGGCGGGGAGATAATGAGGAACTCGTTGGCCGGGCCCTGCGGGGCCGGCGCGAACAAGCCATTCTCGCGACCAAGTTCGGCAATGTGCGCGCGAGCGATGGCCGCTGGCTGGGCGTGAATGGCCGGCCGGAGTATGTCGCGCAATCTTGCGAAGCAAGTCTGCGCAGGCTGGGCGTCGCGCACATCGATCTTTATTATCAGCATCGCGTCGATCCCGAAGTACCCATCGAAGAGACCGTCGGCGCCATGGCCAAACTGGTACAGGAGGGCAAGGTTCGCCACATCGGACTCTCCGAAGCCGGCCCAAAAACGCTGCGCCGCGCCGCAGCCGTGCATCCCATCACCGCTTTGCAAAGCGAGTACTCGCTTTGGACACGCGATCCCGAAGCAGAAGTCCTGGCCGCCTGCCGCGAACTTGGCATCGGCTTTGTCGCCTATAGCCCGCTCGGCCGGGGATTTCTTACTGGGCGCTTCCGCACCCAGAAGGATTTTGAGCCTGGCGACTACCGGCCTAATTCGCCGCGTTTTCAGGGCCAGAATTTGGATCGCAATCTCGCCATCGTGAAAGCCATCGAGGAACTGGCGGCGCAAAAGCGCTGTTCACCCGCGCAGTTAGCGCTGGCCTGGCTGCTGGCCCGCGGCGAAGATATTGTCCCTATCGCGGGCACGAAACGGCGGAGTTACCTCGAACAGAACCTAGGCGCTTTGCAGGTGAAATTGACGGCCGCCGATCTTTCGCGCCTGGACCGCGCCGCGCCTCTCGGAGCGGCCGCCGGCGCGCGCTATCCGCAGGAAGCCATGCAGCGCGTCAATATTTGATTCTCGTTCCATCTTATTTGAACTTCATCGCGCGCGTTTTGCAGCCAGCCAAAATCATTGCGAATCGGCACTGCCAGCGCTTTCCGTTCCGCTTGTAGCGGCGCGTCGCGCGGCGTATGCTTCGCCTACCGGCTTGTGACAGGCGAGAAGAAGAGCGCCAGTAGGCCGCATCCATAGACGGGAGGCTTCTATGCGACATCGCGTTTCTCTCGGGGCGATCTTGGGAATTCTGTTGGCGTTGGGAACCGTTTGGAGCGGACCGCTATTCGCGCAGCAGACCGAGCGAGGACAGGGGCGAGGAGTGCAGGGACCCGCCGCGCAGGGCGGTGAGGGTCCGCGCGCGTCCAATGCGTCCCCAGTCTTCAAGGTCGAATGGGTGCGGCCCGCGAGCCAAAACGGCCAAGTTCCGGTCGTTCAGGAAAATATCGCCGATCCGAATATTGAACTCAAACAATACGGACCCGCCGCCAAGGAATTGCTCACCTCCGGCACGCCGGGAAGCGAAAGCACGCCGTTCACGGTGTGGTCGGGCGCCTGCACAGGGCCCTTTGCCATCACTTTCCGGCCGAAGAATAATTACGTGGACCTCACCGGGCTGGGCCGAATACGGTGGATGGTCAAGACCTCCGGATTTCACGAGGTGCGGCCCGTGGTAAAGCTCGCGGATGGAACTCTGCTCGTGGGAGACCACACGGACTCGTCCGTCGCCATGTTCAACGTGCGCGAGTTCGCACTGGCAGATGTGCGCTGGATCAAGCTGGATCCGAATCGAGTGGTCACGCTTGGCGTGAATGGCCCCGCGAATCAAATTTGGGTCAACAATCCCGACCTGAGTAAAGTGGATGAAGTAGGGTTCGTGGACCTGATGCCCGGCAGCGGCCATGGCACCGGCGGGTACATTCACCTGGGCACGATCGAGGTGTATGGCAAGGCGGTTCCGCGCCAAACGACAACGAGCAGCCGCTAGTGCCGTTCCAACTATTTGCACCAAATTCTCTACTAGGCCACCCCACAACCAATCGCAGGCTCTTTGGGCCGAACCTCTCGCCGGATCAACTTGGAACGGCACTAGAGGCGCGCGGAGCACACCCGGCGAAGGTCCACTCGGAGCCGTTTTACGAAGCCCTGAGGCGCGGCAGGAGCTTTACGGCGTTATCGCGCTCCACCAGCTTCAATTCGGCCTCGCTGAACATATGCAGCGATCGAATCTCCTGCGCGGTCTCCAGGATGTGTCCTCCAGGCGGGAAATCCGTTCCGAACATGATCTTGTCCGGGCCCACCAGTTGCCGCAGCGAAGCGACTACGCCCGCATTCGCGGCGCCAGCCAGGTCGTAATAAAACTTCTTCAGCTCGGCGATCAAGCCATTGGGCAACTGCTGCTTGAAGTTGCTTGCTGCGCCTGCAATGCGCCCCGCCAGAAACGGCATGGAACCGCCGCCATGCGACCAGATCCAGCGAATATTCGGGAAGCGCACGGCATCGCCGCTGAAGCAGACGCCCGTGATCGCGCGCGTCGTATCCGTACCGTATTCCATGCTTGCCGGATGGACTCCGGGAGCGTAGTTGAGGTTCCTGCAGCAATCGGCTGCCGTTGGATGCACAAAAACGACGGCATTGCGCCGATTGAGTTCCTCCATCACCGGCCTGTAGGCGGCATTTCCGAGCCACGTGTCGCCGAAGCTGGTCATGAACCCGATCCCGTCGGCGTGGAGCTGATCGTAGGCGTACTCGACCTCCTTAAGCGTGGCATCCACGTCTGGCAGCGGCATCGCGGCAAACAGCCCGAATCGCGCCCGGTGCGCCTGCACCACCTTCGCCCCGAAATCGTTGCACTCTCGCGCGAGCCGGACTGCCTGGGCTTTGTCGCCCAGATATAGCCCCGGATTGGTAATGGACAGCACCGCCGCGGCTCCGCCGCCCCGATCTAGATCCTCGAGCGATTTTTCCGGCGTCCAGGTCGTGTTCGGAGCCTGCAGCAGCGGATTGCCCCTCATCGCCGCGACCCATGTCGGCGGCCCGTAATGGTGGTGCACGTCGATCCGATACTTTTCCCTGCCGACGGCGGAAGCCGCACCCGCCGTCTGTGCCGGCGCAGCCAAGGCGTCCGCTGTACTGGCCGCCACCGCCAGTCCAAGTGCGCCTAACGCGCGGGTCAAAAAACCTCGGCGGTCTTGATCGCTCATACGTCACCTCCAAGTCGTCTCAGATCCGTCACGGCCTCTGGCGTGATTTGCGTAATTGCAAGATTTGCATTTTGGTTAGAAAACTTGCCGGTAACATACACCTGAACTCGTCCGCATACAATCTTCTGTGGCCTGTCGCCCAGGGAAAGCGGTGACAGGGAGCGGCTCGGCGGTGGCACTTTGCGCCGACGCGCTGGACTGTGCGCCACGGGTGTATACTGCTCGGCAACTGGGAGCCAAAAGGTACCCATGGGTAATCGTCCGACTTAGGAGGGCACCGTGCGCATAGGCTTTTCGATCCTTCTCGTTGTATCCCTTGCAGGCATGACGCAATCCGCTGCGCTCGGCGCGGATTCCGACAAGCCGGCGCCGCCCCGCGAGGTCACATTTACCAAGGACGTGGCTCCCATCCTGCAGCTCTCCTGTCAGATCTGCCATCGTCCCGGATCGATTGCTCCGATGTCTCTGCTGACTTATCAGGACGCGCGGCCCTGGGCTCGCGCGATCAAGGAAAAGGTCGTCCGTCGCCAGATGCCGCCCTGGCACATCGATCGGAGCATCGGCATCACAAAATTTAAGGACGATCCATCCTTGACCGACGCCGAGATCGCTACGATTTCGAATTGGGTGGATCAGGGCGCCCTCGAGGGCAACCCGGCGGACATGCCGCCCCCGCGGCAATTCAGCGACCCAGACAAGTGGCATATCGGAACGCCGGACTTCGTCATCTCCATGCCCAAGCCATATACGCTGAAAGCCAAAGGAGGCGACGAGTATTACGACATCGACCTGGATCCCGGCTTTAAGGAGGACATGTACCTCTCGGCCGTGGAGACCAAGCCTGATTCCGGATTTAAGGTTGTGCACCACGCGACTACAAACTTGGTCGAGGACCCGGAAGCGGACCCGGTCGGGCTGTTCTTGAATGAATATGCCGTAGGCAAGAACGCCGACCTCTTTCCGGAAAATTCGGGCCGCCTGATCAGGGCGGGCTCCAAGATCCATCTCAACCTCCATCTCCATCCGTCCGGCCAGGAAACTCCCGTCAGTGTCTCCGTGGGGTTCAAGTTCCACCCGAAGGGGTTCGTGCCCAAGTACGTGACGTTCACCCAACACATGGGAGACGTCACCGAACTCGATCTCCCAGCCGGCCAGATTACCCGCAGCGATGGCTACTTCCGTCTGCAAAAGCCTGCGCTGATTTCGGCGTTTCAGCCCCACTTTCACACCCGCGGCAAGGCCCAATGCATGGAGGCGATCTATCCGGACGTTCGGCCAGATTCAGCGCGCCCGGGGCCGGCGCGGACTGAGACGCTCAGTTGCGTGAGCGATTACCAATTCGGCTGGAGCATCACCTACCCTTATGCCGAGGACGTGGCCCCGCTGCTGCCTGCCGGCACGATCATTCACATCACCACCTGGCACGATAACTCGGTGAATAACAGATACAATCCGAATCCGAAAAACTGGGTTGGATATGGCCAGCGGACCATCGATGAGATGAGTTTTGCGTGGGTCAGCCTGTACTATCTGGATGAGGCCGACTTCCAACAGCGAGTCCAAGCCAGAAAAAAGATGACGAAGACGGACGAGCAAGATCACCTCGACAGCCGCTTGAAGCAATGAGGACAGGCGTCCGCGTGGTGATCTGCGTATTGGCCGGCAGTTTTCTGCCCGGCGGCGCACACAGGACGGGCGCGCAAGGATTGTCGCAGCTTCCGACCTACAATCCCCAAACGCAATTTTCGAGGGGCCAGGACGTAGTGCCGGTCTACGAGGGATGGCTGCGAAACCCGGACGGGACTTTCACGTTCGTGTTCGGCTACTTCAACCGCAATTGGAAGGAAGAACTCGTCATCCCGGCCGGACCCGAAAACAAACTTGAACCCGGCGAACCTGATCGCGGCCAGCCCACCTACTTCCTTCCGAGGCGGCAGTCCTGGGTCTTTCGAGTCCAGGTGCCAAAGGATTGGGGGCAGCAGGAACTGGTCTGGACCATCACTGCCCATGGCCGCACGGAAAAGGCCTACGCCCAACTGCTGCCGGAGGAGGAGATTCTCGAACGCTTAATCCAGACGCACGGAAATTTGAATCCTGGCGAAGACGATCCCAACAAGCCTCCGTACATCAGGATTCCACCAGTTCCGCCAGCGGAGCTGACGAGTGCGGTTCGGTTAACTGCCTTGGTGAGCGATGATGGGCTTCCCAAGGCGCGCCCCGCTCCAGCGCCCCGTCCGGGAGCAATTCCTCAAGCTCAAACCAACTCGGCTACCGGGCGCCGCCCCGCCGGACTATCCGTCAAGTGGTTCGAATATCGCGGTCCGGCGAGGGTCATATTTGACTCCGCTGGACCGATCGCGGTGAGCAACGGCCAAGCGGTCACGACCGCGCGCTTTGCCGCGGCCGGGACATATGTGCTGCGCGCAACCGCCGACGACGGAGCACTGTCGACGACCGCCGATGTGACCATCACGGTCCAGCCGGACTCGTCCGCCGGCGACAAGCCTTAGCGCAAAGGAATGCGATGGCCGTTGAGGGCGGCGGAGTTCGTCAAAATCGCGACGCTCGCACGCGCCAAGGACGCCTTTTACGTTTCTAGCCATGATGATCTGCCTTCGTCACTCTGATTCTGAGCCCTGAGGTAGGTGCGGCTGCGCATGAGGGCATTGGCCGCCCAGACGGAACATTCCATTACCACATCCGCTGGTCAGGGCGCACGGCGCTGGGATTGGGAATGCTTCAGCACACGGGAGCGGCGCTGAAAAGCTGGTGGGTGACCAGGGGCTCGAACCCTGAACTTGCGGATTAAGAGTCCGCTACTCTACCAGTTGAGTTAGTCACCCCGAAATCAGCTTACCAGATGAGCGGCCGGGGACGAATACAAGATCGCCGAGCAGACAAGCCCCGCCTCTTGAGTTTTATCTAGTTGGCCGACTGCTATTTGCTTCTTACTATTGGTGACTACAACAGGAAGAAAGTGTCGTCTTTCTCAACACCGGCGGGATTCTCGAACTAACTGCGAAGCTGGTCGGCGATTTCGCGCGCTACCTCGCGGGCACGCGCGATCTCCGAAGGATTCAGCGATATCGCCGCCACCCGCGGATGGCCGCCTCCGCCGAAGCGTTCCGCCAGTGACGCGAGGTTTTTTTCTGTGGCGCCCGGATTCCAGGGATTTGAACCGATGGAAATCTTCGCCCGCGTGGCCGAGGCGCTGATTCCAACTGAATAGCGGCAGTGCGGAAACAGCAGGTAGGGGATAAATTTGTTGTAGCCTTCCAAATCGAGATCGCTGACGTCGAAAAATACGACCGCATCGAGGGCCTCCGCGCGTTGCCGCAGCACTTCGATCGAACGCTTGTGCCGTTCGAGCAAAGGACCGAGATGCCCTGCAATCATCGGAAGTTTTACCACTTCGCCCATGGGGCGATCCGCAAGCTCCGGGATCAAGCGAGGCACCAGCCCCGATTCCGGCGCCGCTTCGATCACCAGGGCCACTTGCGTCGCCGGCTCGCTGAGGGCTACCGCCGATTCGGGGGTGGGGAACTGAGCGCCGTCGATGACGTCCCCCCAGTGAATCAATTCCGCGAGCGGCTGAATGTTAAATCCAAACTTGCTGCTGGTGATATCCGCCAGCAGCTTCGTGCATGACTTGTAGTCAGGATCGTAGAACTTCTGTCCCGAGCGGTCGCCACGGAAATGAGCGGCGTCGGCTGCAGTCAAAAAGGCGCTCTGATGATGATCAAACCACCAGGTAACGCGGGGCGAGCTCGAGTACTTGAAATCGACGATGACGTTTTCATCGCCGTCAAATAGGCCCTCCTCAAAAGGCTGCACCGCGCGATGCGTCATGCCGGTGTAAGAGAAGGCCGCCCGGGCATTCATGCGCTCCCGGTAAAAACGGGAGAAAAGAGCCGCAGAAGCCGCGCCGTCGAAGCAACGATCGTGGAAGCAAAGACGAACCTTCTTGGTATCCGGCAAAAGATCCTCGCCAGCGAAGCAACAAAGAGAAAAAATTCACCCCAGCAAAGCCATTTAAGATGGACGTGAGCCCCTCGATTGTCAAGAAGAAAGGCGGCGAAA
>DASPYR010000076.1:0-4508 GCA_035636675.1 Rugosimonospora sp. | reverse complement strand
GTGTTCGCGGTGTACGCTGCAAGGCGATTGAATAGCCAGCCGTCCCCGTGGAAAGCGTTCGTTCCGGATTTGGTGGAGACGTTGACGATGCCGCCGGCCGCGCGTCCATATTGGGCATCGAAGTTGTTGGTGATGACGCGGAACTCCTGGACAGCATCTTGGGGAATGAGCAGAGCGATAGTGTTATCGAAGATGTTCAGATTCTCCACGCCGTCGAGGAGGACTTCCGTGTCTGCGAACCGCTGGCCATTGATGCTGTAGCCAGCACCACGATAACTGGCGCTATTCTGGCCGCCCCCACTGCTGAGCTGCGGGTTATTGTTGCTGATACTGCGGTCGCCGCCGCTTACGTTCCCGGCGAGCGCCACGAAATCATAGGGATTGCGCGTCAGGCTCGGCAGGTTCGCGACCTGTTCCGGCGTGATGATCTGCGAGACCTCCTGCGTCTGGGTGTTGATTTCTGCGACCGGAACGGCCACGACTTCTACCGTGGTCGACACCTGCGATACCGAAAGTGGAGCATCCAGAGTGATATGGCTCCCCACGGTCACTTGCGTCTGGGCCTTATAATCAGCAAAGCCCGTCTTGCTGACCGTCACGTCGTACAAAGCCGGCGGCAGAGCGGGGAACGTGTAGACTCCGTCATTCCCGGTCTGCGTGCTTCGTTGCACGCCGGTCGCCGCGTTCCGAACCGTGACCATAGCATCCGGTACGACGGCCCCGGAAGTATCGCGCACCGTGCCGGTGATCGTTCCTGTATCTGCCTGCGCGAAAGCGAAGCTCGGCAGAAACATGAGCAGCGCGAGCAAGTACAGCAGTTTGTGGTTGATCTTAGAAAAACGGAACGGAGAGAGCAGCTCACCTGTAGACGATCCCCGAATCTGTCTCATCACGACACCCTCCTATTTGCAGAGCAGCTTGATCGTACAAACCCCCACCCCTAGTCCCAGTACCCACGTCAAAAAGCTGACTCATTATTATCCGAAAGTTCAGCTTGTCAATAGTGGTTAGTATGTATACCCGCCCCGCGGTAACAGCAAAAGAACCGGTCGGTCCGATCCAATGCACAAATGCCGGTATGTTCCGATTTCGCCGAGGACACCCCGCACCCCAACCACGCCATCAGATTCCGTTCCTCTCGATTTGGGTACCGTTAGGACAAGGCGGCGGAAGCTCTATCTGTGCGACAGCCGCGAAATGAGACGCTTGACCTATGACGTCGGGCCAAGCGACATCGGACCATGAGACATCGGAGCGCGCGGCATCAACCATCGAAATTTCACCTCCTGCAGAGGACTTCGTTCACGCTGCGCTGCGTTCGCCCGCAACCGCGGTGGCAGTGGCGCTCCTGTTGCGTCTCGTTTTCCTCTATTTGGCGCATGACTCCGGCGGGAACTTGTTTCCTGTGGGCCAGGAGGCGGGGAACGTAGCCTGGTCGTTTGCCTTGGGCCATGGCTTTTCCTCGCCTCTCATCGGCATGCAAGGCCCGACGGCATGGGTCGCTCCGGTTTATCCGCTTCTTCTGGCGCTTGGATTCAAGCTGCTGAGCATGAATCCGTATCACGTCGTGATTTTCGGCCAAGTGCTGAATTCGATTTTCTCGGCGCTGACCTGCTGGCCCATTTATTTGCTGGCCAAAAAGCTCTTCGGCAGCGGAATCGCGCTGGCCTCCTGCTGGACCTGGGTCCTGCTTCCGACCGCCATTCTCTTTCCTCTGGAATGGATTTGGGACCAGAGCCTCTCCGCGCTTCTTCTCACCGCGCTCCTTTGCGCCACGCTTTATCTTCCTGTAGCGGCACCCTCTTGTCCCGAGCCGCTGGAACGAGGGGTCAGGGCGGCACGCCATTCGCACAAAGGCCTGATCTGGGCGGCGTACGGAATCGGCTGGGCTTTCGCCCTGCTGACCAATCCCACGGTCGGGCTGCTGCTTCCCGTGTTCCTAGGCTGGCTCGCGTGGCAACGCCACAAAGGCGGCGCGCCGTGGAAAGGCCCAATTGCAATTGCCGTGCTGACCTGCGTCCTTGGCATCGTTCCCTGGACCGCCAGGAACTATGCCGACTTCGGGCACTTTGTGCCCATCAAATCAAATTTCGGGCTGGAATTTTGGCTGGGAAATAACCCCGACGTAAAAATCATCTGGACCTGGTGGCGCAGTCCGGCCTCGGATGCGGCCGAAACCGCTGAGCTGCACCGGCTGGGCGAAATCGGTTATATGCAGGAGAAGCAAAGGCAGGCTGTGGCGTTCGTCAAGGCGCATCCGGGAACTTTTCTGGATTCGTCTTTTGACCGCTTTGTGGATACGTGGACGGCTCTGTGGGACCAGCACGCGGACCCCTGGGTGACCGCGTTGCATGCGGGCGCGGCCTATACATCCTTTTGCAGCATCTTTTCGCTCCTGGCGCTTTTAGGTTTGCTGCTGGCGCGCCGGGGGGACGCGCTTCAGACGTTCCCTCTGTCGGCCGCGATGCTTCTTTTTCCCGCGACCTACTACATCACGCATAGCGCCATACGCTATCGCCATCCCATTGATCCAGTGATGACCATGCTGGCCGTGTATGCGGCGGCCTGCGCCTACGCGAGAGTCGCTGGGAAAACTGAGGTGAAGGTTAAAATCGACAAAACTTCACCGGCAATGGCTGCGGAATCGCGCCAGCAGAGAAGAGCACGCTCGCGCCGCACCGCGACCACAGACTGAAATTGCAGGCTGCGTGCGCAGCGCCAGATTCAACTAGAAATTCGATTCCTCTAGCGGCTGGTGCTGGTCACCACGGGAACAAATTTCTGAATCCGCTTGGCCTGTTCCACTTCGCCCGTGTAGATGTTCCCCTTGGAGTCCATCCCGATAGCGTTGATCCAGTGGAATTGCCCGGCATACTTGCCGTTGCCCCCGAACGAGCCCAGCGTTTTGCCGGTCTTGCGGTCCAAAATCCAGACGAGGTCATTGGTCCCGTCGGCCACGAACATATATTTTTGTTGCGGGTCTTTCGAGAAGATCATTTTGTAGGTGGTTCCGCAGGGAGGCATCTTCGTGTTGGGTGGAAGCCCGCCACAATCGGGACCGCGCGAAGGCGTGTTCGGCGACACGTAGAAATCCTGCACCCACTTGCCCTGCTTGGTGTAGACGGAGATGCGGTCCTGGCCGCGCTCGCCGACGTAGACCAGCCCGTCCTTGGCAATCTCCACAAAATGCAAATCGGGCACGAAGTTCTTCTCCTCCGGAGGCGGCGCGCCGGTCCACTTGTACGGCGGAATCGGGTCGTTGGAAATTTCGCTCAAGGGCATCCCGTGGCCGCCCCAGCCGCGCTTGAACGCGCCCGTATCCATATCGTAAACGAGCACGCGCTTCCAGTTAATCAGATAAATCTCACGGGCATCCTGGTCGAGATTGAAACGCCCCTTCGATACGAGAACGTCGGTCTGCGTATTGTCTTCCTTGAGCGGTCCCGCATCTTTTGGCGGACGGTGGCCGAAATCCCAAAGCAGCTTCCCATCGGGCGAGAATTTGAGAATGCTGTCTTGCGCCGCCGTTCCGGCGATCCACACGTTTCCCTCGCGGTCCACCAGGATCGTTTGCAACGCGGTCGGCCATTGTGGAATGTAGCCAGGGCCGCCCCAGGCGTGAACCACATTGCCCTCGGGGTCGAGTTCGATGGCCTCGGGTCCGCGCACGCAGCAGGCGATCCGCGGCGGGTCGTCGCCGCCACCGATTTCATCGCCATCGGCCGCCGCCCCGCGATTCAGGAACCACACGTGGTCGTTCCTTTCGTCCACGTACAGGCCGGTCACCTGCTGCATGCTCCAGCGATTCGGCAGGCGCTTCGGCCAAAAGGGATCCACGCGATACATCGGGGCTCCCTGCGCGTCCGTGGCCTGAGTCGCCGCTTTTGCTTGCGGCCGCGCGCGCATCGTCACGGCCAGCGCCAGCACGCAGATCGCAAACGTTAGCGCAAATATCAGGCTTCGGCTCATTCGCCTATTCGGATCATTTGTGTTCACAGGATTTCCCTCCCATCAGGCGCCAAGTAACCGGGTGCCGCCCTAAATGGCGCCGCTACAAAGAGCTCGTGTGTAGCGGCCGCCTTCAGGTCCGGTTTGGGACTCCGGTGGACTCCACCGGACTCCAGAAACCGAAGCGCGTCGTTGGTTCAGAAGCGGGTGCCTCTCGATCGTATTTCCGAAGGTGGCGCTAGCCTACCACACTCGCAGCGCGAATAAATATTCGAGACCGTTCCCGAGCCGGCCTGCCCCGCTCGCCGCTTTGTAGCGCCGAGCTTCAGTCCGGCATGCGGCCCTGAAGGGCGGCGCTACATTCCCGAACGTGCCGCGTCACCAGATTCTGCAAACCTGGCTGGCGGGCTTCACCATGAGGTCGCCGGCGTGGCAGTCGAACGCCTTCGCGAAATCCGGCGTCGCGTGCGAAGCACGCGCTACAAAAAAGTCAGCAGCGCTCCCGCGGCCTCGCGTGCGCAGCACGCGGGTAAAGAAGTCATCGCGCCGCGGAGCGAAAT